>VBAL01000009.1 GCA_005888595.1 Candidatus Segetimicrobium genomatis
CCCCGGCCCGGCTGCACTGATCGGCCATGACGACAGTCGCGTCGCCCCCGAACGTGCCGCCGTCGGTCGCGCCGCCGCGACCGGTGGCAACGCGCGGGCCGGAGCCCAAACCGGCCGAAACGGGTGTCTGGGTCGCGATCGCGACCATTTCGATGTCGTTTGCGGCGCTCACCAGTGCCATGGTGGTGCGGGCGAGCGCGGCCCCGGACTGGCAGCATTTTCGGCTGCCGCCGATCCTCTACCTCAACACCCTGGTCCTCCTCGCCTCGAGCTTCACCCTCGCCGCGGCGCGGCGGCGGATCACTGCTGTCTCGGTACGAGACGGTCTCCCGGGGCTGTACGTCACCCTCGGTCTCGGACTGCTGTTCGTCACCGGGCAGATCCTGGCGTGGCGCCAGCTCGCCGCGCAGGGACTGTTCCTCGCGACGAGCCCCAGCAGCGCGTTTTTCTACGTCTTCACCGCCCTGCATGGGCTCCACGTGCTGGGTGGCCTCGCGGGGTTGCTGTACGTGCTGCGGCGAATCCGTCGGGTCGTTCCCGCGCCCATGACCGCGCTCGGTGCGGCCACGCTGTATTGGCACTTTATGGACGTACTGTGGCTGTACCTGCTCCTGATCCTGATTATTCGGGTGTAATCGGCTGCTGGGACGAGGGGAGGCGTTGTGGGCGAGTCTGCGATGACCATGGGAGCCCGACCGGGAGCCTTGATGGAGGAGTCTCCCTACGGCATTCAGTCCAAGAAGCTGGCGATCTGGTTGTTCATCATCGCCGACGCGGCGACATTCGGCGCGATCCTGTTTGCCTATGGCTATCTCCGCGTAGCGAATCCCGACTGGACGAGGCCCTTCGAGTTCTGGCCGACGATCGCGAACGGCATCGCGATGACCGTCGCGCTGCTCACCAGCAGCCTGACCATGATAGGCGCGGTGCAATCTGCCCAAGCGGGCCGGAAATCCGCCGGTGTGCGCTGGCTCGGCGTCACCATGGCGCTGGGACTCGTGTTCGTCTTGCTGCTGCTGCGCGAGTGGTCCGGCATGATCGCTGCAGGGTGGCGGCTGTCGCGCAATCCCCTGGGCGGGTCGGTCCTCTTTGGGGCGACGTTCTTCGGCATCACGGGACTGCACCTGCTGCACGTGATTGCCGGTGTGGTCGCGATCGCCGTCATCGCCAGCGGATTCAACCGCGATCGGCTGGACGCCGGGCACGTCGAGACGACCGGCCTCTACTGGCATTTTGTCAATTTGGTGCAGCTGTTCGTCTTCCCGCTGGTCTATCTGATGAACGTCCGCTGAAGGACAACTCGAACGAAAGGGCAGGCCATGGCCGAGGCGCGGCACAGTGCCGGCATGAAACGATACGTGGTCGTCTGGATCGGGTTGATCCTCATTGTGGCCATCGAGGTGCTGTTGACGTACCAGCACCTGCCGGCGGGCAGGCTGCTCGCGTTCCTCCTGGTGCTCGCGTTCATCGCGGCGGCGCTGGGGGTGATGTACTTCATGCATCTGAGGTACGAGCGCGCCAGCCTGTTCTGGAGTCTCATCCCCTACCTCATCTTCGCGCTGTTTATGATGGATCACGTCTGGCCGGACGCGTTCCGTCTGATGCACCAGCGCCTGCCGGCGCCGTAACGCCGCCGAGCGACACTCGCGTGAGCATGGGTGCACTGGTGGGCGGCATGCTCATCCTGACGGGAGCGGCCTTCTGCCTCGTCGCCGGTATCGCGGTCGCGGCGTACCGCAAACGCAAGCAGGGGTAAGGCGGCCGGTTCGGTGGCTTCTCCCTCAGTGACCGATCTCACACAAATTGCGGCTGAATGTCCCACTTGACGGCGGCGCTCCCCCCCCTGTTATCCTGAGGAATCAGCACTATCTCACGGCCCCGTTGCGCCCGCGAACGGCTCAACGGGGTCCCTTTTTTTGTGCGGAGTCGAGGGCACTCGCGATGCCGTCCCCAGCGCCGCTCCACCCCGCGCCCGCGGTGATCAAGCTCCTCGTCGCCGCCGACCGCCTCGTCGTGCGCGAGGGCCTCAAGCGCATCGTCACGGAGCCGGGGATGCGGGTAGTCGGCGAGGCGGCCACGCTCGAACAGGTGCTCGACCGGGCGGCCGATCCAGACGTGCTACTCCTGGACCTGTTCCTCGGGGATCGGAAGACCCTCGCGCTCATCCGCGAGATGAAGCAGCGCCACCCCAGCTGTCGCATCCTGGTGATGAACGTGGAAGGCGAAGACCCCGATGCCCTGCGCATCTTGGGAACCGGCGCGGCCGGCTACCTCACCAAGGACTACTCGCGCCGCCAGCTGCTCGACGCGATCCGGCAGGTCGCAGGCGGCGCATCGTACGTGAGCCCCTCACTGGCCGCGGTGCTGATCTCCGGTCTGCACGGTGGCAAGAAGCGGGGGCACGAGGCTCTCTCGGATCGGGAATACCAGGTGCTGTGCCTGTTCGGCTCTGGGATTCCGTTCAAGCACATCGCCGCCGAGCTCGGCGTGAGCCCTAAGACGGTGAGCACCTACCGCAGTCGGATCCTCGACAAGCTCAAGCTGCGCGGCAACGCGGACATCATTCGCTACGCGATCGAGCACCACCTGGTGCTCGGAGCAACGCGGCAGCCGCGGCGTCGGAAAACGACGACGCAGCGCTCCGCCGGACTCTGACGCGGCGCGTCGGACTCTTTGCCTGCTGCGGGCCGCGAATCGCGTCGCCCCACGAGGCCGGCGGGCCCAACATTGATGCGCCACTCCGCTCCAACCCGCCCGCGAGCCGCACGGCTGCGCTGACGCCACAACGCGGCACCTGCCTTGCCTCTTATGCGAGATGTTCGCGTTCCCATCCACTTCTCTCGCAAAGAAGGACACTATGGCGATTCCACGGAAACCCGTACTCGGTGCGAGCGTGCTCGTGGCCGTAGCGCTCGCGCTCGCCTGCTCGGAGCGCCCCAATCCGGTGGCGCCCGCGTTTTGGGCGGGTGGGTCCGCAGCCACCCACGCGACCGGTTACAGCGGTCGCGCCACAGTCGTGCAAGCCAAGGTGCTCGGCGTGTCGACGAAGCTCGGCGACACCGGTCCTCTGCCGTCATCCGGTGGGGCGGAGGAGGCATCGCTCTTGAACGCGAGCGTCCCCGGGCTGCTCACAGCGGAAGTCGTGCACGCCACCACCGTGGGCCAGGGCAACGCCAGCCGGTCCGAGGCAGCGGTGGCCAATGTCACGCTCACGGTCGCCGGGAACACCATCTCGGCGGGCTTTCTGGAGGCGCGCGCGACGGCCATGTGCACCGACAACGGCGCGACGGCGAGCGGCAGCTCGGACATCGCCACGTTGATCGTCAACAGCCAGACGATCACCGTCTCCGGTGAGCCCAACCAAACCATCTCGTTGCTGGGCGGCGCCGTGCTGATCATCAATGAGCAGACCAGTGACCGCCCGGGGGACATCACCGTCAACGCGCTGCACGTCAAGGTAGACGACATTACCGATGTCGTCATCTCGTCGGCGCACGCGGACATCATGTGTGAGGCCGGCCCGCCGCCGGCCGGCTGCAGCGGCGGCGACTTCGTGACAGGGGGTGGGTGGATCACCCCGTCCGGGGCCAAGGCGAACTTTGGCGTCGCCGGCGGGATCAAACAGAGCGCGCTCTGGGGCCATTTGGTCTACAACGATCACGGCCCGAACGGCCCGCAGGTGAAGGGCACCGGCGTGACCGCCTACAGCGTGACTGACGCCGTGACCCGGCACATCGAGGGCACGGCCGAGATAAACGGCCAGGGGGGATTTACGTACAAGGTCGATGTGACCGACAACGGCGAGCCCGGACGCAACGACTACTTCGCGCTCAGCCTGTCGAACGGCTACGGCGCGAAGGGGTCACTCGACGGCGGCAACATCCAGCTGCACGCACCCTGCCAGTAGCGGCCCGTACCGGGAACGGAACAGCGGGGGCAGGAGCGGCGTAAGGCTTCCTGCCCCCACTCCTTTCCCGGATCGCGCCATGAGTCACGTGGTTCCGACCGTACTCCTCCTCGCCTGTTGCGTCGTGGGGCTGGTGCTCGTCCCCCTCGGGCTGCCCGGCTTGTGGCTCATGGTGCTCGGCGTGCTCGGCTACGGTTGGCTCACCGCCTTTCGGTCGGTGGGCATGGGCATCTTGGCGCTGGTCGCCGGTCTGGCGCTGCTCGGGGAGGTGATCGAGTGGTGGTTCGGCTTCCGGTTCGCCGAGCGCTACGGCGGCTCGCGCCGGGCAGGGTGGGGCGCCCTGGTGGGTGGCCTCGTGGGGGCCGCGATCGGCGTGCCCATCCCGATCGTGGGCAGCGTCATCGGGGCGTTCGTGGGATCCTTCGTCGGAGCCGCGCTACTCGAGTACACGCGCAGCGCGCGGGCGGGCGTCGCGGTGAGCGCGGGTTGGGGAGCAGTGCTGGGGCGTGGCGCCGCGGCGGCGGTGAAGGTGGCGTTGGGTCTCGTGATCGCCGTGATCGGGGTGCTCGCGCTGCTCAGGACGTGAGCCCGAGTCGTTTCTCGATGTGTGTCTTCACCGCCGGCGTAATGATCTCGCGCCGCAGCGCGTCCGCGAGTGCCGCGGAGATGGCCGGGCGATCGGCGTCGAGCTTGCGCTCGCGGAGCTCGCGAATCACGCGCGCGAGGCGCTGGTCGTAGTCGCCGGGTTGCAGCGCGTCGGCGTCCATCTGCTGCTTCAGCTTCTCCAGCTCCTGGACCAGTCGCTCGACCGAGATAGCCGCCATCAGACGCCTCCTAATGGGGAACGGCACGGTAGGGGCGAAAGGTACAGGCCGACGGTGACGGCGGCTACGCCAGCCCAGTTGTTGCGTCGCCGCGACGCTTGACTCGCACGCGGGTATTGCGCACCGTAGGGGGCAGTCAGGCAAGTCCTGGCCCCGTTGCGCCCGCGATTGGCCAACGGGGCATTCATTTTAGGGGGACGCCGCATCACGTGGACGCACAAGCGCTGCTCGACACTCTCGATCTGGGCGTGGTGGTGATCGCTCCCGACTGGACGATCGCCCAATGGTCCGCGGCGGCCTGCCGGATCACGGGGCTCACCGCGGATCGGGTGCTGGGCCGAACCTTCTGGGTCGCCTTTCCGACGGCGAGGGGGACCCACGTCGAACAGGTGCTGCAGGACGTGCTGGCCGACGGCCAACCCCGGACGATTCTCGCCCCGGCTCGCCCGGAATTCCCTGCGCTGGTGTTCGAGACCCGAGTGACGCGGGGGCCCCGCAACCATCTGGTCATGGCGTTCCGGCAGGTGCGCGAGGAGCTGCCGCCGGAGTCTCGGGCGGCACAGCTCGTCGACGCGTTCGAGACGGAGCGGCGCCTCTACGTCCAGCTGTTCGCTTCGCTGCCCACGCCCGCGCTGGTGCTCGCCGCGGACGGCCAGATCCTCGATGCCAACCCGGAGGGCGCGAGGCTACTGGGCGTGTCGGAGGTGCTGGCGCTGCGGGGGCGCGCGCTCGCCGACTGGGCACCCGCGGCGCAGCGGGCGCCGCTCGCGGCGGGGCTGCGCGACGCAATCACCCGGCGGCAGGAGCTGCGGTTCACCGTCGAGTTCGCGGGCGAGCCGGCCCGCGACGTGCACGCCGTGGTCGTGAACGTGGATCCCGCTCGCGCGGCGCCGACGCTGCTGCTTGTGGCCGTAGACGTGTCGCGCGAGCTGCTGCTCCAGCGGCGGCTGCTGCAGGCCGACCGGCTGTCGCAGCTCGGCGCGCTGGTGTCCGGGGTGGCGCACGAGCTGAACAATCCGCTCGCCGCGATCGCGGCGTTCGCTGAGCTGCTCGCGGTGGATCCGCCGCAGCAGACGGACCTCAAGGAGAGTGCCGAGATCATCCGCTGCGAGGCGATGCGGGCCGGCCGGATCGTCCGGACGCTGCTCGATTTCGCCCGCCAGCGGCCGCGCATGGAGGTGGCGGTCGATCTCGCGGAGATCGTGGAGCGCGTGCTCGCGCTGCAGCGCAGCGCGTTCAAGAAGGCCCGCGTCCGCGTCGTCGTCTCCCTCCCTGACGATCTGCCCGTCGTCACCGGCGACCCCCAGGAGCTGCAGCAGGTGTTCCTCAACGCGGTCGTCAACGCCCGCCAGGCGATCGACGGCACAGGTCGTCCCGGCCAGATCACGATCGCCGCCGGACGCACCGATCATCACGTGCTGGTGACGGTGGACGACACGGGGCCCGGCGTGCCCCCCGAGCTGCTGGAGCGCGTGTTCGAGCCGTTCTTCACGACGAAGGGCGAGCAGGGCACGGGTCTGGGCCTCGCGATCAGCTTCGGTCTGGTCCGGACCATGGGGGGACGGATGTGGATACAGAACGTCGAAGGCGGCGGTGCCCGGCTCTCGTTCGAGCTGCCGATGGACACGGCCCCCGCCGCCTCCCCGGCGCCGACACCGTTCCAACCCGCCGCGCGCCCTCTCTCGGTGTTCGTGGTGGACGATGAGGAAGGTGTGCGCCGGGGCATGGTCCTGCTCGCGAAGCGCCTGGGACACGAAGTGACGAGCGTCGCCGACTTCGCGAGCGCCGCGCAACACCTCGCCGCGCCGGGCGCGCGCTTCGACGCCGTGCTGCTGGACGTGCACCTGGACGAAGACCACACGGGCTTCGATCTGTTCGAGCGGCTGCGACTCGCGGGACGGGGCCAGGAGCGTCGTATCGTGTTCACGACCGGGGACTCGATCTCGCCGCAAACTCGCGACGCGCTGCAGCGCTCCGAGCGCCCCGTCCTTCGCAAACCTTTCAGTCTGGAGGAACTGCGCGAAATGTTGGAGCGCGTAGCGAGCGGGTAAGCCTGTGGCGACCGGGCCGCATGTTGAGTGGGGGCTCCACCGTCGCACCCACGCGGCGACCGGCGCTCGCGTAAGTCTCAGTACCACAAGGCTGATGGGCTGGCCTACCCGTGGCATCCAGCTTGCACGAAGTGGCGTGCGGCTGCGGGGAGCGAGCCAAATTGTGTTGACCACTGCGGCATGGCTCGACGTGCTCGGAGAGCGAGCGCTGCGGGCGCCACGTGGTGGCTTCGCTCCCCGCGGGCCGCCACCACGGCAAACGTCCCATATGGCACCGGTATGTCGCGCTTGGGCGCCGCAGGCCTCCTAACGGAGGCTCTCGACCGGGCAGGTTCGGGCACCTGACCGGTACCGAGCCGCATGCCAAATCGGAAGGGTCTCTCCCGTCCGCCGCGTGTTCTCATCGCGAGCGACCAGAACCAGAATCTGCGGCAACTGGAGAACGTCCTCGGCCAAGAAGGCTATTCCGTGCTCCGCCTGTATGCGGGCGCCCCGGTACTCGAGCGGGCCCGGGACGTGCGTCCGGATGTGATCCTGCTCGATGCCAGGCTCGCCGACCGCGACAGCCTCGAGCTGGGCCACGCGCTGCGCGACGATCCGCTGGTCGGCACGAGCACGCCGATTCTCCTCTTGACGCCGGGCCATCCGACGCCCAAGGACCATAAGGCCGCGCTGCGCGTCGGTATCTGGGAGCTGCTCCCGCTGCCGCTCGACCCCGACGAGCTGCTACCGACCCTGGACCGGTACGTCCGCGCCAAGATCGATGCCGACCTCCTACCCCGGGCCAACATGGTGGACGACCTGACGGGCCTGTATACGCCGGCGGGCTTGGCACGCCGGGCGCGCGACCTGATCGTCCAGGCCTCCCACCACAACACGTCGGCCGCCTGTGTGGTGTTCGCGCCGGTTCTCGAAGGCGAGCCGTCGGTCGAGCTGCTGCAGCTCGTCGGGCGCACGTTTCAAGCCGGCGGGCGCCGTTCGGACGCGATCGGACGAGTGGGGCAGGGGGAGTTCGCCGTGGTCGCGCCGGGCACCGACGCGGTGGGAGCGGTCAAGCTCGCCCAGCGGTTCCGTCGCGCCATGCCGACCCCCGAGCTGCGGGCGGGGTATGACGCCGTCGGCAACGTTCGCTACACGCCTGTGGATGCGAATGACCTCCTGGCGCATGCCGCTCGCGCCCTGCAACTGGCCAAAGCCGAGGGAAAATGGATTCGAGCGTTCACGTGAACGAGGTGGCGCTCGCGAGCCGGCTGCGCGAAGTACCCACCCGTGTGCTCCACGGGCTGCGCCGGCGCGCGGCGCTCGCGGCGCTGCGCCGTCGTCCTCGTGTGACGTCGCTGCTGGTGGTGTGTCACGGCAACCTGTGCCGCAGCCCGTTCGCCGCGGCGCTGTTGCGCGCATCGCTTGCCGTGCGCGGTGTGCGCGTCGACTCGGCCGGGTTGTCCGGAACCGGTCGACGGTCGTCGCCCGAGGCGGTCGTGGCGGCGGCGCGCTTTGGCATCGATCTCTCCGCTCACCGGTCGCAACCCCTGACCGGGGACGGTGCCCGAGCGGTCGATCTCATAATCGTCATGGACTCCGTGCAGCGCCGCGAGGTGTGCGATCGCTTCGGGCGGTCCGAGCGCGACGTCCTCCTGTTGGGCGACCTCGACCCGGAACCACGGGAACCGCGCACGATCCGGGATCCGGTGAACCAGGCACTCACCGTGTTCGAGGAGACCTACGCACGGATCGCGCGCTGCGCGCGTGAGCTGGAGCGGGCGATTGGTTAGCTTGCTGTCGTCAGGAGCGGCCGATGATCCTCGGAGTGGGGCTCGACGTCGTGGAGACGGAGCGGATCGCGCGCGCGCTCGCCCTGCACGGGCGGCGGTTCGAGGAGCGAGTCTACACCGCCGCCGAACTGGCGGAGTGCGCCGAGCGGGCTGACCGGGCCCAAGCGCTGGCCGGCCGCTTCGCCGCCAAGGAGGCCCTGCTCAAAGCCCTGGGCACCGGCTCGGCGCGCGGCATCTCGTTTCAACAGGTCGAAGTGGTCCGGGCGGACGGTGGCAGCCCTACCATGAGCCTGACGGGATCAGCGGCGGCCGAGGCCCGCCGCAAGGGCGTGCGACAGCTTCACGTGAGCCTCAGCCATCAGCCGGGCCTGGCCGCGGCGGTGGTCATTCTCGAAGGCTGAGCTTGGTGCCGTTCCGAGATTTGGTCGCCACGAAGCGGGCGATGCTGGCGATAGTCCGAAAGTTATCGATCTCGAGATCCTCGAGCGACACGTGAACGCCGAAGTCCTGTTCCAGATGGGCCAGGAATTCGACGAACGTGAGCGAGTCGACGAGCCCCGTATCGATTAAGTCCGTCTCGAGCGACGGAACCTGCACGTTCAGCTTGTCCGAGAACAGGACGGCAATCCGGCGCTCGAGGTTCGTGGAGTCCGGCATGTCACACGTCCCTGTGTTCGGCGGCCAGCAGATCGAAGAGCAAGCGATCGAGCCGGCGACCGTCGATGCAGTGACACTGCCGCTGCCGCCCGATGTACCTAAAGTGGAGGCGCTCGAGCACGCGCTGCGCCGGCACGTTCGTCTCCAGGGTCCAAGCGTTGATGGCTTGAAGCCCCAGCTCGGTGAATCCTAGGGTGAGCATCTTGCTGCACGCCTCCGTTGTGCTGCCACCGTGGCGCTTGCTGCCGAGCACCGCCCACAGCGACGCCGTCTTGAACTTCCGATCCACGTTGGTCAGGCCCACCACGCCCACCGGCACGTCTCCGTGATCCGCCGTGTAAGCCCGGATGACCTGGATCTCCCGTTGCGTCATGATCCTCAGCGTCACAGGCGTCAGCGTCTGGACGCCGTTGCCGAAGTCCAGCCACTTGTAATTCTCGGGCTTGCCGAGCCAGCTGGCCACCAGCTCGATCAGCTCAGGGCTATCCAGCGGCAACAGTTTCATTGCTCGCAAATGCCTCCTGGAGCAGACGTCGGTCGAATTTGCCGTTCGCGTTCCGCGGCAATCGCTCGTACGCCATCCACCGAGACGGCAGCATCGGAGCGGGCAGCAGCTTGGCCAGCGCATGGCGCAACTCACCGGGGGTGACCGCGACCCCGGGCGACGGGACATAGGCACAGCAGATCGCGGTGCCCTCGAAGCCGTCCGTCGACACAGCGACGACGGCGCACTCTCGCAGGCAAGTCAGCGCGTTCAACGCGGTCTCGATCTCGCCCAGCTCGATGCGATAGCCGCGACTCTTGATCTGGGAGTCGGCCCGGCCGAGGAAGTAGACCAGCCCGTCTCCGCCGATGCTCGCGAGGTCCCCGGTTCGATAGATGCGATCCGCAGGATCGGAAGCGAACGGATTGGGGAGGAAGGCGGCGTGGGTCTTCTCCGCGTCTCTCCAGTATCCCGGGCTCAGGCCCCCGCCCCGGATGTACAGGTCCCCGACCTCGCCCGGCGGCACCCGCTCCAACCGCTGGTTCAGCACGAGCAATTCCTCCCCTGCGCAGGGCGAGCCGATCGGGATCGCGGCTCGATCGTCCTCCGGACAGTGCGGCACCGTGTAGTAGCTGCTGGCGATGGTGGTCTCGGTGGGCCCGTACAGGTTTGTGAACTTGACGTGGGGGAGCCGCGTCATCCAGTACCGCAGGGCCGGCGTTGGAAAGACCTCGCCGCACCACAACAGCCGTCGCAAAGTGGGGAAGTCATTGAACTTCACCACGTCGAACTTGGCGAGATAGCTGAGCAGCGAGGGCACCGAAAACCACTGCGTCAGCTCCGCGGTACGGATGAACTGCGCCAGCGCGGTGGGGAGCAAGTTGAGGTCGGGTGGCACGAGGTGAATCTGGGCACCGGCGGCGAACGTCCCGAATACATCGAACGTCGACAAATCGAAGTGCAACGGCGGATGACCAGACATCCGGTCCGCAGGCCCGAGCCCGAAGTAGCCCGTCGCCCACTCTACGAAACGGATCACGCTGCCGTGCGTGATGACGACTCCTTTCGGCGTGCCGGTCGAGCCCGATGTGAACAAGATGTGCGCAGGATCCCTCGCCTCGTTGCGGAAGGCCAGGGGGCTGGTTGCCGCGCGCCGGACGTCCTCGAGCGAGAATCTGGGCGCGACGTGCTCCCCGACCGCCGGCCCCCGCCCCTGGTCTAGCCACCCGATCGCCGTCGTGCCCCCCAACTGCTCGTGCGATAGCAGCTCGTCGAGCAGCGGAGCCGCGCTGGAACCCGCCAGAATCACCCGTGGCCCTCCCGACTGTACGATCTTCGCGACTCGCGGCGCGGGGCTCGACGGATCGACCGGGATGTAGATGCAGTCCGCCTTCAAGATCCCCAGCATGCTCACGATGGCGAGGGGAGACTTAGGGAGTAGAAAGCAGACGCGGTCGCCGCGCTCGCACCCGGCGGCCTTCAGGGTGCGCGCCAGCTGGTTACTCAAGGTGTCCAGTTGCCCGTAGGTCAACCGATCGCCGCCCATCACGAGGGCGGTGGCGTCCGGGCGGCGCTCGGCCTGCCCCATCACCCAGTGCTGCAGCAGAGAGATCATCGTCTCACCAGCCCCACGGGCCGCCGCCCATGCCGTGGCTCACGCTCGCTCCTTGAAGAGTCTGGTGCGCAAGGTCCCGCTCGCATTCGCGTGCCTGACCTGTGCATGGGCGGTGCCAGAGGCGTAACCGCGTCGGCCTGGGACAAGTGCAGCAACCGACGGGTGACAGCCGTTCTCTAACGCCCAGACCGAGCGTCGCCGTGGCGCCAGCGCAACAGGCTGTGGTGGGCCGCCCCGCCCTGCGAGCCTGTTCTTATGGTGCCCCCCCGCCGTACTGGGCATTCATCACCACCGGCTGCCGCGGGAGGCCGTGCGGGCCTATCCGAGCCGTGTCAACGCGCGTTGCGAGCACTCCCCACACTGCAAAGCGCCAGCGGCGGTTGACCGCCGCTGGCGCTCGGGCGTTCCTCTACTCCTCGGACTGCGGCCCTCGCATGATCACTGCTTCACGATATCCCCGCTCGTCACGGTGCCGGACCGCCCGAATCCCTCCGACGGGAGCCAGAAGCTGATGAAGTCCAAGCCGCTCCCCGCTGGACCGTTGTCGCACACCTGCAACGTGTAGCTCACGACGGCACCCGTGCGCTCCCTGCCGACGGCGTCGAACTCCACCCCGTGGCTCGGGTCGCTGCAGGCGTTCGAGCTGTTGCGATACGCTGTGAACGACGTCGTGGGGTCTGTCGACGGGTCCGTTGTAATCGCGCCGGCTTGCCCATCCGGTTGCACGTCGTCGTAAGCGGTGAGCGTGAACCGCCCTGTCAGATCGGCTCGCACGGCGAAGTCGAACGTCTGCACGCTGTTGCTGAGCGTGGGAGATCCCATCCCCATCTGGCCTTTGCCAATGACACTCGCTACCGGTACACCGCACGTAACGGAGAGGCTCGTCGTGCCCGTCCCGCCCGCCGGCACCGTGACGGTCTGGGGATTCGCCGTGCTCACCGTGCAGTTCGAAGGCACTCCCGACAGCGTGACGGGGTTATCGCCGGCCGGCACGGTGAAGGTGACGCTGCCGCTCGTGGCGATCGGTTGGCTTGAGGTGCCATCGACCGTGACGGTGTAGCCATTGGGGGCGTATGAGCCGGTTGTCGTAGTCGTGACCGTCAGGCTGCCGCTGCCACTGCCGGTCTGGACGCAGCTCACGGAGAAGGGCGCTGGCACCGTCGCGCCGCCCTGCACGGTAACCGTCTGCGAGTTGGACCCGCTCACCGTGCAGTTCGCCGCGATGCCCGACAGAGTGACCGAGTGACCGCCATCCGTAAGCGCGGTGAACGTGACGCTGCCGTTCGTCGCGATGGCTTGGCTCGCCCCACCGTCTACCGTGACCGTGTAGCCGTTGGCCGGGAGGTCCACGCCGGTGGTGTTGGCCGAAACGAATAGGCCGCCCTGCGACACGCAGCTCAAGGTGAAGCTGACGGAGTGGGTCGTGCTCCCCGCAATGGGGTCGAAGTCGTAAACCCACCGCGGGTTATTCGGGTTGTCGACTCCACCGATCACCCTGCAGTTCGAGGCGATTCCATAGAGGGCCACTACGTGATTGCCCGCCGACAGAACGAAGGCGACCACTCCGTTCGCCCCGACGGGCTGGCTTTGGGAGTCATCCACCCAGACAGTATAGCCAGCGGGGATGTCGGAGCCCGTGGTGGTGACAGTGACTGTCAATGGGCTGGTCTGCGACAAAAGGTCCCCACCTGGCTTCGGACTCTGGGGATCCGTACACGCGGTCGCGGCCAGCAGCATCGCGAAGGCCGCTGACAACCCAGTCTGCCCAACGGCGCGTGCCATGAGGCTTCCTCCTGAAGGTTCCATGCTGCGCAGCAACGCTCTCGCACGCTCAGCGCAAAAAGCGAGCCGCCCCACGCGGCCTGACACAACGAGCTCGCGGGGGGCGCATCTGCGGCGCGCGTGCGGCGGGTGAGCGCTTAGCATCGCAGAGGTCGGTGTTGCTTGTGTGCAGCGGCCTGGAGGTCGCAAAAGCCCCCGGGGTGGGGACGTAATCCCAAGCCGGCCCGGTGCGCTCGCAACGCTCACAATATGAACGTGACCACCTTCGTGTCCGACCCGGAGACGCCGGCGCTATCTGTCACCGTCACGCGGATCGTGTAGCTGCCGAACAGGAGATACGTATGCGATGCGCTGATCGTGCCCTGGCTCGAGGTACTGCCCGTCGTCGATGAACCGTCGCCCCAGGTGATCGTGTACGACCACGGCCCGTTGTTGTCGGGATCACTGAACGATGCGCTTTCCGTGTAGAAGAGCCCGATCAAGCTTGTCTCGTCCGGCCCGGCGTTCACAGTCGGCGGCTGGTTGGGCGTGATGCAACCCACGGAGTAAGAGACCGTCGCCGTCCCGCCCGAGGGCACGGTCACCATGCGGGACGTGCCGCCGCTCACTGTGCAGTTACTGGCCACTCCGCTGAGTTCCACGGTGTGCGTGCCGGCCGCCAGGTTCGCAAACGTGACACTGCTGTTGATCCCGATCGCCTGCCTCGTGGTCTCGTCCACGGTCACCGTGTAGCCACTGGGGACGGATGAGCCTGAGGTGCTGGTCGTGACCGTGAGGTCCCCCGTGATCGCCGCGCAGCTCACGGCGAAGGCAGCCGTCGCCGTTCCGCCCGAGGGCACCGTGACTGTCTGGGAGTTGCCCCCGCTCACCGTGCAGTTCGCTGCCACGCCGGAGAGGACCACGGCGTGGCTGCTCGGCGAGAGGCCCGTGAAGGTGACGCTGCCGTTGACCGCGATCGGCTGGCTATTGGTCCCGTCGACCGTCACCATGTAGCCGTCCGGATCGAGGTTCGAGCCGGTCGTGCTGGTCGAGACAGCGAGCGAGCCCTCTGAGGAGGGCGCAGTCGACTTGGCAATGTCTCCGCTCGTCAGGTTGCCCGAGCGGTCGTACGATTCCGACGGGAGGAAGATGCTCCACAAGTCCATCCCGCTCCCAGCCGGTCCGTTGTCGCAGACCGCCACGGTGTAGCTCACGATGGCACCCGTGCGCTCCCTGCCGACGGCGTCGAATTCCACCCCGCGGCTGCGGTCGCTGCAAGCGCTCGAGCTGTTGCGGTACGCCGTGACGGACGTCGCCGGGTCCGTCGACGCATCCGTGGTCAGCGAGGCGACCTTCCCATCCGGCTGCACGTCGCTGTAATCGGTGGCGGTGAACCGCCCCGTCAGGTCGGCCCGCACGTCGAAGTCGAAGGTCTGCACGTTCGTCCCGGGCGTGGGAGATCCCACCCCGATCTGCCCGAGCCCGGTAACGCGCGGGACCGCGCTTGTGCAGCTCACCGCGAAGGTTGCGCTCGCTGCGCCGCCGGCGGGCACCGAGACCGTCTGCGGGTTGGCTCCGCTCACCGTGCAGTTGGCCGCCACCCCCGAGAGCGCAACCGGGTGATCACCGGCGGCGAGGCCGGTAAAGGTGACGCGGCCGTTCGTCGCGCTCAGCTGGGCATTCGTGCCGTCGACGGTGACCGTGTAGCCGTCCACATCCAAGTTCGAGCCGGAGGTGCTGGTCGAGACAACGAGCGTATCCCCTGAGGAAGAAGCGGCCGACCTGGCGATGTCCCCGCTCGTGACGGAGCCGGAGCGGCTGAATCCCGCCGACGGCAGGGCTATGCCGAAGAAGTCCAGACCGTTCTCCGGTGGCCCGTTGTCGCACGCGACCACGGTGAAAGCCACTAGCGCTCCCGTGTCCTCCCGGCCGGTTCCGTCGAACTCCGCCCCGCGACTCGGGTCGCTGCAGGCGCCCGACGCCATCCGGAACGCTGTGACCGCCGTCCCGGCATCCGTCGGATCCACGCGCAGCGTCGGGGCGCTCCCGTCGGCTCTGCCCTCGCCGTAATCGGAGACCGTGAGTCTCCCAGTCAGATCGGATCGCACGTCGAAGTCGAACGCCATCTCAGCCCGGGTCCCGATGCGCCCGAGCCCGGCGATGCGCACGATCACGGGGCTTGCCGTAGCGTCATGTCTGGGGCCGAGGCGCTCAGGACTAGCGGCATCATGACAACCCACGCCGAGCAGCGCGGCTGCGAGGAGTCCCGGAAGGCTAGCGAGCGGTTGCCGCTTTCTGGCCGTGATGCCGCCTCTCTGGTGCAAGGTGCCCCACTCGTCGAGACTGGAAGAGGGGGAGCAGCGAGTCCGCGATCTCCTTTTGATCGCGCGACTTGGTCTCCTAGCCCCAGCGTCCGCTGGCGGCCAGTTGGCGACCCGTCAGGCCAATGCTCGCCGCGGTTGCTGTACTTGGGGTCCGCCTGTTTCGGCGTGGCGATGCGCGGCCGGGCAGCCCGGTGTGGTTTGTCAGGCCCACCCAGCGAGCGAGCTGCTCGACCACGGCGCTATCGTCGCCGAGTTCCACGAGCGCGCGAATTAGGGGGATCAGAGGCATGGCGTGCTCGCTCAGGCAACCTACCTCAGCCAGCATGATTCTGGGGTTGCTGCTCGGCGCCGCGTCCTCGCTCTCCGACCAGAGCTCCTCGTGCAGTTTCTCGCCTGGCCGGAGTCCGGTCTCTACGATGGCGATGTCCGCTCCAGGGCGCAGGCCGCTCATCCGGACCATGCGTTCGGCGAGGTCCCAGATGCGCACTGGGGTACCCATGTCGAGGATCGCGACCTTACCGACGGACTCGGGCATCGAGGCCGCCTGGAGCACGAGCTGACTCGCCTCCGAGGGCGTCATGAAATAGCGCGTAGCCTCCCGGCTGGTCACCGTGACTGGCCCGCCTTCGCTGATCTGGCGCTGGAACAATGGCACGACGCTTCCGTTCGAGCCGAGTACGTTGCCGAATCGCACGATGATGCCGTCCATCGTCGAACCGCGAGTGGCTTCCGCGACCAGTACCTCGGCGAACCGCTTCGTCGCTCCCATCACGTTGCTGGGGAGGACAGCTTTGTCGCTTGAGATTAACACTACCTTGCGAACGCCGGCGACCCTGGCCGCCTGCAACACTGACCAGGTGCCAAGAATGTTGTTGTCCACCGCCGCGACGGCGTGGGACTCCATTAGCGGTACGTGCTTGAACGCTGCCGCATGGAAGACGTGCGTCGGTTGGACGTCCCTTAGCAGCCGAGTCAACCGGCGCTGATCACGCACATCCTCAATGACCCCGGTGAAGGGAAGCGTGATCTGATGGCGTTGGAACTCCTCGCACAGGTAATGGAGGTCGTTCTCGTTGCGATCAACGAGGTAGAGCGCTTCCGGCTCGACCTTGATCAATTGGCGAGCGAGCTCAGCACCGATGGACCCGGCCGCTCCAGTGACGAGCACTCGCGCGCCGCGCAGCTCGGCCCGCACCTTGACGACGTCAAATTCTGCCTGAGCCCGCCCCAGCAGGTCGCTTGGCTGCACGTCACGCAACCAACTCGCCCCCTGGCGCGTCCCCAGCATGTCGTCCGGATCGGGGGCGATCCGAAACGGCAGCTTGGCCGCCACGCAGGTGTCGACAATGTGCGCCATCTGCTCCGTCGTGGCCGACGGGATCGCAATGATGATCTCGTCCGCCCGGAACCGCTCTGCGATCGCCGGCAGCTCGCTGACCGGGCCCACGATCGGAACCCCGTGTAACCGGTTCCCGTGCAGGTTGGCATTGTCGTCCACCACGACGGATGGGTCCATCAGCATCTTAGGGCTGGCGAGAATCCGTTTCACGAAGACCGCGCCCGCCTCCCCGGCGCCCACGATCACTGCGCGGCGGAGGTGATTCCCGATAACCGTTCTTGCTCGACGCTCCCATTCGTGTAGCGAGCGGGCCGAAAGCCGGATACCACAGGAGAGCAACAGATAGAGGGTGGTGTCGGCAACGACCAGCCGGACGCCGTCGCTCGCAAGACCGAGCCCCTCGACGCCGGCGAGCCCCGCGATGCCCGCGATCAGTGTCGAGCGAACGATCACGAGCGCGTCGTGGGTGCTGACGTAGCGCCACCGGCTGGCGAACGCGCCAGTGACAAATCCACAGACGACCTTCGTACCGACGAAGAGCGCGACCGCAGCGAGTAGCCCACTTAACCACTGGCGATACCTGCCGCCATAGACCACTAGAACCGCGCCGTTCACCGCGAGCAGCGCGATCCCGAATTCGAGCGCCCCAAGAATCACGCGGCGTGAGGCGCGGTGACCCGCGAGACTGTCGATGGTTCGGGCGACAGCCTGGGGAAGTGCTCTAAGGGCCTGGACCCTCTGGGAGAGACCGCGCAGCGGCCATAGCCAGCTGCCGAGCCATGGCTCGTGGGTTTGCGCGGGAGCAGGAACGGCTGTCATCACCCCGGCGATGTATCACGTTCTGTACCGCGAGGCAGCGCCCGTGGCTTACCTCCCGTGTGCGTAACCCGCGTCAGGGGAAATGGTTATGATGTGGTGGGCACGCCGAGGCGCATGCGCCATGGCGCGTACGGGCCACATTTTGTCGACTTACCCCCGCAACGATATGGCTCGACCTGCGGGTGCTGTCTGGGCGGGGGGCGTCCCGATCTGGGAAGGGACAGCCTCGAAGTGCGGTTCTAACGACGGTGCGGGGAGGAGGTCCTCGTGCCTACGGGCCTGAGAGGGCCGGAGGAGCATCTCAACTGCGCCACTAGTTGGGACGATCCTGGTCACCGTCGGACTTCGTCAGGTACAGGTGCCCTGAACGGACCAGAGCATTGAGCTGGCCGCGCATGGCGGATGGCAGCCGCATCAGTGCCGTCATGCAGAAGCGCCCCGTCTCGAGTGGTTGCAGTCTTGTCGGGAAGGCAGGCTCGTCATCAGTCATACTCTCCAGCCTGAACCCCACCTCCTCTAGTCCTCGCGCCACGGTTGCGGAGCTGCAGTAGAAGTCCACATAAGCGACCCCGAGCTCCCTAGCGGCTTGGAGGGTGGCGCGCGCCAGGGCCGTCTGGGCTGCCGGATTCCCCAAAAACTCCACCACCCGCATGACTGTTTCCGTCCGGCCACGAACCTGCTCGACCCGAAACACGGTCAGACCTATCACACTACCATCATTGCGACGCATGGCCAGTCGAACCTCGTAGCGAAGGCGCGGGTGGTGCACGTACCGCCAGCGGACAAACCGAGCATCGCGTGCCGTGCCCACGATCGTCCCGGCGACTTGGTCCTTCCAGTAATGGTCCCACGCGGTCCCGAGCTCGTCTCGCCACGGCAACACCTCCACTGTGCTTCCGCTCGCCACGGGGCCACCGGGAGGGATCTCTGCTCGGTAGCGTTCGCAGAAGCGCTCAGCGGCGTCCAGACCGAGCCCTTCGTTGCAGTCCGCGAGCAATCGAGCCGCCAAGGAGACATTCACTACGCCGATCCACCGGGGCACTGCGCCGACCGTCTCGAACTGTACGGCGCGCAGTAACTTGGTGGCCATTGGGTTCGCGCCGTTCGTCGCGACAACGTCGACCCCCAGCTCCAGTACGGCACGCAGCAGCCCGTAGGCAACATTGTGACGACGGTACAGTGGGCTCGCGAACCAGTGCGATAGCCACACCGCGGACCCCGCCGTTCCTCCGAGCGTCATCTCACACCCTGTCAGACCGAACATCCCCACGATCGTGTCGCCCAGCCAAGCCAGCATGACCGTCGGTGCCGCGACGTGCCAGCCGGGCACCAGACTGCAATCGAATTGCCAGCGCAGCAGTTGCTCGTCACGACTCAGCACGTGGCCCGCGCGCCACTCTGCGTCAATGAACCGCATCAGGGGTGCGATGTCTTGTTCCCGACACAAAGCCGTGCGAATGCTCGGCTCGGTCACAGATCCTCCCACAGGGTCGACGCGCCCCGGCTCAGCGCGGCTGCGCTGCCCCAGCTTCCACGGGCTCTCGACCTCGCTTTGTCCATTCGCTCAGGGGCGCATCGCCCGCACAGGGCAGGTCATTGGTGTCCAAGCGGGCCAGCTCCAATGGACTGGAAAGGTCAGGCACCAGCCCGACCCTGGTGGTGAGCCCCACCGCGCAGCCAGCCTCCTGAAGCAGGTCCAGCGTGTGCTTCGAATAACTCCCATAGGGATAAGACATGATCCAATTCGTCGGTCGGCGTCCGATCACGGCCTCGAGGAGAGACATGGTCTGCCGAATGTCCTCACGCTGCTCGGCCGGCGCCAAGGATTCGAGCCAGTCATGCCCGTACCCGTGTCCACCAATGGCCATGCCGTACCGAGCCAGGCAACGCAACTGCGCCAAGTCCATGTACAACTCCTCGGCAAAGCTCGGGAGATCGGCGCTCACGTACCGCTGGAACAGGGCTCGGCAGATGTCCGCTCTAACCCGCGGTGGCAGCACGCGCTGCAGCAGGCGCTTGAGAAACGTCACGTCGGGCGAATCGAACCGACCCGGGCCAGCACCCATCCGATACAGAGTCAGAGGATCAGGAAGAGCCACGGCTGAGCGATGGGCCTCCACGAGACTCAACACTTCATCAACTAGGCGACGGGGATCGTGAACGCTGGCTAACACGAAGTGAATCATGTGCACATCGAGGACGGTGTGCTCCTGAACAGGCCGGACCGCTGGGCAGAATACGGCCGCAATCCCCCGCTCTTCGAGACGCGGGAAGACCGTCGTATAATGGTCCTTCAATCCGTCGTCGAAGGTCAGCAGGCAGGCGTTGGGTGGCAGCACCGTGTCACCCTGTACCGCTGCGACGACCTCGTCGGGACGGCAGACGGTGTAGTGCTTCGTGAGATAGTCCAGCTGCCCTTCGAACCGATGTGTCGAGAGGCCGCGGATCTCTGGAAACCGCGTCCGTGCGAGGTCCCGGACGTAGTGATACATCACGATCGTGAGCATCAGATCTGGAGCTCCACGATCGTCAAAGGCCCACGAGTGTGTCGTCGCTTGCGCACTTAGCACTCCCCGAGAGGGGGAGGGCGGCCAACGCCTCCCGCAGCGCTGCCACCAGCGAAGCGAGCAGCACTGGACAGTCGGTACCGACGGCGATTGCGCAGGCTACCCGAGGAGTATGTTCCCAACACACGACGACGTCTGATAGGTGCATCTGCTCGGCCCGCGCGGCAGCGCCGCGCCACAACGCCACTGCGGGTCGTTCCTCTCCCGGCGTCCAGCGAATCTCAATGTCCCTACCGCTCACCGCGGCTGCGCCGCTCAGATCGAGGCCAGTGCCTAGGGCCTTGGCCACCGCCTCCTTCGCCGTGTAATAGAGGGCGAGCAGGAGAGGGTTGCCGCTCGTACTCGCGCGCTCCCCAGAGGTGTAGACTCGGTCAAAGAAAGCGCGACCACCTGGCTTCATGACCAGATTGAATCGCTCGATGGACTCTAGATCGATTCCCAGGCACCTTACCGGTGCATCGGGCCCTGCCAGCGCAAGCGAGCGCGCGGCGGTCACGTCACCGGCCTGGCGACCGCAGACCAACCCTCTGATCAACGAGGGCGAGCACTTCAGTCACCGATGTGCAGCGGGTGAGCTCGTCGGGTGCAACGGTTAGGGCGAACTGCTCGTCGATCAGCGCCATCGTCGCCAGGACCGCCACTGAGTCCCAGCGCTCCGCCAAAGAAAGACCTGACTGGAGCGTGGTCGCGTCCACCTCAAATACGTCTGCCAATTTCGCGAGAAAACTCGTGCTAATGTCAGCATCCATGAGCGACCCCAACTAGAAAGAGACTCGGATCATACCCGCCGCCCAGGAGTAGCCGACGCCGAAGCCTACCAGCATGACCCGGTGTCCGCTGGTGATCCTCCCACCGCGCCTCGCCCTCTCTAACGCCAGCGGAATCGTCGAGGAAACAGTGTTGCCGCAGTCCTCTAGATCAATACAAAACTTTTCGGGAGCGATCTTTAGCTTGTTACGGAGACGCTCGAGCATAAACCGGTTCGCCTGATGAAACACGAAGTAATCCACTCCGTGCGGTCCGCCGTTGGACTTCGACAGTAGCTGCTCGACTGCGAGGGGGACCGTGCTCAGCGTAAAGTTGAAAATCTCCGGCCCGTTCATGAAGAGATTTTGCTCCGACCGCCAGTTGCCCCCTTCCGCCTCCCTGGCGACCGCCGTCTCTGGGCTGGGCTGCCGTCGCAGCCCCCCGACCGGAACGATCAGCTGGCACGCTCCCCTGCCATCGGTGCCCAGGACGAAGGGTCCGATTAGCTCCTCGTTCGCGTGACTGCGCACGACGAGGGTCGCCGCTGCACCGTCTCCGAAGATCGCACGGACGCTGCGGTCTCGCGGATGTAGAAACTTGGTGTAGGTATCCGCGGTCACGAGCAGCACGCACGACGCGGTACCGGCTTCCACGAGGCTCTTGGCGAGCGCCAGCCCGTAGACGAACCCGGAGCACCCCTGGTTGATGTCCACGGCGCCGCAGCTCGTCCGCAATCCGAGCCGAGTTTGCATCGTGCACGCAGTAGCCGGCAGGAAGTAGTCTGGGGTCTGCGTGCAGAAGATGAGAAAGTCAACCGCGCTCGGGGCGCACACTCCGCTCTCGAAGAGCCGCTGGGCGGCTGCCACACCCAGGTCCGACGCGCACTCCCCTTCGGCGGAGACCCGCCTGCTGCGGATCCCCGTCTTATCAAAAATCTTCTCGGGCGTCCAGTCGCTCAGCTCCCTCGCGAGATCTTCGTTCGTCAACTCGCCGACCGGCAAGTGAGTAGCGATGGCAGCGATGGCCGCCGTCAGACGTTCACCCATCCCCGTGCGTACTCCTCTGTCGCCCCCAATTCCCGTTAGCTGGGCAGGCAGACCATCCCCACCGGTTCCCTTGACCCATTCTCACCCCGCTCCTGGCACGCCGAACGGGCGCCCCTGAGAGAGCGTGGCAAGAGACGTACCGATTTGCTGACTGGCCGATGGCTTTATCTGATCTGTGGGATAGGCCGCTAGCGGGCAGGGCGTTCCGAACCCACCCGATGGCGCGGGAGCCTACAGATGCGCGGACGCCACAGGTCCGTGGGCCGGGACGCGACAAATCTCGTCGCGCTGCCCTCATGTCATGCGGCGGCAGCATCCGCCTGTTGCCGTTCTGCCACGCTCCCGAGTGGCGTCCTCCCAATACCTCCGCGTTCGGAGCAGCCGCACCGGGTGCGGCGTGAAGCCGGCTCCCTCGGCCTAGCGGTCGCCGTGCTGCAGGGGCCCACTTCGCCGCGTGCGTGGTGGCGGCTCACGGTGGGCGGAGCCGTAGCCCTCACCTTGTCTCAGCCTGCGATTTTTGTGCTCGCTGGGGTCGGTGCTGCCCTTCTCGCGCACGGCGCCGTCCGCCGGACCCGGGACGGGGTCCGCCACTGGGCAGGCTTAGCTCTCTAGCACCACAACCGCCGCCGCGACGTCGAGCTTGTGGGACAGGGTCACGGTCTCCATTAACACGCTTGGGTTTTGCCTGTTTGCGTTCCGATCGGCTGCAGGCACGGGCGATCCCATGGGCGGTCAGGAGCACTGCTGTGAAGACGTGCGTCGCCGATGTGGCAAAACGTCCATCAACCTGCACGCGGTCCGGGTGGGGGAAGGGTGCCTCCGCAAGAAAACGAATGGCGAATCGGCCGTCGGCGGGTTGGAACGTGATCTCCAGGTCGTGGAAACCGAATGTTCTCTTGCACCAGGGCGCGAGGCACTTGTACGCCGCTTCCTTTGCGCTGAAGATCAGCTTTGGCCAATCAGTGGAGTCGGGTGGCGCGACCTCGCGACTCCACTCCCGCTCTTGCGCCGAGCAAATCAGCTTGACCACCTCTGGGCCGAGCGGGTGCGCCCGCTCGACATCGACGCCAATCCCCCAGATTACCCCCGCGCGGGCACCGCGGCACCGACGAACCCGTCGCAGTGTGTAAAACCGGCGCAAGCACAGCTCTTCGTCCGGCGGCAGCGGCGGCGGGTCTGCGTCCCCTGCTGCCGTCACGGTGTGCACGCTCTCGGGAAACAGCGAACCGATCACTTTGACGATTTCGAGGTCGGAGTGCCTACGTGCCGGCGGTTCGACGGGGACAGCGCAAAGGCCAAGTGAGGGCCGGGTAGGTCGTGAGCCGCTCGCGGATCAGCGGCTTGTCTTGGTCGAGCTTCGTGGCGACCGTTGACCGGGGGCCCGTAGTGGATGCCGACGGGGTCGCGGTCGAGCCGCCCGGCGGCCATCCAGCGCTGGATCGTGCGGCGGTCGCACCCCCCTGCTCGGCGATCGCCGTGATCGAGAGGCTCTGCTCGAGATAATGTCTGAGAAGCACACGCTGCTCCCATCCGTACATCGCGCCTCCGCCGCCTCGGGGGAGGCACAACCTGGAGGATGGGTCGCGCCGCAGCTACCGCGGGAACAACGATGCCGCCGCCCTCAGGAGCGACCCAGGATCGAG
Organism: Candidatus Segetimicrobium genomatis; assembly: GCA_005888595.1. Taxonomy (GTDB): domain Bacteria; phylum Sysuimicrobiota; class Sysuimicrobiia; order Sysuimicrobiales; family Kaftiobacteriaceae; genus Telluricultor. The sequence continues at coordinate 23,557 of VBAL01000009.1, forward strand.
GGGGCGACATTTTCCCCCGCCGATTCTGGGACATTTGCATCCGCCGCTAACACCTAGCGGCCCGTCTCCAGCCCTTGCTAGGCCGGACAAGTGACCGGTGCCACAAAAAGGACCCATCGCACAATCCACAAGCGCCCGGCTGTTGGAGGACCACAAGTTCATCCACCGCTCCATCAATGGGGTCAGCTAGGCGCAGCGCCGCTTCCGTCTCGGGGACGCTCCGCCCTTCGAAGGACACGCAATAACCGAGTACGAATGCGCTCCGCTAGCACTCTCCACGAGCGCCTGAGCCTAGAACGCAGCACGGTTAAACCGCGGCCGCACGCGTACCACAGCACCAGTGGCACGGTTGACGCGAACCACCGAAGCCCAATTCTTCTGGGAGCCGCCACTGCCAGGTACTTCCTCGGATGGACGATCGAAAGCGGTCCGATGCAGGTAGCGTCAAGTTGCCGTTTGAGGAACCCATGGTTCTCCAGAGACTCCCGACGAACGTACAGCAGGACGTTCTGCGAATACCACCACTCTACGTTGGGGTTCTTCCATATCGAGCTCCTGATGCAATCAACCACTACATAGCCCCTCTTTTCGAACAAGCTCGCCCAATAGTCTGGCCACTGCTCGTTTACATGTCGATCGCCACCCTGAAACGGTATGGCGGCCGAAAAGACGACTACAGGTCCGAGGCCTGTTAGCGAGCTGACAAAGACTGCCGCGCAGGCTTCGGGAAGGTGTTCGGCGACCTCGAGCGCGAGAACCAGATCAAACTGCCTATCCATGCGCAAAGGCTGGGTCAGGTCGGATACAATGAAGCGGTCGTGTGGAATTTCAAGGAGCTTCCGATCCACCCAGGGCCCGTCCACCCCCCACACCTGCTCGACACCTAACTCCCTGAACACCGACAGCCAAGTTCCGACTCCGCACCCAACATCGATAACAGAGCGTGGTGCGACCCAGTCCAGAAGCAGCGGAACGACTTCTATGGCAGACTGACGAGAGCCTTGTCGTATACTAGTGTAGAATCTCCTCGAGTAGCGCGTCATAGGCCTCTACCGCATCGTCCTCTCGCCCTCACTAGAGCGCCTTGGCGAACTCCGACTCGACCGCGCGCGGTGTTCGACCTGAACTCATGGTGACAAGCGCGGCCGGCGCCTGCTGATCCTCTGCTCATTGACACCTTACTTCGCCAGACTCGCTGCGCATCTAAAGTATGTCTCCGTCGCCGTTACTGGACAGGATTGGGGTCTGCCGCACGCATCTCCTCCTCTAGCACGGCCTGGCGTCGGACAACGTCTCCCACTCCGCTCAGCGGTGGGGCAAGCCTGGCGTCTCCAGCTTCCTCGAGGAGGCTCTGCTCGACTCGCCCAGCCAGAGCTCTCAAGGTGGGGGCGGTGAGAGTGTCTTCCAGCGGCAGCTCGATCTGGAAAGCACTGCGGATGCCGAAGGCCACCTGGATCGACGACAGAGTGTTTCCACCCAGATCGAGGAAGCTGTCCTCGATCCCCACGTGGTCGACCCGCAAGACACGCCTCCAGATCTCCACCAGCGTCGCTCCAATGGGCGTGCGCGGGGCCGCCACGGGCCCTGTGCGATCGGAGCGCACGTGGTCCGGACTCGGCAGGGCATGACGGTCCACCTTGCCATTGGCCGTACGGGGGAGCACGTCAAGAACCACGAAACTGGTGGGGACCATCGCGGCGGGCAGACTCCGTGCGAGAAAGTCCCGCAAGGTACTCGACGTCGGGGTCGGTCCCCAGTTCCCGCCCACATAGGCGATCAAGCGCAAGTCGCCTGGCGTTTCCTCACCGTGCCACCACCACCGCTTCCCGCACGGCGGCGTGGTTCGCGAGCGCGTGCTCGATTTCTCCCGGCTCCATGCGATGCTCGCGGATCTTGACCTGGTGATCGATGCGACCAAGGAACTCCACGGTGCCATCGGCCCGATATCGCGGCAAGTCGCCGGTCGGATACAGGCGTGCGTCGAGATCGGTCGATAGATGTTCAGGATGTCGGCCGCGGGCGCCTCCTGTAACGCTGCCACGACATCTGCTGTCAGCGCCTCACCTCCGACGAGCACGGTGCGCAGGGTGCTCAGGGCGTCCCGGGTCGGCGCCTCCGCGAGCAGCAGTCGGGCCTGGGAGGGCGTGCATTGGATGTGGGTCCACCCGGTGTTGACGGATCCGCTCGGGAATGCTCGGGGCGTCGGGCTGCGCGGCATTGACGCGCTGCTTCAGTCGGTTCAGGTGGGGCAAGTGCCCTAGCACGATCTCCGGGTCGACGCCGAAGTCGATCAGACACGCTAGCTCATCCACATCGATTGCCTTGAGCCGTTCGAGCATCCGGAGGCACGTGTCCGCGCCGCCGAACAGGCCGCTGGTCTCAAAGTAGCGCTCGAACGCGAAGGCGAGCAGCGCCTCCATGTGCTCCCGGCTCAAGTTCTGGAATTCATCCCCCGACACCGGCGTCGCATCAGACCCCTTCCGGCGCCGCTCCGCCCACGCCCCGGCGAAGTTCTTGATGAGGCTGACCGAGCTCCGTAGGTACTCGATCATCGGCTGCCTCACGATCTCACGCACGCTGTCGTCGTCTTCTCCGACAAACGTGTGCAGCATCAGTGTGACCTGTCCGCGTCCAGGGTGTCCGTGCTGCTCCCAGCTCCGCCGATACGCCGCGATTCGGTCACGAAGCTCCTCGACTGTCTGCCCGAGGAGGTGCGTGAGCAGATTCGCGCCAATGCGGCCAGCCGCTTCGTACGTCTCGGTGCTTCCGGCGCTCGTCACCCAGACCGGGAGCTCGGGCTGCACTGGCCGGGGCAGGGTACGGACGACCACTGGCGCTCCCGTGACGCCCGGAAAGCTGAGGGTCTCCCCGCGCCACAGCTTGCGCACGGTCTCGATGTGCCGATACATGAGCTCTTTGCGCTCGGCATAGTTACCGGGCGCCAGCACGAAGTCCTCGGGCTGCCATCCCGAGGCGAAGGATATCCCCACCCGCCCGTTGGAGAGGTTATCGACAACTGCCCATTCTTCCGTCACCCGGACGGGATGATGGAGCGGCAGCACAACACTCCCAGCTCGGATCTGAATCCGCTCGGTGATCGCAGCGATGGCTGCCGCGCTGACCGACGGGTTGGGATACAGACCACCGAAGCTGTGGAAATGGCGCTCGGGCGTCCACACGGCGGCGAAGCCGTGACGGTCCGCGAACCGCGCGCCGTCCAATAACAAGCGGTACTGGTCCGCACGCTGTTCACTCCCGCCGCTGGCGAAGTAGAACAGGCTGAAATGCATGGGGGAAAGCGGATAGCGGTCGACGAGCGAAGAGGCTGTCATGTGGCAACCCGGTGTTGGTGTCTAACCCGGCAGCAAGTACCTTGCCCGGCTGCGCCGTGTGGCGCCGCAACGACTTGAGTGAGTTCACATTAGTCCCGATCGGTCTGCCGATTGCGACTGTTGCGTGCGCGCAGCGTGTGGTGGCGGGGGACGACAATTGCGCGATGCTGTCGATCGGCTCGCATCGTCGATTACGCTCCTGTTGCGGGCTGTATCTCAACATTCGGACGATCACCTGCAACTTCCTGTTGAAGCGCCCTGATCACGCGGCGCTGCTCTTCTTCCGTCAGACTCGTGGAGCACGGGATGCTTAGCGCCAGCCGGTTGACCCGGCTGGCCACCGGACAGGAGCGGGCGAAGCTCTCACGATGCGCCGGACTGAGATGCAGCGGCTGCCAAAGGGGCCGGGTCTCGATGTTGGAAGCGGCCAGCGCCTTCCGCAAGGATCGACTGTCGGTACCGCACCGCTCGGCATCCACCAGGATCGTGTACATCCAGTAGGACGCGGTGGCCCACGGCGCTTCTTTCATCGGTTGGATACCAGGCAGTTCTTCCAACGCCTCGGCATACCGTGTCGCGATCCGGCGCTTCGTGGCGACAAAGGCCGGAAGGCGCTCGAGCTGGGCACAACCAAGCGCCGCCTGCACACTCGTGAGCCGATAGTTGTACCCGATTTCGTGATGCACGAATTCCAATGGGTCGTCTTTCGCTTGCGTAGTGAGGTAGCGAGCGCGCTGCGCTAGTTGTGGGTCGTCCGTGACGAGCATCCCTCCCCCGCCCGTCGTCATTACCTTGTTCGCGTTGAAGCTGAAGCACGTCAGTCGGCTCCACTGTCCGAGCGGCTTGCCGCGGCACAGGGCGCCCAAGGATTCTGTAGCATCCTCAACCATAGCCAGTCCATACTGCTCGGTGATCTTCTGGATAGCCGGCAAATCACAGGGGTGCCCGAGAATGTCCACCGGCAGGACCGCCACGACTCGCCGCCCCGTGTGGCGGTTGTGCAGCTCACCCCGCGACACCCTACAATCGTCCCGCAGAAAAGCGCGCAGCTCGCCGGGGTCGAGCTGCCAGTAGTCTTGATCCACATCGATGAACGTCGGCCAAGCCCCGACGTAGCGGACCGCATTGGCAGGGGCGATGAAGGTCAACGATGGCAGAATTACCTCGTCTCCCGGCTGCACACCGGCCAGCAGGAGCGCTGTGTGCAGCGCAGCTGTGCCGCTCGTCGTGGCCACGGCGTACGGCACTCCACAGGCGGCGGCGAAGTCTCGCTCGAAGCGCTCGACAAACGGCCCGACCGACGACACCCAGCCCGTGTTGAGGCACTCCTCTATGTAGGGCCGTTCGTTCCCGCCAATGTTGGGAACGCAGAGGGGGATGGGATGGGCACGTGGTGCGGGACCCGGCCCGCCCGTCCTAGATGGCATAATCGACGGGAAACCGGTCCAGGTGGGCGCGCAGCCACTCCGCCGTGCGCCGCAGCCCCTCGTCAAGAGAGACCTTCGCTTGCCAACCGAGTAGGTCAGTGGCGCGAGACGGATCCGATTGCAGCACCATCACCTCGCTGTGGCGCGGGCGGATTCGCTCCGGGCACACCACAACGTTGGCTTCGTGCTGGCACACGCGCTGCGCGGCTGCGACAATATCCCGCACCGATTCCGCGCGGCCGGTGCCCAGGTGGATCGTCTCGCCCTCGATTCCCGCTGCCGTGCCGGCGGCGACAAACCCGGCCACCGTATCGGACACGAACGTGAGGTCTCGCCGCGGCTCCAGGTTCCCGAGCGTGATGTGTGGCGCCTGCCGGAGGAGCTGGAGCAGGATAGTGGGAATGACTGCCCGGGCGGACTGCCGCGGCCCGAACGTGTTGAACGGGCGGAGGATGACGACCGGAACGTCATAGGTGCAGCGGAACGCCTCGCACAGCTTGTCGGCGGCTATCTTGGTGGCGCTGTACGGCGACTGCCCTCGCAAGGGATGCGATTCACGAATCGGTATCGTCTCCGGCGTGCCGTACACCTCGCTGGTAGAGGTGTGCACCAGCCTGGCGCACCGGGCGCGTCGCACCGCCTCGAGCACGTTGAGCGTGCCGCGGACGTTGGTATCGACGAACGACTCGGGAGCCTGGTAGCTATGCGGAATCGAGATCAACGCCGCCAGGTGGAAGACGACCTCCATGCCCCGACAACTCTCCTCGACGAACCGGGCGTCGCGAATATCTCCCAATCGCACGTCCAGGGCAGCACGCACGTCAGGCTCGATGGTATCCAGCCACCCTAAGGAGCCCTGGCTGTTGTAGAAGCAGACGGCCCGGACGGCAGCACCTGCCTCCACGAGCGCTTCAGTCAGGTGGCTTCCGATGAAGCCGTCGGCGCCGGTGACGAGGACGCGGCGCCCCGACCACGTCATACAGCCCCCCTCGCCTTCCGTAGTTCTTCCGTGCGTCCGATGTCTGCCCACTCGTCTTCAACGAGAAAGGCCCCAACCCTACAGCCGCGCACCCGCACCTGCGTGAGCAGGTCAGTGATCGGAAACGCCTGGCCGCGAGGCACCAGCGCCAACGCCTCTGGAGCCAATACGTAAATACCTGCGTTGACCAACAACTCCATCGTGGGTTTCTCACGTAGTTGCTCGAGCTCTCCGTCGTGGACCTCGGCCACACCGAAGGGGATCTCGACTGTGTAGGGTCGGACTCCAACGGTGGCGCTGTACCGGCCGCGCGTGTGAAAATCCAGCAAGCGGCCGACGCTGATCTGAGTGACCAGATCGCCGTTCATAACCAGGACGGGCTCGCCCGGAGTGTTGGGCAACAGGCTGAGCGGTCCGCCTGTGCCCAGCGGAACGTCTTCTCGGAGGTACTCAATCGTGCACCCAAACCGAGCGCCATCCCCGAAGTGGTCCTCGATGACCTTGGCGAGGTGGTTCACGGACAGGAAGATGCGGCGGACTCCCCAGCCAACTAGGTGCAGCACCAACCGCTCTAGGATCGGCCGGCCTGCCACCGTGATCATCGGCTTGGGGGTCGTCTCGGTCAACGGACGCAGCCGCGTGCCCTTCCCCCCGGCTAGAATGAGCGCCCAGTTACGCCGCTCGCCGTTTCCGATCAGCTCGCGCATCAGATGGAGCCCGATCAAGTGTCCCTCGGCGTCCAGCACCGGCACCTGAGCAATCTGACGGGCCCGCATGAGGTCGAGCACTTCGGCTCGGCTGGGGGACTGATCCACCGCCACAAAGTCGCTCCGCATCGTGGACTTGAGACAGTGGCTGTCGAGCGTCTTGCCGGCGAGCAGGGCGCGGCGAATATCGCCGTCGGCGACTGTGCCTACTACGCGTCCGGCCGCGTCGCAGACGAACGCGATCCCGCAACGACCCTCATTAATAGCCTGAAGCCCCTCCAACAGTGTGCCGTCAGGGCGAACAACCATCTTGGCGAGGCGCTCGTTCAGGAAGTCTTCCATTGCCGCGGTCCTTGAATGCCAATGCCACCTGGGAGGACTTGCGTTCCCGATGCCACGTCGCGGACAACGATCGCCCCCATGCCGACAAACGCGTCAGCACCGACCGTGCAGTGGTCTCGTATGAGAGCCCCGAGCCCGACAAAAGCGCGCGCGCCGACCGAAGCTCCACCGCCCACCAGTCCCCCCACCTGCGCATAGTCCCCGATCGCGACGTCATGCCCAACGCCGGCTGACGCACTGATCACGCAGTGTACGCCGATGCGCGCGCCGACCTGCACCACGGCCCCGCTCTCGACCACCGTGCCCTCGCCGACCGCCACGTCGGGCGCGACTCGAGCGTCCCGGTGCACGACCGTGGCCCATCCACCGACGGTCGACGTCAGTCGTGCCACGGTCTCGCATCGGGCTGAAGTGGGCCGCAAACTCCCGAAGGCCAGGACGGCCAGCGCGTCCGGGTAGCGGACCAGAGCGCTATCATCGCCGAGATGAGGAGCCCGCAACCGTGATGCCATACCGCCATCCGGGCTGGGATCGACAAAACCAATCAGCTCGAACGCATCCGGATTCGAGCGGAGGGCGTCCGCCACCACGCGTGCGTACTCGCCGCCGCCGATCAGGATGACCGCGCGCCGGCTCATTGGACCTCGTGAAAGCGCTTGCGTGGCGGCCGCGGTGGATCCCAGCTTGCGATCGCCGCGACAATCCGGGGAGCGGCTGGTCCTGACGGAAAAGGTGCATGAGTCCCAGCCGTTTTTCCCTCACGCACGAGCCTGATCGCCTGACCCAAGGCGGCGGCGATAGCCCCCGGCTCCGCGGGGACATCCGAGACGCCCGTTCCGCGGAGACGGCCTTGCTGCCGATCGCCCACATTGACGACCGGTACACCCGCCGCCGGAGCCTCGGCGAGCCCACTGGACGAGTTGCCCAAGACCGCAGAAGCGAGGCGCAGGAGGCCCCAGTATCGGGCCACACCGAGCCCATCCACGAGGACGACATTGTGGCGGCCGCGGGCCCACTCGCGCCAGTAGTCCTGAATCACGACTCCGCCGGCGTCCGCGTTCGCTTGCGTCACGATGTAGGTCGCGGGCACCGTCTCCATCGCGCCAGCGACGGCCTCGACCTCGGATCGGGGATCTCCCCCCAGGGTGGTGGGATGCAGTGTGACCAAGACGAGCGGCGGCGTTAACGAACAACCGAGCTCCTTTTCGAGTACGCAGCGGGTCGGCAGATCGGTCCGGTACAGGTTGTCCAGCCCCGGTGCCCCCACTACGACCACCGTGCTTGGATCTTCCCCCATCTGGCGGACGCGTCGGGCGTGCACCTCGTGGCTCACAAGATGGAGATGGCTCAGCTTTGTGATGGCGTGTCGCATGGCGTTGTCGATCGCGCCCTCCGATTCCTCGCCACCGGACAGGTGGATGATGGGAACGGTGGCGATGGTTGCGGCAACGGCAGCTGCGAGCGTCTCCGCACGGTCCCCCACCAGCAGCAACGCGTCGCACCGGTGTCGTTCGAGCGCACCCGTGACTTGGTCCAGCGCGCCGGCGGCATCGCGGCCGGGATGCGGCGGCTCGCCGACGAAAGGCAACTCTTGCGCGATCTCAAAGCCATCTCGCCGGACGTGATCGACGAAATGCCCGAACCGCTCCTGTAAGTGCATGCCGCCTGCCCACAGCACGAGACGGAGCGTTGGGTGTTCCTGCAGTAGCAGCAACGTGCTTCGCAGGATCCCGTAATCCTGCCGACCCGTCGTGAGAACGGCGATCGTGCGGGCGCTATTCAAGGTCGGCCTCGCGCAACAGAGCTCCCCCAGGTACCCGGGCTCTCAGCCGCCGGCCGACCAAGGGTCCTGCATGAGAGGCCGGAATGCCACTCCCAGGACGCAGCAGCACGAGGTCGCTCATCGCCAAGACGTCTCCCACTTCGAGGTCCCGGGCCGCATGCAGGCTGCGGCGCGCCCAGCGCGCGGTGGTGAGTTCCGATGTCGCAGGTGCCTTCACTCCGTCCCCAAGCGCGGCCTGCGTCGCGCGGACCTCTTTCACCAACGCCCGCACTTCAGCCGGCTCTAAGGAGGCCTGATGGTCCGGGCCCGGGAGCGAACGATCTAAGGTGACGTGTTTTTCTAGGAGTTCCGCCCCCATCGCGACGGCGGCGACGCCCAGGGTGATCCCTTCACTGTGATCACTCCATCCCACCGGGACGTGCAGCAATGATCGCATGGTTCCCATCGCGCGCAGGTTGCACTCTTGGGGAGCCGCAGGGTAGTTGGAGACACAGTGGAACAAGGCAACCGGGGGATTCCCATGCGCGCGGACGATATCGAGGGCGTCGACCACCTCTGGAAGGCTCGCCATCCCGGTCGAGATGAGCATCGGCTTGCCCTTGCGGGCCACGTGGGCGAGGAACGGCGGATTCGTGATCTCACCCGACGGGATCTTGAAAGCGGGCACGCCGATACTATCGAGCAAGTCCGCGCTGCCTGCGTCGAACGGCGTGGAGAGGAACATGAGGTGGCGCGCAATCGCGTGCGCCCGCAGTTGCGCGAAGGCGTCGGGTGCAAGCGCGAGTTTGCGCCCCATCGCCAGCAGCGATTCGTCGCGTCGGGACACGACATGTTCGGGATCGAAGGTCTGGAACTTGACTGCGTCCGCGCCGGCCTCAGCGGCCGCGTCCACCAAACCATGAGCGAGGTCGACATCGCCGTTATGATTGATGCCGGCTTCTGCGATAATGAAGCAATCCGCGCCCCCCCCGATCTGCCGATCTCCGACGTGCACCACAGGCGTCTCGGTCTGCGCTAGCATTGCGTCAGCCAGCGCCAAGTCCCCTGCCGTATCGATGTCGATGGAGCGCTGCGGGAGTAGCGGCACGCCGCGCGTGCATCCGGGGACGACAAACGCCCTGTGGTGCCGCAGAAAGGCTGGGGTAGTGATGTAGACGGCGCCGTTGACGTAGTAGCTCGGCGCCACGGCTTGCTGAGGCAACCCAGGCGCCCACTGCAACGTACCATCTTCCTCCCGCTGTTCGAGCAGCTCCCCAGGATGAGACCTGGCGGTGACCGACACCACGGAGGGGCTCTTCGCCGGATCGAACTTCGCCCAGCAGCGGGTGATGTCCTCTGCTCTCCGAAGTGGGGACGTTGGTTGCAGCAGCACCACGGCATCGGTCGGCGGCAGCTGATCTGCGAGTCGCTCCAGCAAGAACACAACGTTCTCAATTGTCGAGGTGGCATCACCCGCTAGTTCCGGAGGACGGAGAAACGGCACTGCGGCGCCCCATCGTCTCCCCTCTTCCGCGATCTCGTGCGAATCGGTGTCCACGATGATGTTCGCACGACCGTGCAACGTGCTTGTTGCGAACTCGCGGGCGGCCACAACGGCCCGGGCGACGAGACTCACCCCCCTGACCGCTAGGAGGTTCTTCCACGGGAGCCGCTTCGATCCTCCCCGAGCGGGAATGACAATCACTGTCCTCACGGTCGCAGGCTCCACAGGGAAGGGAAGAGGTGGTGGTTCCACTTGCTCGCGATCGTTACGGTGCCCCTGCGCGGCAGGTGCCGGAGATGAGTTGTCGCCCCCCCACCGTGCAAATAGCTTGCCCGCCCCAGCCGTGTCGCCTTGAGGCCCGTAGCGACTTCCGCGGAGGGACCTTACGCCGACACTTCTGCCTCCGTTCCCGACCGTCGCGGAGATGCAACGACTGCCGGCCTGCGGCAACACCCCGCCGCACCTGGGCGCTCAGGGCCCAAGCGAACCGCAAGTCGGCATGCGATTTAAAGCAAGCCGCTCTCGGGTATGAACGGTGCGTTCGTAGCAGTCGCAGTGACGATGCGGCGCGCTCCCAGAGCGGCGATCATCCCGTAGCATGCCGAGTCGAGCCGCTTGCCATGGCTGCGCGGCAGAGGAATACCTGCACAGGCGGTCGAATGAAGGTCGAATGTCGGAAGGCTGCCATCGGTTCTCACCTGCCGGCGGGCAAGCTGCCGAGCAAGGTCTCAGCAGCGAGCTTGGCGACTGGACCGCCGAGAGGATCCTTGCGGTCTCCCCAAGAGGTGTGGCGCCGTGAATGGAGGCAGTGGTCATGCTGACTAGGGCGCGGCCTACCGGACCCTCGCTCGTCGTGGTGGACGTCGCATGGGTTCGCGCGCGGGGCGTTCTGGAGTGGCATGCTCGGCAAGTAGTTGGACGCCTGGGAGCTCGTGGCAGGCGCGCTGACGGCCTGCCCCGGGTGCTTCTCCACGTGCCGCCCGGACACGGGCCGGGCGTTAGATGGCCTGCAGGAGCCCGCGTGGTCCGGGCGGTGGATCGGCTCTCCTCGAGCCAGCTCCGCAACATTCACGAGCGGGTGTTCGCTCGGTCGTTCGAGTTGATACGCGGCCCGACCGGGAACGTGTTTCCGGAAGTCTGCGGGGTCAGTTTGGGCGCGCTGAACCTGGAGACGATCCAGATGTACCTGGCCTCGTTCGGCGTCCTCTCCACAGCTCTGGACGATCTGCTTGGCGAAGGTGCAGTAACGGCCTGCCACATCGTCTCGGCAGACGTGGGATTCGCCGGGGCCCTCGAGCGCCAGGTCGCGGGCAGAGCGAACACAATTTCCACCTGGCCGCCGCGGCGGCTCCTGGAGCTAACCCGATGGGCTGGGTCGAAGTCTGCAGCGTTGCGCTTCGTTGGTTATCGAAGGGCGGAGCAAGCGGCGCGCGGCGCCATGGCGGCGCTGCTCCGAGAGCAGGGACCCGGCGGCGCGCGCCCCCGTGTGCTCATCGTCTCCCAATCAACGCCGCTGGCACAGACGTTTGACGCGGTTGAGGGCGCCCTCGCGCAAGCTGGGATCGGACCGGTCATGCGGCTGGACTTTTGCGCCCCCACGACCGGGGCCAGAGAATCCAGCGGCACGGTCTGTCGCTGCGGGGCTCCGGGCGCCCTCGGGTTCAAGGCGGGGCTGCTTCGCGCGCAGTGGAGCGACGTGACGCGAGAGATCCGCAGCCGCGTTGCGCCGGCGGCGTCGGAAGTCTCCAGCGAAGCACCGCTTATAGAGGGCCTCGTCGGCCGCTTGTACGAGTCGGCGTTCGACGTTCAGGCTAGGCACCTGTGGGCAGCCGACACCGCGCTTGAGCTGCTGCAGCCGGACGTGGTCGTCGTGGGCCCCGACCAGGCGTGGGAGTCGCAAGCCTTCGTGCAGTTAGCCCGTCGGCGCGGGATCCCGTCCCTGAGTGTGCAGGACGGGGTGGCGGGGGACGTCCCGTGGTGGTGGTCGCTGACGGCCGACCGCCTGGCAGCCACAAGCCAACACCTGGTGCAGATGCTCGTCCGCCACGGCGTTCCGCCGGAGCGATGTCGTGTGACCGGGCAGCCTCGCTATGACTTCCTGGCGCGGTCCGGGCCGGACGACCAGCGCACTGCTCGGGCCGCGCTCGGCCTCGACCCGTCGACGTTCGCGGTGTTGTTCGCCGCACAATGGATGCACGGCCCGGACTATGTTTGGGGCGTCCTCTCCGCGCTTCTCGCCGTGCCCGGCATTCACGTCATGCTGCGGCCGCACCCCTCCGATCCGCGCGACCTGTGGGAGCGCCTCATGCGAGAGCACGCGTCCAACCGCATGACGCTGCATCGGGCGGGCGACAGCTTCGGGCTCGTGCGCGCGTGCGACGCGCTGGTCACTCAGCACTCCACCGTCGTCCTCGAGGCAGCGCTCCTGGGGAAGCCGGTGATAATCGCAGATTTCGGAGGCCGCTCCGGCTCGGCGGACTTCGTTGAGGCTGGGATCGCCACCGCGGTGCGGGGACTGGAGGAGCTGACCAGGGAGGTTCAGCGGCTAGTGAGCGCCGCGTACATGCACACCGCAAAGCCCGCCCGGTCCGGGGAGGCTCTCGACGCGCTTCTCGGACCCGTTGACGGGCGGGCGGGGGAGCGTGTTGCGATACTCATCGCGAAAGCGTTGCAGCGAACGCCCCGTGCGGCGGCCCGTCGCCCCGTGGCCGTAGTCGAGCGATGAGGTCGCTGGCCGTGATCATTGCGACTTCGATGTGCGCGCCCCAGTGGGAACGGCGGCAGTACGTGTCGGCCAATCTTGAAGGTGGCGTCGGAATTGGATCACGGGCGCCGCTGACTCTTGGTTGGGAATTGCCGAGCGTGACTGTGCCCTTCGTGCCTACACCCCGACGGGCGGCGAGCACCACACTGACAGCGGTCGGGTCGTTGACGCGAGGCCAAGCATAATGTCCCCTACACCTGGCTTCACCATTGCTGTGTGCACAAGGAACCGGCCCACTGATCTCAAGCGGTGCGTGCGATCCGTGACGCGCGTGGCGCGGCCGGCCGCCGCGCAGTTCATGGAGTTGCTAGTGGTGGACGACGGGGAATTGCAGCCGTCCCTCGTCACCGAGCTGCGTCGCTTGACGGAAGCGTGGGGTGGTCGCTTCGCATATCACCGGATGCTTAACCGACACGGGCTGTTGAACGCGCGCCTGGCAGCGCTCGCAGCGGCCGCTGGGGAGGTCATCCTCTTCCTCGATGACGACGTCGAGGTTGGCCCTGAGTACTTGGTCCGGCTGGTCGGCCGCTATGTCGAGTGGCCAGACGCGGCTGGTATCGGCGGGGTCGACGCACTGCTGCGGCGCCGCAGCTTCGCTTCGCGGGCCTTCGATAGTGTCTTTTGCATGGACTCGGGTCACCCCGGTCGCCTATCCCCGAGTGGCTATAACGCATCGATATCTCGCTGGATTGACGCGCAAGCTCCGTTCGAAACCGAGTATTTGGACGGCTGCAACATGTCATTCCGGCGCCGAGCGCTGACAGAACTGGCGGCGGTAGACTGGCTGCAGGGTTACAGCCTAGGCGAGGATATTTACTTGTCCCTCGTAGCTGGCCGTACCGGGCCACTGTGGGTCGATCCGGCTCTCCGGGTGCTTCATTACGTCTCAAAGGTCTCGCGCGCTAACGCGGGCGTCATAGCCCCCACGGTCATTTCCATGATGTATCACGTCCTTCGAGTCCGCAAGGCGCGCTGGTGGAACTACGTTGCCCTCCAATGGACTGCCCTCGGGCTAACACTGAACAGCCTTATTCGGCCTGCACAGCGGAGGAGAGCGCTTGGCTTTCTTCGGGGCCTCTTTGTCGTGGAGCGAAACCTCCTGCGAACCAGACGTGAGGGGGCGTGACCGGCGTGCGGCGAATGGTGTCGCGGAACTCGTCTCGCAACCGCTGCGAGGCTCGCGGAGAGGATCGCTAGTGTGGACAAATAGACGGGTGATGCGATGACGACAAGCAGCGGCACGAGGCATACCACGTTCACCGCCTTCCTGGTCGGGGCGCGCTCGCTGTGGCAGCATCCTGGACTCGCCGTCGCCTTCCTCGTGGCGACGCTCACGCAGGGGACGCTCCAGGGCGGCATGGTGTGGGCGCTGCGCCAAGTGCTCATCATCCTCAACGGGCCCGGGGGGATGAACCGCCGCGTCTTGCTCGTGGGCGCCCTGGCCGTGTGCGCGATCTGGTTCGTGCGCGCCGCCGGGATCTATGCCGCTCAGGTGCTCGCGGGCCGGCTGGCCTCCCGCGTCGAGCTGCGGTGGATGCGAGAGGTGCTCGAGAAACTGTTGACGCTTCCGGTCAGCTTCTTTGACAAGAGCAGCCGGGGCGATCTCGTCATGACCGCCTACAACGACACGAAGACCGTCCGCCTCGTCACGGTCCAGTTCGGCCAGCTGGTGCTCTACCTCTCGCAGCTCGCCGGGCTAATGGTCGCGGCCTGGGCGATGAGTGCGAAGCTCACGCTTATCGGGCTCTTCTTCGCACCGCTCGGGTGTGTTCCGGTCTATTGGCTGGGGCGGCGACTCACCGAGGCTGCACGACGAGAGCAAAAACAGGGGGTCTCGCTTCAGGACAGTTATCTCCAGCTGACCTCGGGGATCCGAGTGATCAAGGTCAATGCCGGAGAGAGCCAGATCTTGGAACGTGCCCGACAGGTCTCCCAGCAGTTGTGGCGCAGCGTGCTGCGGCAGATCCACGCGGGAGGGCTCGCGCGCCTGCTGCTCGACGGCGTGGAGGGCTTTGGTCTGATCCTCATCTTGGTCATCGGCGGCGCGGACGTGGCCGCCGGGCGCATGCCGTGGCAGTCGCTGCTCGGCTTGCTCCTCGCCGTGATGGCGATCTACGCCCCCGTTCTCGGATTGCTCAGCATCTACTCATACATCCGCCAGGCGATTCCAGATCTCGATCGTCTCGACCGGATCCTGAACACAGTGCCGGAGATCCAGGACCGGCCCGGCGCGCGGCCGCTGCACGAGGGGCCGGCCACGATTGAGCTCCGGAACGTGTCGTTCACCTACAACGGCCAGCCCGCGCTCAGCGACATCTCGGCCGTGATCCATCGCGGCGAAACGATCGGCATCGTAGGACCGACGGGTGCCGGCAAGTCCACGCTGCTGTCGCTCCTACTGCGCTTCTATGACCCCACGGACGGCGCGATCCTGTTCGACGGCGTTGACCTGCGTGACCTCCGGCACCGGGATCTCATGAGCCAGAGCTCGATCGTGCTCCAAGAGCCATTTCTCTTCATCGACACGATCGCCAACAACATCCGCATGGGGCGACCCGGGGCGACGCTGGACGAAGTGGTCGCCGCCGCGAAGGCCGCGGGCGTGCACGACGAGATCCTCCAGATGGAGTTCGGCTACGAGACGG
The DNA here is from genome assembly GCA_005888595.1 of Candidatus Segetimicrobium genomatis. GTDB lineage: Bacteria > Sysuimicrobiota > Sysuimicrobiia > Sysuimicrobiales > Kaftiobacteriaceae > Telluricultor. The sequence continues at coordinate 39,019 of VBAL01000009.1, forward strand.
TCGTCGGGACCGGGCCCGAGGCTCGCGGGTTGTCGGGAGGGCAGAAGCAGCGGATCTGCGTCGCGGCGGCGCTCTTGAAGAACGCGCCGCTGCTGTTCCTCGACGAAGCGACCAACAGCCTCGATTCCGTGTCGGAGGCGAAGGTGCAGGCCGCGATCGAGCGCCTGATGCGGCACCGGACCACCTTCGTGATCGCACACCGCTTCTCCACGCTCCGCAACGCCGATCGGATCATTGTCCTCGAGCAGGGGCGGATGGTCGGGTTCGACTCGCGCACGCGGCTGCTCACGAGCTGCAAGACATTCCGGAAGCTCTGGGCCTCGCAGATGGCGCTCGTCAGCGACTCGCCCGAGGTCCTCCCCCGACGGCCGGAGATGATGGATGTCTAGGTCATCAGACCTTCTACGCCTCGAGGTTTGGGAAGGCCCGAGGCGGTAGCACGCCCGTTTTGCTTCTTACCGAGAATCTCCGACATCACCAGCGCTTTCTTCTCCTAACAAGACAATCGATCACGGTCATGTTACCTACCTGATTAAACGTGTGCACGCCCGCCACGTTCGGCGCCCAATCGGGAATAATTCTGTCCACCTCAACTTCTTCATAGCTTTCTGGGCTTAGGTGGAGGATGCGGTTGATTGAAACAGCATACCCGTAGCGATTGGAGCAGTCTTGAGCCGGTCTATAAAGCTGGCCATGCTTCTCGAAAATGCGCCCCGCCGGCCGGGCTGAGCGAACGTCGCTCTTTATGGGGTTGTTACGATGCGGAGTCCACGGCCCTAATGGTGAATCTGCATGGAATAGGTGGAGTTCATCCCAACTCCCGGCACCATAGGCAGGAATGCTTGCGAACAACCACCATTTTCCAAACAGGAACGCTAGGGTGGGGTCCCAAGCTGTCAGGCCAGAAAGGAGCACGCGTTCCAATTTCCACTGCGAAGGAAAATTGAGGCAACGATACAGTTCAACTTGATGGTGTGCCCCCGTCTCCGGTATCATGAACCAATCTCCATCCCACTGGAACACAAAGGGATAGGACAAGTGATAATCCTTTTCGAGGATAGGAGTGGGCGCGGCACTATTTCCCCTATCATCAACCACGGTCAAGACAATGGATCCCTTAGCGGTTGAAAAGCGCAATTCCTCGTGAAATATGTAATAGTCCGTCCCTACTTGGATGGGAAAGGGATCGGCCCAAAAACGATCCGTTGGAGGAATCAACTGCCGAAAGGTTCCCATCACTGGTCGGTCACCTACCCCGTATTGATATGCCAAAGCCCATTGCTCACGATAAAGCATGCTCACCCACTTGTCAGAAAGGTAACGTCCCACTAAGAAGGTCCCTGCCCGCAACATGGCAGGATTACCCGGAAGCAGTGCCGGGCGTTTTGTACCTTCAACCGGCGCAGCCGCCTTGAGGGTTTCGACGAATGCGTCCGCATCTTCCCACAGCAACCGAATCTTCCTCGCCAAAGCGCCGGCGATCTTCCAGTAAACATGATTTTGGCTGCGAGACAGTGAACGACGATCGGTGGGGGCAACAGACCTATAAATCACACGCTTCTTGTCGAACCCCTTCCAGTGGACACAGAGGCCGGCTTCCGTGGTTGGCCTCCCATCGATAAGCTCCCAAAACGCTGGGGTTGATTGCGTTCTCGGGTCGTCGCTCTGACCAAACGTTGTGCTCCAAACACCATACTTAGGTAGTTCGTCTAAACACCCATCCGGCATTAAGGCAAAAGGATCCAACACCACGTCAATCCGCTCTTCTTGAAACATGCGAGCTAATGGAGTATTCACCCGTTGCGATCCCACCAGAGCATCTCGACGATCAGCCCCATTGAGAACGCGACAATTGGGGAGCCCGGAGTGCAGATCGATTGGTGCAAGGGCGTCAAGAAAACTGCGAAACAAATACCGATCTACGTGCTTGTACAAGAAGAAAAGGGCGTGGCGCAATTGCTGAACAAATCTAACTGACCCCCGGTCCTCTTCGAAGGCCGCTTGCAACACCAGCACGAACTTTGCAGTTCCGGAGCGCTTAACGTCTTCTACGCACTTGAACAACCAGTTGGGAATCGTTTTGCCATCTGTAACGAGTAGAAGCCGGAGCGGTGCGTTGCGATTCATCGTCGTTATTAGCAAGTTCGTGTGGTCTTGATCAGGTGCTGGAGAAGTCGAGTGTCATTCCGTGTGTTGTGTGGGGGCGAAATCGGATGTAACAAATCTGCGGATGGCCGCGCCGGCGTTGCGATAGGCGTCGATGGTCCGCTCCGCGATGGGTTCCCACGCGAGCGCCGTCTCGGCATAGCGCCGGGCGTTTGCCTCGAAACGGCGACGTAGGCCGCCGTCGGTGAGCAGGCGCTCGAGCGCTGCCGCCAGGCTCTCGACGTCGTCCACCGGCACGAGGAGCCCGCAGTCGCCCTGCTCCACGAGCTCGGCGAGCCCGGCGATCCGCGTCGCGACGATCGCGCGGCCCATCGTGATGGCGGCGATGGCGACGCCGCTCTGGTCGATGGCGCGATAGGGTAGGGCGACCACCGAGGCGGCCTCGAAATACGACGGTACCTGCTGCTCCTCGATATAGTGCAGGTGGAACATCACGCGATCCTCGATGTCGAGTTCGCGCGCGAGACCGCGATAGCGCTCAATGGTGGCGAACGGTGCGCCGGCTAGTACGACGCGGAAGACCAACCCCCGGTCCCGAAGAGTCGCTGCGGCGCGTAGAAGCACGTCTGCGCGCTTCGACGGCCGCAGCTCCCCAAACATGAGGATGATGGGCGTATGCTCCGCCGCCCCGTCGAGCGCCGGCACCGAAGCCCGTTCCTGATTCCAAAACTGCCGGAAGTTGCCGTGGGGAATGCGCGAGATGCGCTCGGGCGGGACCCCGAACTCCTCGATTAAGCCCCGGACCGTGTCCTTCGTATGCGCGATGAGGTGGTGGCAGGCGTGGTACAGTCGCCGGAGCCGCTGCCGGTCCCGTGCGTTCCGTCTGGAGCCGTGCGGCCACAGGTTGTGAACAGTATGCACGATAGGGATTTGGTCCCGAATCCACTGCAACCACCGGGCGTCCACGGGGAGAGCGGGCGGGAAATGGAGATGCAGCACATCATACCGGCCCAGCGACGCCGTGAGGCGGGCAAGAGACGTGAGGTGGCCAGCGAGGCGCAGGCACAGCCACACCGGCCGCGTCAGGCGCCCAGCCCGATACGTGGGCAGCTGCGTCCGCCGATAAAACGCGATCCGTGGCGTATACGTGATTTCCCGCCAGCAGCGGCTCGCGCGCCCGAACGCCGGACCCGTGAAGAGCTCGACTTCGCATCCCGCGTCCACCAGCGCTTTGCAGAGATTGTGCATGTACCCCGGAGCGGAGAACGACGGGTTCAGCATCAGGACGCGGGGCTCGAGACCGCGTTTCAGGTCGCCGCCCGTAGCAGAACACTCGGCTCCTGGGCGGAGGAACTGGACGACCTTCGTGGCACTCATCGCGTCCGGGATCCGCTCTTGGAGCGTACGGTTTGGTACACGGCTTCGTACGACCTGAGCCAGGCGGCGAGCCCGAATTCTCGCTCCAGCCGTCCCCGAGCTGCGCGCGCCCGTCGCCGGGCCGCGGCCGGATTCTGAAACACGTCTCGGAGCGCCGTGGCGACCGCGTGGGAATCGTCTGGAGGCACGAGTAGGGCCTCCTTGGCCGACAGCATCTCGGGGACTCCTCCGACACCGGCGGCGATGATAGGCACCTCAGCGGCCATCGCCTCAAACAGTGCAATCGGTGTCCCCTCCGAGCGAGAAGTCAGCACAAACGCCTCGAAGGCTCGAAGCAAGCGTCCGGCGCGAGGCACGAGGCCGTGCCACCGGATCCGGTCTACAACGTCCACAGACGCGGCGCGGGTTTCGAGTGCCTGCCGCAGTGGACCGGCCCCCACGAACGAGACCGTCACGGGAAGATCTTCCAGCTGCCGCAAGGCCTCGACTAGTACGTCCGGGCCTTTCTCCGCACTCAAGCGCCCGACCCACCCCACGCGAAAGCCATTGGGTGCGACTCCGAGCCCGAGCGCCCGACACGCCGCTCCCCGGTCGAGGGGAGGCTCCGAGGGGTACCACGCGTTCTGCACGTAGTGGAGCCGCTCGCGCGGCACGCCGCTCGCGGCCAGGTCGTCCACGAGCGTGCGGGAAACGGCTACGACGGCGTCGAACCGCCGCAGCGCGCGGCGCTGCAGCCATTCGTAGAAGCGATTCCTCCTGTCGCCACCCGTGAAACCGTGGACGGTCGAAACCACGGGAATGCCCAGGCCACGCGCTATGGCCGCATCCAATACATCCGCCCGATACCCGTGTGTGTGGACCACGTCGGGACGCAGCCTGCGACACAGCCGCGCGACCTCCGCCCGCTCTTGCAGATAGCCCCGCCGAGGGATTGCGATCGTGAGGACCTCGACCCCAGCGTCCCGGAACGGCGCGAGGAAAGGGTGGTCGAGCGGGCCGGAAAAGACCACAGCCGCTACGCGGGCCTCGACCTTGGACCCGCGCGCTCCCAAGACCAGCGCAGGAACAACCGCCTCCTTGCCTCCGACTTCGGCGGGGGTAAGAAGATGGAGCACGGAAACCCTGGAGGTCGGCGCGTATGAGCTCACCATGGCGCCCAGGCAACACGGCAAACCTAGTGCCAGCTGGCACCCGGCGATTGTCTAGAGGGTGGGCCTCAACCCCCTTGTAGTGTTGCGCGATCGCAACGCCAGCGCACGGAGTTGGAGAGGCCCGCGGGCGAGAAACTCGGCTGGCAGCTCGGGCGGCCCGGCTGTTGCTTCCGGCCGGGGGCGAAGTAGCGTTGGCATCGGAAGCCCAAGAGTCCCGTAGAGACAGCAAGGCTCGAGCCCTGGACGGCGTTTTCACGACGACGCGGCGTTGAAGTTGGCCCGGTGAAACGAACCGGTTCTAATGGCAGCATCAATGCCACTCGTAAGCCCCGATGTCGTAGGCCGGTCCCTGGGGCCTGAGGACGGCGTCGAAGTCGATGCTGGGCGCCCGGCTCGATGTACCGGCGTCGATCGACGGGCTACCGACAGCTTCATGGTAGTCGCCCCAACCGGTTGGGTTGTAGTTTATGAAGAGCGGAGCGGCAGTGACCGTGTTCGTGCCCTGACCGCCGGTGACCATCAGATTCCAATTGCCCGGGCTGTTGCCGTACACCAAGTTGTTGGCGTACTGGGCATTCACTATCCCGCCGCTGGCATATTCCTCAATGCCATAGCCGTTCGCATTGGAGGCGGTGCCGTTGTTGTAGACGATGTTGTTATTGATCACGGAGTTGCTATTGGTGCTGGCGAAGGGGCACTCCGAGTTGCCGCCGATCACGATGCCGCCATTGAAGTTGTTGAAGACGGTATTGTTGGATAAGGTGTCATTGGTGGGGCAGTGCCACAGCTGGAGGCCCCAGCCCGCCGCCCGGTACACGATGTTGTTCTGCACGATGGTCGCGGCATTGGCCACGTAGATCCCATGGACGGTGTTCGACTGGCCGAGAGAGGTCGCAATGTCGTGCACCACATTACCGATGATGCGGTCGCCCTTGGACGTGTATTTGCAGCAATCCACCAAGATCCCGCCATAGCCACCGTTGTTCCCGGGCAGATCGTGCACGTGATTGCCAATGACCCCATTATAGTTCCCGTTGACCATGATCCCGGTGGCACAGCTGCCGGTCACGTCGAAGTTGACGAAATCCACGTAATCGCCGTTGTTCTCGAGGGCCGGGCAGCCGCCCGTGATCTTCGCTCCCCATTTCACATCGGAGATATACGTGATACGAGCGCTCGCGGTGCCGCTGACCGACACGTTCTGCACGCCCCAGGAGTAATTCCCCGCCGCGAAGTGGGCCACGTCGCCCGGAGCGAGCAGCTGGCTGACGCGCTGCATCGTGAAGCAGGGGGCCGCCGCGCTGCACGGGTTCGCGTCGCTACCAGAGGGCGCGACGTAGTAGTTGCCGCCGGTGC
>VBAL01000141.1 GCA_005888595.1 Candidatus Segetimicrobium genomatis
CCACCGTGCAGCCAACGACGACCGTCGGCGGTAGCGCTCCGCCGCCAGTGACCGGTGTCGTCAACGGACTCAGCAACGGCACGACCTACACCTTCACCGTGAAGGCCGTGACCTCGGCGGGACCCGGGCCCGAGTCGGCGATCTCCAACACCGCCACGCCGGGCGATGCCTTTCCCTACACCGCGATCACGATGCAGCAGTACTCGCTGACCGGCAGCGACGGCGCGAGCTGGGTGGACGTCGACCCGACCAACCTGACCCTGACGATCAAGCCCCAGGCGAACAGCACGGCGGTGGTCAGCGCCAACGCCGACCTCTGGACGGCGAATGCCGGCATCAACCAGGACCTTGGGATCGATGTCTCGGGTGGAACCTACCCCACGATGCCCGGCCAGCCCGAAGCATGGAAGGAGAGCGGAGGCTACGGCGGCACCTATTCGCCGAATGCCGCTTTCGTCCGGTCGACAATCGCGATGCAGGCGGGGACGAGCTACACGGTCAAGCTGAGGTGGAAGACGAACAAGCCGCAGGGCGCGGGCGTCATCTTTGCGGGTGCCGGCAACGGACCCTACTCGCCCACGCGCCTCACCGTGCAGCTGCTTGCGCCTGCAACGGCGGCCGGCACCGTCAGCACCAAGCAGTACAACCTGCCGGTCAGCTCGACGTGGGTGCCGATGGACAGTAGTGTGCTGACCCTCGACTACCCGACCACGGTGACGGGCACCGCCGTCATCAGTGCCAATGCCGACCTCTGGACCGCGAGACCCGGGTACAACCAGGACATCGGGATCGAGGTCGACGGTAGCGTCGTCGCCTGGAAGGAGAGTGGGGGCTTTGCCGGCACCTACTCGCCGAATGCCGCTTTCGTGCAAGCCGCGGTCCCGCTGGCCGTGGCCGCGCATCACGTCGCGCGGCTGGTCTGGAAGGCCAACAAACCCTGGCCAGCCAACACCATCTTCGCGGGGGCGGGGCCGGGGAGCACCTACTCGCCGACGACGCTCAGCCTGCGATTCCTGCCCGCCAGCCAGGTCATCGACGCGGTCAGCTCCAGCCAGTACGTGCTGCCGAGCAACGACGGCACCGGCTGGAGTGCCATCGACGGTTCGACGCTGGCGATCACGGTGAACCGCACGGACAACTGCCTTGTGACGCTAACGGGGAATGCCGACCTCTGGACCTCGGTGGCTGGGGTCAACCAGGACCTCGGCATCATCGTGGGCCCCACCGACGCCATTACCTATCCGGCCGGCCTCATCGGCTGGAAGGAGAGTGGCGGCTTCGCCGGGACGTTCTCGCCCAATGCCGCCGCCGTCGAATCCGTCTTCGCGATGCCGAGCGGTACCAGCTACACGGCGACCCTTGTCTGGAAAACGAACAAGAGCTCCACGGGGGCCGCCCATGTTGGCGCCGGCCAGCCGCCCTACTCGCCCACCCGACTGACCGCCGTCCTGACCTGCCAGTAGCGGCGTAGGCCTTCCTGACCACGGTGCGTTATATATAGAGGTAGTCCAGGTCGTATAGCCGGGGTATAAGGGGAGGCGCTGCTGGCCGGAAGGGGCCGATTTGACGTAAGGACAACGCTTGCGCGGCTGATCGCGATCTCACTCGCGTTCATTGCCGTTGCCACCTCCCCGTTGCCCGTCGTGGCTGCGCCCACCCGGACCCTGCCTCGGATGGGGCAGGTAGCGGCCCCCAACCTGACCCTCCCCCAGAGGGGGAGGGGAACTGCGCGGCGGGTCCACCATCATTCGCCAAGCACCAGCGCCGCCGAACTCGGACCGCCGCTGGTGGAGTCGCCGCTGCGAAGCTCGACCGCCGCTCCCGTCGGCGGGACCTGGTCGGCGCTCGGCCCACAACCCATCGTCGATGCCACCGACCCGGTCTCGAGTGGGCGGGTGACCGCCGTGGCGGTCGACCCGAACAACAGCGCGACGGTCTACGCCGGCGCCGCCGGCGGCGGCGTCTGGAAATCCACAGACGGCGGCTACCACTGGGCGCCATTGACCGACGGCCAGCTCGTGCTTGCCGTCGGCGCGCTCGCCATCGATCCCAACAATTCTCTGGTCATCTACGACGGAACGGGCGAAGCCAACCACTGCCTGGACTGCCAGGCGGGCCAGGGCGTCCTGAAGAGTACCGATGGAGGAACGAGCTGGGTGCTGCTGGGCCAGACCACCTTTGCCGGTCGCACGATCGGCGCCATCGTCGTCGATCGTTCCAACTCCAACCACCTGCTGGCGACGACCCGCGTCGGACTCTACCAATCCGCTGACGGCGGCGTGACCTGGACCAAGAGCACACAACTGACGGGTGGCGTCCAGTCGCTCATCCAGGATCCGACGACGCCCGGCAAGTTCTGGGCCGGCGTCGCCGACTGGTGCGTCAATGAGGTCGGGAGCATCGCCGTCTCGACCGATGGCGCGAGCACCTGGAAGCTCACGCCGTTTCCGACCCTACCGTCGTTGTCGCGCATCGCGCTTGGCGTCGGCTCCAACGGCATCGCCTACGCCGGGCTGGCGGCGTGTGAGACGACGCGGGCGCCCATCTTTGCCATGGGTCAGCTGGCCGCCGTCGCCAAGACGACCGACGGAGGCACGTCCTGGAACACGATCGCGCTAGGCGGCACCACCGGGCTGATCGATTACTTCAAGGAACCAGATAGCAGCAAATACCAGGGCTGGTATGACACGGCGGTCGCCGTCGACCCCACCAACGCGGACCACGCGGTATTCGGCGGCATCACCGTGCTCGCGACGAAGGATGGCGGCGCGACGTTTGCGGATGTGGCCAAGCCATACAGCGGAGGCCCGACGTGGCCGGACTTCCACGCCCTCGTCTTCACCGGGGCAGACAGCTTTTACGCGGCCAATGACGGCGGCGTCTACCGAACGACCGACCTCGGCGGCACCGGGACCTCTGCCGACTGGGCCAATCTGAGCGGCACATTCGCGATCACGCAGTTCTATGCAGGGGCCTCACCCGACCTCAGTCACGTCGTCGGCGGGACGCAGGACACCGGGACACCCGCGATCTGGCCGGGTGGTGCAACCCCACCCGCCTGGCGTTCCGAGATGGGCGGCGATGGAGGTTGGGTTGGCGTGATCTCCGGCTCTTCGCTCCTCTACGCGGAAGACACGGGCCTGGCGATCTACCAGGTGGACACGACGACCGGCAAGAACACGCTGGCCGCACCGTGCTCAGTGACGACGGATCCGGCCTGCGGCGACCCCGTCGGGTTCATCGCGCCGTTTGTTGTCGACCCTGGCAACTCCGCCCGTCTCTATGCCGCGACCAACCGCATCTATCGCAGCAGCGGAGGGGGCCTGCCGGCCGGCGCCGCAGGGTGGGGCGCGATCAGCGGCGATCTCACGAGCGGCACCA
>VBAL01000056.1:0-5867 GCA_005888595.1 Candidatus Segetimicrobium genomatis
TCGTGTTGCCCGCGGTCCTGATCAGGCTGGTGGACCGCTACATAGGAGACATCTATACGCTTAACCTTGCCGAGGGGGCGTTGCGTGTCGCGGTGCTGGTGAGCTATCTCGCCGTCATCGGCCGCGTCCCCGACATGGCCCGCGTCTTCGCCTACCACGGGGCAGAGCACAAGGCTGTCAACGCCTATGAAGCCGGCGCGTCGCTGGGGGTCGGTCCGGTGCGGACATTCAGCCGGTATCATCTCCGCTGTGGGACGAGTTTCGTGCTCGTGGTCATGATCGTCGCCATCATCGTCTTCTCGTTCCTAGGGCGCCCGCCGCTTCCGTTGCGCATCGTGTCGCGCGTGGCGGTGATTCCCTTCGTCGCCGGGATCAGCTACGAGGTCATCCGTGCCGGTGGCCGCCATCGGTGGCTGCGCCCGCTGATGCTGCCGGGGCTGTGGTTGCAGCGGTTGACCACCCGCGAACCGGATGACCGGCAGCTCGAAGTCGCCGTCCGTGCGCTCCGCGAGGTGGTCGAGCGGGAAGGCCAGATTCCCTCGTTTATAATGAGTGCGTAATGAGCATTGACCGCGGTGTGATGCTGGACAAACTCCAGGCGCTGGCAGCCCGCTACGACGAGCTGTTGCACGCCATGGCCGACCCGCGGGTGCTGGCGGATCAGGAGCGATTCCAGCGGGCAGCGCGCGAGCAGGCCTCGCTGGAGGAGACGGTCAGCGCATTTCGCGAGTACCAGCGGGTGTCAAAGGAAGCCGATGAGGCCGCGAGTATGGCGCGCGAGGAGCCGGATCCCGAGCTGCGGGAGTTCGCGCGGGCGGAGGAAGCGCGGCTGCGAGTCCGGCAGCAGGCGCTGGAGGCGAAGCTCAGAGACCTCCTGACTCCCAAGGATCCGCTGGCCGACCGCAACATCATCATGGAAATCCGCGCCGGCGCCGGGGGAGACGAGGCCAGCCTTTTTGCGGGCGACCTCTTCCGCATGTACTCGCGGTATGCGGAACGCAACCGCTGGAAGGTGGAAGTGCTGCAAAGCAGTCCTACAGAACTGGGCGGGTTCAAAGAGGTCATCTTCAGTATCCAGGGCAAGGGCGTGTATCGCCGGTTAAAGTATGAGAGCGGCGTGCACCGGGTGCAGCGGGTGCCCGCTACGGAGTCGTCCGGAAGGATTCACACCTCAACAGCGACCGTGGCCGTGCTGCCTGAGGCCGAAGAGGTGGACGTGCAGATTCGGCCGGATGAGATCGAGATCGAAACGTTTCGTGCCGGCGGCGCCGGCGGCCAGAACGTCAACAAGGTGGAAACCGCCGTGCGGATCCACCATCTTCCCAGCGGCCTCGTTGTGGCCTGCCAGGACGAGCGGTCCCAGCATCAGAACCGTGAAAAGGCGATGCGCATCCTGCGGGCCAAACTGCTAGAGAGGGAGATCCACCGCCAGCAGCAGGCTATCGCACTGCAGCGGCGCATACAGGTGGGCACCGGCGAGCGTAGCGAGAAGATTCGCACCTACAACTTTCCGCAAAGTCGCGTCACAGACCACCGCATCGGCCTGTCCCTGCACCGTCTCGACGTCGTGCTGGATGGAGACCTGGATGAGCTGACCGAGGCCCTGGCTGCAGCCGACCTTGCGGCACTAACTGCCACGTCGGGTTGATCTCCTTCCAAATACGTCTACCAGGTCTACAATGTCTACCGAGTCTACCGGGTCTCCTCCACTCTTAGCAGTCTATGAGTCCGGAGTCCATGAAGACCTGGTAGACCCTGTAGACTTAGTAGACTCTGTAGACGCAGTTTCGATGAGATGACACCTTCGATTCGAGAAGCGTACTTGATGGGCCGTGAGCACCTCGCCGCGTCGGGGAGCGCAGAAGCGCCGATCGAAGCTGAGGTCCTCCTCCGGCACGTCCTCCAGCTGGACCGCGCGGCGCTCTACGCGGGGTGGGACCGTCCGATCTCCGAGGCTGCGTGGGACCAATTTCAGCGCGTCCTGGCCGAACGTGGGCGAGGCCGGCCCGTTCCCTACATCGTCGGGCAGCGTGAGTTTATGGGGCTCACCTTTGCCGTCGATGAGCGGGTGATGATTCCCAGGCCGGAGACCGAAGTCCTCGTCGAGTTTATCGTCGAGTGGATGGGAAGACGGGAACGCGGGAACCCCCACGTCGGCTCGGGGCGGAGCGCGGGTACGCGGGAACGCGACGCCGGATCCCGGATCCCAGATCCCGGATCCCGGCTGTCCGTCGTCGACGTCGGCACCGGGAGCGGATGCATCGCTGTGAGCCTGGCGCAACTGCTGCCGCCGGCGATCGTATTCGCGACAGACATTTCTGTGGAGGCTCTGGAGGTCGCTCGCGCCAACGCGGCCCGCCATCGGGTCGGCCATCGTATCACATTTCTGCAGGGTGATCTGCTCGCGCCCTTGCCACCGCATCTCGCCGGACGGGTGGACGCGGTGGCCGGCAACCCGCCGTACGTGCCGGTGTCACAGCGCGCGGCGCTGCCGCGCGAAATCCGGGACTTCGAGCCGCCCGTCGCCGTGTTTATTGGTGGAGACGGCATTGCGGTGCACCGCCGGCTGATCGCAGAGGCCCCGCGCTGGTTGGGCCCGTCGGGATTGCTGGCCATGGAAGTCGGTGCGGGCCAGGCGGACGCCGTGGCCGGCGTGATGGCCAGCGATGGCAAGTACGCGCGCGTCCGCACGCTGGCGGACTATGGCGGGATCCAGCGGGTTGTCGCCGGCGAGCGGGCCGCATCGTCATAATGCTAGATGCATCTAATACCCTGTGATGAATTTGTAAGGTCGGGGCCCGGTGGAGGGTCGCTCCGCTCCGAGTCGGCTCGCCTGCTCACCCCAGAAATTCGCCGGAGCAAATTTCCGGGGGCCCCGAGCCCGAGCGTAACGCTCGCGCACGCTGCTCCGGGCCCCCTGTACAACTCCGCTGCACTACGCTCCGTGTACAGGGCCCGACCCTGCGCGACGCGGCGCTCGCTAACGGCGGCGACGGCTCGCCTCCAGTCGCTCCGCGACTCCTCCACCGGCCCCGCCCCCGAATCGGCTCACCGGTGGGCTGACCCTGGCTCCGGCGGCGGGCGAGTGGGCTCCCCTCGAGCGCAGCTGCGCAGTCGGCATCCTGGTCGCAGGCCATGAACTCGAGAGCCGCGACGGACAAGCCGTAGATAGGGAGCGGGAGGCCTGCGGGTAGATCGGGGGCCGACGGAGCCGCGAAAGCGAGGGGGAGCCCCGAGCCACAGCCGCCGCGAAGTCAGGTCGTGTCTGTGCTCAGGGTCACGAATTTCGGGACGCATCCCATGATGCTGCAGAGGGAGGGCGGAGGGGTGAGCGGGAATAGTAGGGCGATGCCCTACTACAATCTTACCTTTTCGAATCTTCGCCCATTCGATCTCGGTCGCGTTCCCATCCTCCGCGTGTCGGGTGAGGACGGCCAGGCGCCGCGCCGGGCAATCGAGGCGCTGCGACAGGGACAGGTGATCGTCTATCCGACCGATACGGTCTACGGGATGGGGTGCCGCATCGACCGCGAGGAAGCAGTGCAGCGCATCTTTGCCATTAAGCGCCGGCCACCGGCACTGCCGTTGCCGGTGCTGCTGGCCGATTCAGTCCAGCTCGATGACTACGCCCGGGGGGTCGGCACGGCAGCCAGGAAGTTGATCAGTCGCTTCTGGCCGGGAGCGCTGACGCTCATTTTTCGTCGGTCCGACCGTGTGCCTCCAACGGTAGCCGCCGGCGGTGACACCGTCGCCCTGCGTGTTCCCGGGCATGCCCTGCCGCGTGCTCTGATCCGGGCCATCGGTATCCCTATCGTGGGTACCAGCGCGAACTCGCACGGCATGCCGCCGCCAGCGACCGCGCAGCTGGCGATCTACGACCTCGGAGACGGCGTCGACTTGGTGCTGGACGGTGGTCGCGCCCCGCTCGGTCGAGAGTCCACCGTGGTCGACATGACGGCGGACGTCCCCAGGCTCGTGCGCGAAGGGGCGATTCCCGCGCGCGACCTGGGCCTGTGACATCGCATGAAGATCGCCATCGCCAGTGATCACGCCGGCTACCGGCTGAAGGAAGACATCAAGCTGCTCCTCCGCGAACTCGGTCACGAGGTGCGGGATTTCGGTACGAACTCCGGCGACCCGGTGGATTACCCGGATTTTATCGCCCCGGCGGCCGAGGCCGTGAGCCGGGGAGAGTGCGAGCAGGGTATCGTCCTCGGCGGGTCCGGCAACGGGGAGGCCATGGTGGCCAACAAAGTCCCAGGGATTCGCTGCGCGCTGTGCCACGACGTCACCACGGCCAGGCTGGCGCGCGCTCACAACAACGCCAACATCCTGGCCCTCGGCCAGCGCATCGTGGGGAGTGAGGTGGCCAGGGATCTCGTCCGGGCATGGCTGGAGACGCCATTCGACGGAGGGCGGCACGAACGAAGGCTCAAGAAACTCGCCGTGGTAGAAGGAAAAATGTCGGCAACGCGGGAGCGCGGGATCCCCCACGCCGGCGCCGCCGGCTCGGGGCGCAGCGCGGGAACGCGCAAGGGCCGGAGGAGACCATGACGACCGGAAAAGTGTACATCTTTGATCACCCGTTGATTTTGCACAAGTTGACAATTCTGCGGGACAAGCGCACCGGCCACAAGGAGTTCCGCGAACTGGTCGAAGAGCTGGCCATGCTCATGGCGTTCGAGGTGACGCGTTCACATCCCACCCGCGAGGTCGAGGTGGAAACACCGTTGGCGAAGATGAAAGGCCGCAGTATCGCCGGACAAGAGATCGCGGTGGTCCCGATCTTGCGGGCGGGACTGGCGATGGAGGTCGGCGTCACCCGCCTGATCCCGACGGCGCGCGTCGGGCACGTGGGTATCTACCGGGATCCGGAGAGCCTGGAGCCGGTCACCTACTACGCCAAGCTCCCGGTCGACATCGCGGAGCGAGAAGCGATGATTGTGGACCCCATGCTGGCCACCGGAGGATCCATCGTGGCGTGCATCGACGCACTCAAACAGCGGGGCTGCAGAACGATCAAGGTCATGGCGATTATCTCCGCGCCGGAAGGGATCAAGAAGGTCCACGATGCGCACCCGGACGTCGAGATCTATACCGCGGCCGTGGACAGCCATCTCAACGACCACGGGTATATCGTGCCGGGGTTGGGCGACGCCGGCGACCGGCTCTTCGGGACGAAATAGCGCATCCCCGAATTGCGTCTACAATGTCTACTAGGTCTCCAAAGTCTACAAGGTCTCCGACATCTCCTGGTTCTCCCGAACATCGGATGTGTCGCAGGTAGACCTAGAAGACGTAGTAGACCTAGTAGACGCAGTCGCTCCTGATAGACACAGTAGACGCAGTTATTCATCAAGGAGAGAAAATGGCCCGTCCAAGTTGGGATGAGTATTTCATGCGGATGGCGCTGCTGGCGGCGTCGCGGTCGACCTGCGTACGCCGGCACGTGGGCGCGGTGGTGGTCAAAGACCGCATGGTCCTTTCCACCGGGTACAACGACACGCCGCGGGGCCTGCCGAACTGTGGAGACGGTGGATGCGACCGCTGCGCCTCCGGCACGCCGTCTGGGACGGCGCTGGACACCTGTCTGTGCCTGCATGCCGAGCAGAATACGATCATCCAGGCCGCCTACCACGGTGTCGCGATCGCCGGTTCGACGATCTACACGACGCACCAACCCTGTCTCACCTGCGCCAAGATGATCGTGAACGTCGGCATCCGGCGCATCGTCTTTGCCGGTGACTACCCTGATCTCCAGGCGAGGCAGATGCTTGAACAGGCGGCTGTGGCGCTGGAACAGGTCGCGGTAGAGCTAGTCCCAGTCTCCGGCTAACCGTGGACCAAGGTACCAGGAGATCTGGCAA
>VBAL01000056.1:5872-20961 GCA_005888595.1 Candidatus Segetimicrobium genomatis
GTATTCGCCGCTGGCTTGGTTCCTTGGTCCCTGGTTCCCTGGTTCCGTCGTTTCGTGTTATAATCGCCTTCGGCTTTCGGCCGGGGAGTCGCCGGCTTTTTCGTTTGGAGGCATGCCATGGAGCGGGTGACAATGGAAGCGAAGCGGCGGGACGGTCTGGGGAAGAACCAGGTCCGGAGGCTCCGCCGCGATGGGCTGATCCCGGGTATCGTGTACGGGCGGGGGAGCGATCCGGTGCCGGTGGCCGTGGAGAGCAAGGCGTTGCGTGCCGCCCTCCACACGACCTCAGGCCTGAACGTCCTTATCGATCTGGCTCTCGCCAACGGCGACCGTGAGTCTCGGACTGTCATGGTCAAGGATCTCCAGCGTGACATCTTCCTGCGCAACATCACCCATGTGGATTTCTACGCCATCGATCTGACCCGCACGGTTGAAGCACACGTCCCGATCACCTTTGTGGGGCATGCCGCTGGGATCGCCGAAGGCGGCGTCTTTGAAGTGCACCTGCGCGAAATCCTGGTCAGATGTCTTCCGATGCAGATTCCGGAGCACATCGAATTCGATATCAGCGCGCTCGAGGTCGGCGATTCGATCCACGCGCGCGATCTCGTGGTGCCGTCCGACGTCACCGTTGTGACTGCACCTGAGGAAGTCGTCGCCACCGTTGTGGTCCCGAAGGTCGTTGAGGAGGCGGCGCCGGCCGCCGCGCCGGAGGCGGCGGCAGCCACAGGGGAGGCGCCCGCGGCTGCAGCGGCGGCGCAGGCCCCCGGCGAAGCGAAACCCGCCGCGGCGCCCGAGAAGCCCGAGAAGCCAGAGAGGCCCGAGAAGGCGAAGCCTGCGGCGCCTGGCAAGGCAGAGAAGAGTAGCTAGCGGTCGGTCTCCCAGTCAGCAGTCTGCAGTCAGCAGTCCACACGCGTCTCGCGGATTGACGACTGCCGACTGTTGACTGCCGACTTTTCTTTTCGCTCATGAAACTCATCATCGGGCTCGGCAACCCTGACCGTCGCTACAGGCACACCCGCCACAACGTGGGGTGGGAGGTCATCGACCGGGTGGGCCGGCGTTTGGGCATCGCCGTGGATCAGGACGACGGGTGGGCCACCGTCGGCGCTGGAACGGTCGGGCGGCGCCGGGTGCTCCTGGCGAAGCCGCAGACGTACGTGAACCTGAGTGGAACCGCTGTCGCGGATCTGCGTCGCCGGCATCGAGTGAAGATCGAGGATCTGGTCGTCGTCGTCGACGATCTGGATCTTCCCCTCGGGCGGTTGCGGCTGCGTCCGGGTGGGAGTCACGGCGGGCACAACGGGCTGCGTTCCATCATCGACGCGCTGGGGAGCGATGCGTTCCCCCGGCTGCGGGTGGGAATCGGCCGGCCGCCGGAGGGAATGGATCCCGCGCAGTTCGTGCTCACGCCGTTCACAGCCGAGGAACGTGCCACGATGGACCCGGCCTTAGAGCGGGCCGCGGAGGCCATCGAGACGGTTATACGAGAAGGGCTGCAGGCGGCGATGAACCGGTTCAACGCCAAGCCTGCAGCCGTCAGCCGGTAGCAGAAGGGGTCGGGGGTCTGGGGTCAGACCAACCATCTAACAGTTACTGACCTCTGACTCCCGACCCCTATAATGGGAACGACTGCACCAGCCCGGCGTGCGGGCACGCCGACGGTACGACATGATGGGGGGCGCAATGAGCGAGGCGACGATTTCCTTACCGCAGTTTGGGCCGCGAGAGACACTCCTGTTATGGATCGTGCTCCTGAGCAGCGTCATTGCACTGGCATATGGAGTGTACCTGCGGCGGCAGGTGCTGCGGCAGGATCCCGGCCCTGATTCCATGGTCAGAGTGGCGACTGCCATCCAGGAAGGGGCAATGGCCTATCTGGGGCGGCAGCTGCGCACGATGGTGCCCTTCATCGTCGTGGTCACCGCCGGACTCTATCTGCTCTACCGCCCAATCTACGCTCAGCACCCGCTGCTGGCCGTTGGCGTCGCTGCCGCATTCCTGCTGGGGTGCTTCGCTTCATACGGCGCGGGTTTCGTCGGCATGACCTCGGCGGTGCACGGCAACGTGCGCGTGGCAAACGCCGCGCGGCGCAGTTACCGGGAGGCGCTGCGCACCGGCTTCCAGGCGGGCACGATCTCCGGAATGTTCACGGTGGGCCTGGGGCTGCTGGGCGCCACCATCATCTTCATGGCGTTCAAAGAGAATGCGATGCGCGTGCTGGTCGGCTTCGGTTTCGGCGGCTCCCTGGTGGCCGCCTTCATGCGTGTGGGCGGCGGGATTTACACCAAGGCTGCGGACGTGGGCGCCGATCTCGTGGGGAAGGTGGAGGTCGGGATCCCCGAAGACGACCCGCGGAACGCGGCCGTGATTGCCGACAACGTGGGCGACAACGTCGGCGACTGCGCCGGAATGGCGGCCGACGTGTTCGAAAGTTATGAGGTGACGCTCGTCGCAGCGATCATCCTGGGTGCCGCCGCGATGCTGGACCCCGAGTTCGTAGCCCACTACGGTGGAGTGGCCGGGGCGGGCGCGTTTGCGCTGAAACTGATCATCTACCCGCTGCTGGTCCGCGCCATCGGCGTCTTTGCCTCCATGATCGGCACCTGGGTCGTCCGAGGAAAGGATGAAGCGATCGGCGATCCGATGCATCCGATCAACATCGGCTTCTGGACCGCCGCAGGGATCTCCACTGTCGCCTTCGGGCTGGTCAGTCTCTTCTACCTGCGCGACCCGGTGACCGGTGACCTGGGATGGCGCTTTGGGTTGGCCACGCTCGTCGGCATCGGCCTGGCGGTCGTGATCGGCAGGCTCACCGAACTATTTACACACCCGGACCGCGCGGCGGTGAGCGAAATTGCGTACTCTGCAAAGACCGGACCCGCGACCCTGTTGCTGACAGGATTGGGCAGCGGGCTGGAGAGCACGGTGTGGTCCATTCTGGCCATCGCCGTGACGCTCTTTGCCTCGTACCAGATCTTCGGCGGCAGCGTGGCGCTGGCGGCTTACGGGATCGCCCTCGCCGGATTGGGTCTGCTGACCACGACAGGCTTTATCCTCGCGGAAGACACGTTCGGCCCGATCGTAGATAATGCGAACGGAATTTTTGAAATGTCCGGGGTGGAGCACGGCGAGACACAGGCCGGACGCATCGTGGCAAGATTGGACCAAATCGGCAACACGACCAAAGCCTTGACCAAGGGGTTCGCCATCGCGACCGCAGTCGTGGCCGCGATCGCACTCTTCCGCTCGTTCATCGACGAGGCGGGTCTGTTTGTGAATATCCAGGATCTCGTCAGCGCAGGCGCGCAGCAGGCGGGGGTGATGCTGTCGCGCGTGGGCATCCAGGTGAATCTGCCGCTCATCTTCATCGGCCTGCTGATCGGCGGGGCAGTGCCGTTCCTCGTCTCGGCGTTCCTGATCCGGGCGGTGGGCCGGTCGGCGTTTCTGGTGGTGGAGGAAGTACGACGGCAGTTCCGCGAAATTCCCGGCCTGCTGCAGGGAAAGGCGCGGCCCGACTATTCGCGATGCGTCGATATCGTTACGAAGGCGGCGCAACGCGAACTGCTTGGCCCCGGGCTCATCGGCATCGCGGCGCCCGTCCTCGTCGGCTTTGGTTTGGGCGCTGGCGCGCTCGGCGCGTACCTGGCCGGAGCCATCCTGACGGCGCAGTTGCTGGCGGTGTTCATGGCGAACACCGGCGGCGCCTGGGACAACGCAAAGAAGAAGATTGAAGACGGCTATCTCGGCGGCAAGGGCACCGATGCCCACAAAGCCGGCGTGATCGGTGACACGGTCGGCGACCCACTCAAAGACACCGCCGGCCCGGCGCTCAACCCGCTCATCAAGGTGATGAACCTGGTGGCGATCCTCATCGCCCCGGTTGTCATCCAGCCACTCGCTCCGACCGTGCGGCTGACAGTAGTCGGCGTCGCGCTGCTGGCGGTGGCCCTGGCGGTCGCCATCAGTCGGCGGACGTCAATTACCGAGGAGTCCGCGCGTCCGGGCGGGGCGCAGCCAACCAAATAGACCAAGATTCGGGAACGTGGGAACCCCCACGCCGGCTTCGCCGGCTCGGGGCGGACGCGGAAGCGCGGGAACGCGAATGATGACACGCTCCTTATTGCCTGGTCCCCTGGATCCCTGGTCTCCTGGTCCGAGGCCATGATCAGAACCGCGCTGAAGCGCGCGTTGATCGGACCACCGCTGGCGACCACCCAGCTTATCCACGAACGCATCTCCAAACTCAAAGGGCTGGCGGTCTTTTCATCGGACGCCCTCTCCAGCACGGCCTACGCCACAGAGGAGATCCTGATTGTGCTGGTGATGGCCGGCGCGGCGGCGGTCGGGCTGGCGCTGCCGGTGGCAATCGCGATCTCCGCGGTCCTCGCCATCGTCGCCTTCTCATACTACCAGACGATTCACGCCTACCCCTCCGGCGGGGGCGCCTACATCGTCGCGCACGACAACCTGGGCGTGTGGCCCGGGCTGGTGGCGGCGGCGGCGCTGTTGATTGACTACGTCCTCACCGTCTCGGTGAGCGTCGCAGCCGGGATCGCGGCGGTGACCTCGGCGGTGCCAACATTGTTCCACATGCGCGTCTCCCTGGCGTTGCTGGCGATCGCGCTGGTCGCGATGATCAACCTGCGCGGCGTCCGAGAGGCGGCGACGATCTTTGCCGTTCCGACGTATCTGTTCATCGGCGCCCTGGGGCTCACCGTGATCGCGGGTACCGCGCGCGCTTTCGGGCAGCCCCCGATTCCGCCACACCTGGCACCCGGCCAATCCCTGGCACCGATCTCTCTCTGGTTGATCCTTCGCGCCTACGCGTCGGGTTCGGCCGCCATGACCGGGGTGGAGGCGATCAGCAACGGCATCCCGGCGTTCCGGCCGCCGGAGGCTCGCAACGCCGGCATCACACTGATCTGGATGGCAGGCATTCTGATTGTGCTGTTCTTGGGCTTGACCTTCCTCGCGCATCAGCTCGGGATCGTCCCCCAGGACCGGGAAACGGTTGTGTCCCAGATCGCGCGCGCGATCTTCGGCACGGGGCCGTTCTACTTCCTGGTGCAACTCTCCACGGCCCTGATCTTGATCCTGGCCGCCAACACCAGTTTTGCCGACTTCCCGCGCCTCGCCTCGATCCTGGCCCGGGACGCGTTCCTGCCCCGCGCGCTGGCCAACCTCGGCGACCGCCTCGTGTTTGCCAACGGCATCGTGGTGCTGGCGCTGCTCAGCGGGGGGCTGGTGTACGTCTTCCGGGCCAGCACCCACGCGCTGATCCCGCTCTATGCCGTGGGCGTGTTCCTCTCGTTTACGTTGTCGCAGGCCGGCATGGTGAAGCGGTGGTGGACACGCCGCGAGCACGGCTGGGTCCGGCACATGGTGATCAACGGCGTGGGCGCGACCGTCACAGCGATCGTGCTCGCCGTGGTCGTGGCCACAAAATTCCTCCACGGCGCCTGGATCGTCTTGGTGTTGATCCCGGCCAACATCTGGATAATGCACAAAATTCAGCGGCACTATCAGGAGGTGCGGAATCAGCTCACGCTGGAAGGCGCGCAGACCCCCGACCCGATCCGCAGGCACAAGGTGGTGATCCCGGTCGGGGATCTGCATCGCGGGGTGTTGCCGGCCCTGCGATACGCCAAGTCGCTGAGCAGCGACGTGGTGGCGATCGCCGTGGAGATTGATCCGGAGAGGACGCGGAACCTCAAGGAGAAGTGGGAACGGTGGGGGATGGGGGTGCCGCTCCGCGTCCTGAGTTCGCCGTATCGCTCGGTCCTGGAACCCCTGCTGCGGTTTCTGGATGGACTGGAGTGGGAGACTGGATTCGACCAGCAGATCACCGTGGTGCTGCCGGAGTTCGTGCCGGCCAAGTGGTGGCACTTCTTCCTGCACGGACAGACGGCCTTGCTCTTGAAGTTGACACTCTACTTCCGCAGGCGTCAGGGTCACCGCGTCACGGTGGTCACGGACGTGCCGTACTATCTGAGCCCAGCCGAGGAGCCCGTGGCGGCGGCCGAGGCGGGGCCGGCGCCGCCTCGCATGTCGGGGCCGCTGGTGGGGGTGAGCGCTCTGTTCGTGGCCGTGGGCGTGTTGCTCGGTGTTGCGCTGATGCGCGGCTGGCCGCAGATCGTGGTCGAGGTGCTCGGACTGTCCCTGGTCGTCTTACTGGCCACGCTGGCGTTCATCGTGATTATCCAATCCTTCTTGTCCTAGACCCACTAGACGAGTGATTTGTGAATCGTGATTCGTGACCTCCTTAAGATCGCGCGGCTACCGATGAGGTGTCGCGCCGAATCACTAATCACGAATCACTGGTCGTATCTCCCCAGCACTAAACTCGCGTTGATTCCTCCAAACCCAAATGAGTTGCTTAGGATGTGATCGACGTGCGCCTCGCGTCCCTCGTGCGGAATGTAGTCGAGATCGCACTCCGGATCGGGGACGTCCAGGTTGACCGTCGGCGGCAGATAGTCGTGCCGCAGCGCCAGCAGCGAGATCGCGGCTTCGATCGCACCAGTGGCGCCCAGCGCATGGCCGTGCATGGCTTTGGTGCCGCTCACCGGCACCCGGTAGGCGTGTTCGCCGAAGACGGCCTTGATGGCTTTGGTCTCCACCGCGTCGTTCAGCGGCGTACTGCTGGCATGCGCGTTGATGTAGCCGATCTGCTCGACGGCCAGGTCCGCCTCCTGGAGAGCCAGCCGCATCGCCCGCGCCGCCTGGGCCCCGGATGGCAGTGGGGCAGTCATGTGGTGGGCGTCGTTGGTTGTGCCGTATCCGAGGATTTCCCCGTAGATGGGGGCGTGACGTCTGACCGCGTGGTCCAGCGATTCCAGCACGAGTATCGCGGCGCCCTCAGCCATCACAAAGCCGTCGCGATCCTTGTCGAAGGGCCGGCAGGCGCGTTCAGGCTCCTCGTTGCGGGTCGACATGGCCCGAATCACATCGAACGCCCCAAAGATGAGAGGCGAGAGGGGACACTCCGCGCCGCCCGCCAGCATCAGGTCGGCCTGCTCCGTTTTGATCCACCGGAACGCTTCGCCAATGGCGATCGCCCCAGAGCTGCAACTGTCGGAATTGGCGCTGGTGGGTCCCGTCAACCCGAACTCGATGGCGATGTTGCACGATGCCGACCCACTGAACACCGCCAGGGCCAGGGTGGGCCTCACCTTCTTGATGCCTTCTCGTAAGAAGATCTCATGCTGCTCCTCGGCAAACGCGCCGCCGCCCAGCGCCCCGCCAATAAAACATCCACATCGATCCCGGTCCACGTCTTCGAGATGCAGACCGGCATCGTCGACCCCCTGACGGGCGGCCGCGACAGCAAATTGCGCGAAGCGGTCTAGACGCCGCGCCCGTTTCGCGTCCATGTAGGCGAGGGGGTCAAACTCCCCCACCTCTGCAGCCACCTGGCACCGAAAGGGCGACGGGTCGAACCGCGTGAGCCGCGCCACCGCTGAACGCGGTCGGCGCATCCCGGCATACAGACCTGCGGATGCCATGCCGATCGGTGTCACCGCTCCGATCCCCGTGACCACAACGCGTTGCATTGTGTTTCCCTCCTCCTAGGTGCGCTCCGCGGCCTGTTTGATGGCCGCAAGCGTCTGGCGCGCGATCCAGTCGATGAAGAACGGTCCGACGATCAGGTTCGAGACCGGCCGGCCCACCAGGGGCCACCGGATGACCAAATCGTGCTCGATGATGACTTTGGTGCCCTCGCGTTCTGGGTGGAGGGACCACGCCACCCACATCCCGGTGGTGAAGCCCTTAATGTGGCGGAATATGAGACGCCGGGCGGCCGGCTGTCGCTCCTGCACCGCGGTCCACCAAGCTGGCCACCCGCGGATCCGGCCAGCCATCTCGAATACGAGCCCGTCCGGGGTGCGCGCCAGCACCCGGCACCACCGGTAGGCGCGGTGCAACGACGGCCATTGTTCCACATCCGCCGCCAGGGCGAAGACCGTATCGGCAGAGGCGGAGACAAGGGCCTCGTGCCTGGTGTGCATCGCCCTAGAGGAGCAAGCGCGCCAGGTATGCTGGCGAGAGGATGCCGCCGGGCGGTAGGACATCACCGGTGGCGCCGAGCAGATCGCCGGCCAACTCTGCCCGCATCCGTAGACGGCGCACCAGCAGCGGCGTCATCCGCGGATGAAACGCCAGGCGCTGCAGCCAGCGTGAGACGGCCAGCCTGCCCGCGATCTCCCGGCGGCGACGCTGCGCGTATGTGAAGAGTTTCCGGTACGACAGATCATCGGTGGACAGCGCCTCGGCGGCCACCCCGGAGGCGAGATGCGCCGAGCGCAGCGCCAGAAAGATTCCCTGGCCCGTCATCGGCTCGATTTGGCCTCCCGCATCTCCGATCAGCAGTATGCGGTCGGCCACGGCGTTGCGGTCAGCGAATCCGACCGGCCCGCTGCAGCGAAAACGGCTCTCCCGCCGGGCACCGGCCATCGCCTCTGCCAGCGCCGGCAGGGACGTCAGGGCGGCGTCGAACGTCTGCCGCGGACCTGCGTGCCGCCACAGCCGCCGGGGAAGCGCCATGCAGACGTTTGCGATTCCATTGCCGAAGTGGGCCACACCGCCGTACAAGCCGGGCCCGAGATGAAGCTCGCCTCCCGGCGCCGTCTGGACGAGTCCTGAGAAGTAGGCGCCGACGGTGTACCGTCCTGCCGCAGGCAAGATCAAGCGCCCCAGCCGCCTGGCAATCACCGAGTGCATACCGTCGGCCGCGATGAGCAGTCGCGCGCGCCACCGGCAGCCGGACGCGGTCCCCACTTCGACCGCATCCGGGTGGCTACACACCGAGTCGACGGCGACGCCCTCATAGATCGCGGCGCCGGCGCGCGAGGCATGTCCCAGCAACGCGGCATCGAGCCGCAGTCGCGGGATCAGCAACCCGTGTCCCATAGGAAATCGTGCCTCGAATCGACTGCCGTCCTGTGCATACACGCGCATCCCGGAAATCGCCGAAGCGCCCGTGTCGAACACGGCGGGGAGAGCCCCCGCGTCGCGCAACAGGCTGACGGCGCCGGGATTGCAGTAGTCACCACACGGTTTGTCGCGCGGGAATGTGGCCCTGTCGACCACCAAGACCCGCACCCCCGCCGCTGCGAGGAGCGCCGCCGCCGTGCTCCCCGCCGGCCCCGCGCCCACCACGATCACGTCGGCATCGAGGCTCATGGTCGAACAGACGCAGTCGGGCGGTCGCGCAGTCGCGGAGTCGAGGACTTGGAAGCTGCGTTAGCAGGCCAGCGCACCAGCGCGACACGAAACATCGCATGCTTGCGTACCTCGACGCCAGACAGACCGGCCTGTGTCATCATCACGCGAAACTCGTCGGTAGTGAACGAGCGCAATACGGATAACGGACCGTCGTGCCTCGCCAGGCGGTTCCGAGTGAACAGACGTGTATCCACCCAAGCCCCCAGGTATGCTCCCCATGAGCGCACGACATCATTGATCAGAAACCCACCCCCGGCGACGCGGTCGATCTCCCGGAGGAGACGAACGGCCATGTCGAACGGAAAGTGGTGTAACGCCAGGCCGCAGATCACCACGTCCATCGCGCCGTCTGGGAACGGGAGCGCGAGCGCATTTCCGCGCAGCAGAGTGATCTCCGGATAGGCGTCCATGCCGCGCCGCGCCAGCGACAGAATCTCGGGGCTGAGATCGAGGGCGATGATACGCACGGGTACGTGATGCGTGCGGGCCCAGACCGCGATCGCGCGGGGGACGTCGGCGCTGGCTGTCGCGACATCGAGGACCGTGATCGGACGGTGCGAGAGGCGCGCCACGGCGCTGCGCAGGTAGTTCAACACCAGCGGATATCCACCGAACCATCGATTGGTCCGGCGAATATCGTTCAGCAGTCCTCCCAGCTCAGCCGGGTCCTGCCCGGGCGTGTCAAGGAACTCTCTGGCTGATTGTTTCGGCGGGCTGAGCATGACAGGGATGAAGTTCTGGAACCGGGAGTACATCACACAGGGTGTTCGACGTTCAGGTGGATAGTACCCACCGGCGTGCAACGATCAGGTAACGGTGGCTACTGCGAAGGGTAGGACCGCGTTGGGTCTGGCGGGTCCAAGTCTTCCAGATCCCAGCTACGCACGGGAGGGTTGAGAGGTTTTGTGCGGGAGGTGGTTGTCCGGATTGCCGGGGGAGCCGCCTCCGGCCGGCGGAGCACCAGCAACGCGGAAGCGATCGGGCGCTCCATACCGTCGGATGGATCGTTCACCACCCGGCCGCCCACCACCATGGTGGCGGAGGATCCGCCGTCGAGGTTCATCGCGTCGCGCGCACCAAGCTGGACCATCAACTCCGCCATCTCGCGCAGCGTCATCCCGGTATTCTGGCGGCCCCGGCCATCCACCGTCACCAGCAACACCTTGTTGGCCGCAGTGATTCCGACGGCCGTGCGGGGGGCGCGCTCGCGGACATGCCGCGGTGAGAACCATTCCCATGCGAATGGGACAAAGACCTGGCCGTCTTTCACCAATCTGGGACCGCCGCCGACCGCACTCGCGATCTCGAGATCGGGCCACACCTCCAGCCGCAGCCACAAGCGATCGCCCACTTTGATGAACTTTGTGATCAGCTCGGCATCGTCGGGGGTGACTCCCAGCACATAACCGTCCTGCGGGATTAGAATCTTGCCGGTGGTGAGATGCTCGACGATGTCGTTGCGGACGATGGCCGCCGTCTGCAATGGCGGAGTCAGCGGGCCATAAAATCGCGTGTAGACGGCCAGACCGCCCGCGTGCGGCGGGTGGTTCACACCGGACACCCACAGGCTGGCCCGGCCGGCAGTCAAGACTCGACCGGTGAATTCGAACGGCACGATGGCAGGCTTTCCCTCCCGGGTGATGACGAACACGGAGCGGCGGTCTGTCGGAGTCGTCATGAGCTGCCCGTCGATGACGACCATCCCCAGCGGCATGCCCGACGTGCCGAAATACCCTCCGTTGACCCCTGCCAGCGCCTCATACCGTGTGGCAATAACGCTGGTGGTCTCGAAGCCCGAGACCATGTCGGCCGCCAGCGCAGGGCGAATCTCCAGGGTTTGGTCCTCCGGATTCACCCGCAGCACGTGAGCGGTGGTCAGGCCCGCGCCGGTGCGGATGCGCTGCTGTTCATAGACCACGCTGTTCGGCAGTGGCGCCGTCGCCATCCAGGGCGGGATCACGACGATGATGAGCGTGTGAGAATCCTCTTTGAGAAAGGTCTTATAGCGAGCGGGGCGCAGCAGGTCGATCCGCACGCGGGCCAGCTCATCGGTAATCTGGTTGATGCGCACCGAGCGAACGTATGGATGAGTAATGGTTGGCGACCGCCACTGCATATGGCGGGCTTGCCACAGGTCCACGACGATGCTGGTGGATGACGCCACCGCGCGGTACGCGACCGGCCCGTCCAGCTGGATGAGGACCCTGCCGATCTCGCCCTCGGCCTCCCAGGTGATGTCGGTGATATGGACAATCGGAGAGTTGGCCGCGGAAACCTGCGGGACAAGCAGGGTGGCGGCGAGCAGGAGAAGGATCAGTTGCCGCGGCAAGCCGACGACGTGAATCATGCGGTATCTACTATGAGCATACCCCCCGCGCGGACAGGGCAGTCGGGCCGCAAAAGAAAAGCGCCCCGGCCCACAAGCCAGGACGCTTACTGGACGGAAATTCGTGCCGTCCTACGAAGCCTTTCCTCTCAGGTGGGCCGGGGTCAATCTACTCATCGGCGGCCTCACCTCCTTTCTCTATTAGCCACCTGAACGGGTCACAACTCCCGCCGCGGGTGGGCGAAAAACAGGACGAGCGTAGCATGCGGTCGATGGAGTGTCAAGGGTGCGGCGGCGAGCCCGTCGAACCTCACCCACTGATCCCATGCATATCCCCCGACTCATCATCGCCGGCACCCACAGCGGAGTGGGGAAGACGTCGGTGACGCTGGGCCTGCTCCGCGCCCTGCGGCGGCGGGGCTTGACGGTCCAGCCCTTCAAAGTCGGTCCAGATTTTCTGGATCCCGGGCTGCACACCATCGCCGCGGACGCGGCGGGTGCGCGGATCTCACGCAACCTGGATGCCTGGCTGCTTCCTCATGCCACCGTCGTCGAACTGTTTGCGCGCGCCGCAGAGAACGCGGACATCGCGATCGCCGAGGGCATGATGGGTCTGTACGACGGGGTCGACGGCCGATCGGATGCCGGCTCGACCGCTGAGATCAGTAAACTGCTCCATGCTCCTGTGATCCTGGTGCTCGATGCGGCAGGCGCCGTGCGCAGCGCCGCCGCATCCGCGATGGGATTCGCCGGCTTCGATCCGGAGGTGATCATTGCGGGGGTGATTGCCGATCGCGTCGGCGGGAGCCGGCACGAGCGATGGCTGCGGGACGCCCTGCAGACGGCGGGGATGCCGCTGCTCGGTGTCCTCCCGTGGGATGATCGGCTTCGACTGCCCGAGCGCCACCTCGGTCTGGTGCCGGCCGCAGAACATGCGTCCGGTGACGCCGTGGAGGCCCTCGGCGATACCGTGGAGGCCCACGTCGATGTGGATGCCCTCTTGCGGGCCGCGAACCTTGCACCGCCACTGGTGGTCCGTGGTCCCCTCTGCTTCCCGCCGATGCCGGTGCCGCAGACGGTGACCATCGGCGTGGCACGCGATGAAGCGTTTTCGTTCTACTATCAGGACGGACTGGATCTCCTGGAATCGCGCGGCGCCCGCCTCGTGCCCTTTAGTCCGATACACGACCGCAGCTTCCCGGACGTGCACGGCCTGTATCTGGGCGGCGGATTTCCTGAAGTCCATGCCGCCGCGCTGTCGGAGAATACTCGGATGCGAGCCGGCGTTCGGGACGCGGCAGCATCGGGAATCCCGGTGTATGCGGAGTGTGGGGGCATGATGTACCTGGCGCAGCACCTGGTGGATGGCGCCGGCCGCGAGCA
Organism: Candidatus Segetimicrobium genomatis; assembly: GCA_005888595.1. Taxonomy (GTDB): domain Bacteria; phylum Sysuimicrobiota; class Sysuimicrobiia; order Sysuimicrobiales; family Kaftiobacteriaceae; genus Telluricultor. Next base: position 18,810 of record VBAL01000056.1, read on the forward strand.
CGCCATGGCCGGGGTGCTCCCCGTGTCCACCTCCATGCAGCCGCGCCTGGCGGCGCTGGGATACGTGACGTTGCAGGCGACGACCGATACGCTCTTGCTGCGGAACGGCGAGAGCGTGCGCGGGCACGAGTTTCACTTCTCCACGGTGACGGCGAACGGGCCGGTAGAGTTCGGGTTCGTTTCTGAGGGCGGCCGCGGCATCGCCGAGGGAAGAGACGGCCTCTGCACGCCATCCCTCCTGGCGTCGTATACACACCTCCACTTCGCCAGCCATCCGGCGATGGCGGAGCGGTTTGTGGAAGCCTGTAAACGGCATAAGAGCGGGATCCGGGAGTAGGGATTGGACGGCGATCGTGGATCCTGGATACTGGATCTTGGATTGTGTTCTTCATCTGGAATCCAGGATCCAGCATCCAGGACCGTTGTTGCGAATCTCTAATCACGCAGTGGAGGGTGAGGGCGTGGCCAAACTCTCAGAGAACGAGATCCGCACTCGGCTCCGGGACCTCCCCGGATGGGAGCTCACGTCAGAAGGCATCCGCAAGAGTGTGAAGTGCAAGGATTTTAAGACGGCGATCGCCCTGGTGAATGCCGTCGCGAACCTCGCCGAGGCTGCAAATCACCATCCCGATATCCTCATCTTTGGATGGAACAAGGTGACCTTCACCTTGATGACACACAGCGAGAAGGCTGTGACCGACAGAGATCTCGCGATGGCTGGACAGATCGAGGGCGCTATCCAAAAGTTCGCGGCGAGCTAGAGCGACGGCTAGACCGGATACCCCATACTCTGCAGGGCCAGGCGGCCGTCATCGGTGAGGCGGGTGGGGGACCAGGGAGGACTCCAGACGAAGTCTACCGTGACACGTTCCGCGCCGACAGATTGGAGCTTGTTCTCGATCTCTCCGGCGATGGCCGGGCCGATCGGGCAGCCCACCGCCGTCAAGGTCATCTTGATGCTGACGTCGTTGCCGGCGACCTGCAGGTCATAGATCAGCCCGAGATCCCAGATGTTCACGGGAATCTCCGGATCAAACACGGTGCCCAGGACCTGCAGGACCTTCTCGCGTGTGAGGGTGTCGGTGTCCGTCGTCTCGTTCATCACAGTCCAGTATACCAACGACGCCACAGGCGGTCAAATTCCCATGGAGGCGTGAGGTGCGCATCCGGATCTGGTTGATCGCCGCGTTTGTGGTCTTCTTCGTCCTGGCCCCCACGCTGGCGCGGTGGTATACGGACTGGCTCTGGTTTGGGGAAGTTGGCTACCGCCGCGTGTTCTGGATCCCGCTCTTGTCGCGGATCGGGGTCACCCTCGTCGTCGCCGGCGCCCTCTTGCTTCTGGTGTGGCCGAACCTCCGTCCGTTCCTTCTGGTCCCAGACTCCAAGGGCGTGATCGACCTGGAGCCGGGCCGCGGCGGGCGGCGGACGTACCGCCGGGCGGCGCGACGCATGCGTTCGTCGGGATTAGTGCTGGGAGTGCTGGCAGTCGTGGCGTTCATCGCCGGCGTTTCGGCATCGGCGCGGTGGCCGATGTTCCAGCAGTTCGTGCACGCCAGACCGTTCGGTGCCACCGATCCGCTCTTTGGCCGGGACATCGGGTTCTTTGCCTTCAAGCTCCCGGTGTATCAGTTCATCGAGTCGTGGCTGTTCTCGTGGCTGATGATTATCTTCTTGACGGTCGCGGCGGGCTACTACTCCAGGCATGCCCAGGACATGGTGCATGGAGTGTGGGCGCTCCCGTCTGGCCCGCGGGCGCATCTCAGCCTGCTGGCCGGCTGCATCTTGCTGGTACGGGGCTGGGGGTTCTGGCTGGATGGCTATGACCTGGAGTTTTCGCCTCGCGGAGCCATCGTCGGCGCCACGTTTACGGACGTTCACGCCGTCCTTCCGGCGCTGCGCGCACTGACCATCCTGTTCCTGGTCTGCGCGGGGTTGATGTTTGCCAATGTGCGGCTGCGCACGCTCCGCCTGGCGGCTCTGACCGTCCTGGTGATCGCAGTGGCCTGGATCGTCGGTCTGGGTGTTTCCCCCCGGCTGGTGCAACAACTGCGCGTGACGCCCAACGAGTTGACTGTCGAGACGCCGTACATCCAGAATGGCATCACCGCGACGCTGCGGGCGTTCGGGCTGGACCGCCTCCAGGAGCGGGAGT
>VBAL01000104.1 GCA_005888595.1 Candidatus Segetimicrobium genomatis
GGCATACCTGTGAAAGCTCTCCTTCAGCCACGGCAGCCGCTCAGTAGCTGCCGCCTGTCGGAAGCGCGCGGTGTAGTTGGCCGCCTTCGGGTCTTGCTTCTGGCGCTGACGAAGAGTTGGGGCGATTCGATCGGCACGACATCGCCGAGCGCCTTCACCCCCAGCTCCGTCGGGCGCACGTTGCGTTCCTGGAGCCACGCGTGAAAATGTCGAAGCGCGGCCTTGTCCGTGCCGGGCGCATGCTCATTCTTAGCTGGTCGGCCGAGCTATCTCTTGCTCGAACTGGAACCAGCTCCGGAGACGCAACAGGACCAAGGTAGCCGAGCCTGCCAGCGAAAACGTGATGCCCAATTGGGACGCGAAGATCAGACAAGGACTCACCCATGCCTCGCTGCTCTCGCTGGCGACGGCCTTCAGGCCCGACCACACCGCCAAACTGCCAGCCCTGGCTGCCAGCATGACCATGCCGGCTAAGCACAGCGCCAGCAAGCTGATTCCCTGGAGAATTCGTCTTGCCAAAAGACACCCTGGAATTGCCCGCGCTGTCCCCAAGTCAATTTGGCCATGCGTCGCCAGGCCCACGACATTTCAGATCGTGCTCAGCGTCGCTGCTCCAGCCTCCGCGCAGCGCTTCCAGTTGCTGAGCTCGGCCAGCGTCTTTTCGCCCGTCAGGATCCGAAATTAGTGCTCCGATAGTCCACGGCGCTCCCCGCGTCGGTGGACGCTGCGATGCGTGCGAGTACTTTCTGTCGCCCGCACAGCTGGTGATGTGGATCCCGTGGCCCAGCCAAAAGATGTTCGCCGATCTGCGCGCTGACTGCGAAGACTGCGTGGTCGTGATGACATCTCCTTGTCCGGCGGTCACAGGAACCACCGCCCATGGTCACTCTGATAGTCACTGTCGGGATCGCTCAGCCCGTCGCCGACGTAGTTTTGCCATCCACGCCACGGCGTTAGCGGCCAACCCATGCGGTGCTCAAAAGCGCGGAGACTGCGCAGGTCCTCGGCTTCCTCCTCCGGTGTGGGCAGGCGCGGACCCTCGGGCTGATCGAGGGCAGCCACGCAGGCCATGCTGAGTGCCACGATGGCGTCGATCTTGTTTGAGGCCTTCTCTTTCGCGATGCGGAAGCCCCGCCCTGTCTCGATGGCGACCGTGTGCAACGCCTGCTGTCGGAGGTCGGAATCCGGATAGAGGACCAAGTTCCGGCCTTGGACCAGATCAAAAAGCACTTGTCCCATCCGCGTGGTGTTGGCTGGCGTCTGGGGGAACTCGATGACCAGTGCGCCCGCCTTGGCCAACGCGCTGATGCTCCGGTGCATCTGATAGGAATCGACGTAGATGGCCCGCACGTCGTAGGACTGAAACCGACGAGCCTGATCCTCGCGCCGAACGACGTCTGGACCTGAATGACCGAGCAACATGCCTCGCGCGTGATCGCGAGGGTGCTCGAAAACTGATGTGCTCCTGTCCGTCGACGAGCACCTGCCCGGTTCTTCCCGGAGCATCCCGGGCTCCTGCTCGCCGGGGCGATCAGTTCACCGTCCCTGTATAGCTATAATCCCGCGGAGAACAGGCCAGCGATGCGCAATCAAGCCCGTGATGATGGCATCCCGCTGCTCCTCTGGGTGCTGCTGGCATCCTTGACGGCGCTGCTGCTCGCGTTCTCACAAACGGTCGCCTTCTTCGGGGATGAGGGGTTTCACCTGCTGGCCGCGCGACTGGTCAACGCAGGAAAGAGGTTGTACCTCGATTTCTTCTACCCGCATGCGCCGCTGTACGTCTACATCAGCGCAGCCTGGATGCGGGTCGTCGGCGATACCTGGAGGAGCGTGCATGCCTTGACTGCGCTCTGTACCAGCACCAGCATTGCGCTGGTGACTTGGTACGTCTTCACGCGCTCGCGCGGATCCCGCTGGCGGCTGGCCAATGCCGCTTCCGCGGCGCTGCTGATGGGTCTCAATATCCTGGTGCTGTGGTACGGCACCATCGGCCCGCCCTATGGCCCGTCCCTGGTCTTGATTGTCGCCGCATTTCTGCTGGTCGTCGCGTCCGTCGGCCGGGTCGGCGGGCCCCAGTCGTTCTTGGCCGGCGTGTGTGCCGGCACGGCCGCCGCCTCGCTGCTTCTGACGGCCCCGGTCGCCCCCATCCTGTGGCTCTGGCTGCTGCGACACGCGGGCCCGGGGGATCGGTTCAAGAAAGGCGCGTACTTTCTCGCGGGAACGGGACTTCCCTTCCTCCCCTTGCTGTGGCTGCTGGGGCACGGCCCCCGGGAGGTACTGTTCGACGTCGTGGGGTACCATCTCTTGTATCGCGCGACCTGGGTGGACCGCTCCGTGAGCGTGCTCCAGAGTCTGAGAACCCTGGCCTCCTGGCTGAACTCGACGCAGGCCCTGTTGCTGATTCTGCTCGCGACCGTCGCGCTGACCGTTCCACCCAGCCCGAGCGAATGGGATGAACAACGGAGACGAGAATTCCGGTTGTGCGGCTGGCTCGTCGCAGGCCTAGCCCTGTGTCTCGCTACTCCCCTTCCCACCTTTCCGCACTATTTCATTCTGGTCGTGCCCTTCGTGAGCATCCTGGCCGCGCTGGGGATGAACGTTCTGGGCTCCCGTCTTTGGCCCTCTGCTCGCCCCCTCTATGTCGTGCTGCCCCTGCTGGTGCTCTTCGCCCTCGGCCTGGCCAAGCTGGCCGTCCAGCAGCGCGAAACCTTCTACGCTCCCCCGTGGGCGATGGTCGAAGAGCTAGCCCGAGAAGTGAACCGTGTCGCCCCGCCCGATGGTCTCGTCCACGCGTCCGAAGCGGTGCTGTTCGCCGCTAGACGCTTGCCTCCACCGGGCATGGAGAACAGTTTTGGCTCCCTCCTGCGCCTGCCGCCTGAGCAGCTCGCCCGTCTGCATGTCCTCCCCCAATCTCAGATCGACGCCTGGCTGGCGGCCGGGCATTTTCACACAGTGACGATCGGGACGACCGACCCCCGAGTGCAGGCATTGGGTTTGCTCCGTCGCTACGCCCGCCAGGAGCAGCTTCATCACTTCTACATACTCTCCGACCCCGTCCCGTAATCGATTCCTCGAACCGCTTGACCACGGCGCTCTCATCCGGCGCCGTGGCCAGCTCGATCACGACCTTCCGTGTGGGGCTGTCCGTACTGGTGACGAAGTTAGCCGTGATATTGCGGAACTCGGCGACTCCCCGTTGACCATGCAGCTTGATTCCGGCGTATTTCCCAAGATCGAACCAGTCGCTGAACGCTCCGCTGCCGACACGTTTGCTGCGGTCGCTATCGGTCCCGGCAGGCAGACCGCCGCCGGGAGACGCCACGGCTCGACGTGGATGTAAACGCGCCTCGACGAGGACGCCGGTCCGGAGCCCGTCCTCCCGGACGCGGCGGCCTGGGCGGTGGAGTCCTGGAAGGATTGGGCGAAGAGCATCGCGCTCGAACCCCTGGCCATCGAGCGCACCGTCTACTGTGAGGCGTGTGGCTACGCCGGCACTCTAGATCTATACGCACGGGTCGAAGGCGCCTTGACGAGCTTGGATTGGAAGAGCGGTCGAGCAATCTATCCCGAAGCGTTCCTCCAGAACGTTGCCTACCGGCACGCGGCCGCGCGCCAGGGGCTGCCCTCCTCTCCCGGGCCATCGTCCGAGTGCCCAAGCTCATCGATGATCCGTCCTGGGAGGTGATGGCTGTGCCGGAGACGCTTGGCCTCGATGATTTCCTGGCCGCGAGTCGGCGCGAAGCCGAGCGCCACGAGCGATCCGCCAAAGGCGATGAGCCCTGAGAGGAAGAGCGGACCGTAGCCGCGCGCGACGCCGAGCCCCGAGGTGAGGGGCGATGCACGGCGGCCTTGTAC
>VBAL01000105.1 GCA_005888595.1 Candidatus Segetimicrobium genomatis
GAATGGCAGGATCTTGTTTGGGTTGAACTCAGCCGCGAAGCTGAGGCCGGCCGAAGGCCAGACGACCAGAATCCCCAGCAGCAGCCAACCGAGTGCCAGCCCAGCGATCACTCCTGCCTCGCCACCTAACCGACGCAGGTCCTCCACCATCTGTGATCCCTCCTTCGTTATTTCCTCTGTGCGCGTACTCTCGTGCGACTGCGAGATGCGGTTTCGATGATGACGGTGTTCGTTACGCGACGCGCCGTTGGGCCCGGCCATTAGCCCGAGACTTCGCAGAGCCCCACCGGAAGAGCGCCGGACCTGCCTCCGCCCGCAGAGTCAGGGCGGTCCGAGTCAACCAGACCATTACGGAGAAGGCGCTGACGGCGAATGAAAAAGGATGAGTTACGAAGCCGGCCAGGACCATCACTGTCCCAGCCACCACGCTGAGGTACCCAAGGCTATTGTACCGCTGATGGCGCTGCATGACACGCCCAAATAACAGAATTCCTAATCCAGCCATCACGTTGCCCAGACCCACCAGCGACGCGGCCACAGTGCTGACGGCGTAGAATGCATGGGCCGCGCCGACGCCGTTGGTCGCGTAGATGGTCGACAACCAACCAAAACCCGTGTGGCGGACCAGGGCGGCGGCTGCGAACGCGGCAGCGCCCATCGTTCCAGCGAACGATCCAATGCGCGCGCTCGCTGGAGAATCATCCTTGAACCGGTCGTGCAGCGCCATGTACAGCACGGCGCTCATCAGCCCGGCCACCAGCGCGCCCAGAATGTTGACCATCCAGAACATCAACGAATGCCGCGCGATGAAGGGCAGATAGCGGTGCGGGTTCGCCTGGTCGACCAAATTCAGTCCCGCTGATGGAAAGAGGACAACGAATCCCAGGAACAACCAGGCCGTGGCAATGGCCGCTAGAACTCCGGCTTCGCCACCCAGCCGTCGTAAATTCTCCATCCGGACCTCCCTCCGTGCTGTAAGATCCAGCGCGGTTTGATACCGGTTTCGTGGCAATAAAATACTGTGCCCGCAGCCGGGGTCGGGTAGTCCTGGAGATTCCACGCGCCTACCGCAGGGTTTGAGGGGTTGCCGGCCTTAGGCCGCCCTCAAAAGAAAACTGCGCGGGGGTCGATACCCGCGCAGTTCAGACCTCTTCTAAGCTCTGATTATTCGGCCTTGCCCTTGCCCCCATGTCCGGAGTGCTCATGGTGGCTGTCGCCATTACCGTTGCCGGGCCGCTCGTCATTGCCGGTCTGTCCCGGTGCACCGGTGTGCTGGTGGTTTTCGTCGCCGTTGCCTTCCCCTGGCCGCGTGGGCGGAGTCTCCACCACAGGCGGGGGATTGTCCACCACAGGCGGCTGATCTACTACGGGTGGCTGTTCCACCACTGGTGGAGTGTCCACGACCGGCGGCGTATCCACAACCGGCGGGCTGTCCACAATCGGCGGCGTGTCCACGACCGGCGGCGTATCCACGACCGGCGGCGTATCCACGACCGGCGGCGTATCCACAACCGGCGGCGTATCCACAACCGGCGGCGTATCCACGACCGGCGGCGTATTGGCTGCCGGCGGCGCTGCGTTGAAGTCGTATCCGATTGGGTACTGATTGGTCGTGCTACTGACCAGCAGGCCGGACGACCAGGTCTCAGTCGTCACGTCCCAGACCTGGCTCCCATCGGGCTGCGTCGTCAGCGTTCGCGTCTCCTGTGTCAGCACATAGCCCGCGGCGTCGAAGGTGACGAACTGCTCAGCGATCGTCTGGCCGGCGGAGACTATCGTCACATGCTGCTGGTGGATGACGCCGTTTTCGTCATATTGAGTGACCGTGGTCGTCTGATACGCACTCGTGGAAGTCCGGACTTCTGTCGTCGAGCTGATCACCCCGTTGGGGTAATACGCGGTGTCACGCTGCAATACCACAAACCCCGCCGGAGTGGCTTCGGTATAGGACGTGGCGGTCTGCACGCCGTCCACGTACGTCTGCACAAGGGTGACGGTATCGCCGTTCCGCAGGGTAAACGTACTGGTCGTGGTAACCAGAGTCTGCGCGGACGCAGGCGAGGCCGTCAGCACCGCGGCGAGAACGGTCGCGGCGAGCACGGCCACTACGAACGACAACCTGCGCTCATTACCCCTGGCAATCATCCCAACCGTACCTCCGGATGAAGCTCCTGACCCTCAAGAGAAGCAAGCTGGATACCGTAGGCAGGCGAAAACTTCCTTCAGACTTCTAACAGACTTGCCGCGGGGACCGCCATGCTGTCTTGGGGCTATTTTCGAAGGTTCCCGGCTCGAATTCCCGGGACTATCGTCTGTTGGTTCCGCGTCTCTGGCAGCCGCACATCCGGATAGAGGAGGTACTGTTGGCGAAGCGCCAGGAACTTCTGCAGTCCAGGTTGCCAGCGTGCCACAATCGCCGCCGCGTCGTCACCTCGCAGGATCCCCAGCCGCACCTGCCGGGTCCCCCAGACTTGGTCGAACAGAGGCGGTCCGTGTCGTGGGAGCCGGAAGACTAGCTGGTTTCCATACATCTTGCGGATCTCGACCAGCACGTACACCGTCGTCGTCAACGGCCGGTACGTTGATGGATCGGTGACCTGCAGCCGTACTCCTGACCAAATCTTCTTGTTGAATGGTAGGGGCACCGACGACCCGGAGAAGATGACCCCGGGCAACCGGTACCCATTGAGTCGCTCAGCCAGTCTGGCGCCGTCGATCCACGGCGCAAGGATTACCTGGAAGCGCGAGTCGGTGCTGACGCCGTTCCAGAGGTTCGTGCCGTCGATCGCACCCGTGGTTGCGTAATAAAATGGGCTGTCGTCCGTCAGCAGACCGGGCGATGGGTTGATCCACGGGAGGCCGGTGTCGGCCCAGAGCATCTGCCGGTTCCATCCGCGCATCGGCACCACACGGAGGTCGGCCCCGATGCCAAACGCCCGGTTGTACAGTTGGGCCAGTTCACCGATCGTCATCCCGTGCACGTACGGAATCGGGTACATGCCGATAAATGAGCGGAACTGAGGCTCTAAAACGGGTCCATCTACGAGCGATCCACCCATCGGATTGGGCCGGTCCAGCACGATCACCGGCTTGCCGGCGCGGTGCGCCGCTTCCATCGCCAGCGCCATGGTAGATCCATACGTGAAGGGCCGCACGCCCACGTCCTGCAGGTCGATCACCAGGACATCGACGCCCGAGAGCATTCGCCGCGTAGGCTGCGTCACCCGGCCAAACAGGCTGTAGATAGGCGCGCGGGCGGGTAGGGAATCCGGCGTGTCGTCGCCGAGCCCGTGCT
>VBAL01000106.1 GCA_005888595.1 Candidatus Segetimicrobium genomatis
GACGGCGGCCTGATGCGTCACGACACCGATCCGCCGGCCCGTCAGGGTGTCGGCGAGCTCGATACCGTCAACGCCGGGGTATACTTCCGGCCCGTGCGCCAGTGCGGCCGTCAGCACCGCCGCCAAGACGACGGCGGTGAGGATGGCCAGCACGAACGGCCATCTACGCTTAGCACCCCTGGCTGCCATTCGTGTACGCCTCCACGATGAAGCTCTCCGACCACCTGTAAGAGCAAGCAAGCCGGATACCAGACGGCTGAAAAACCTCCCTCAGATCTGCCAGGATTTATCGCCAGGACCACCCCGCCGTATGAGGAATTACGGTATTGTGGCCAACGAACTGAT
>VBAL01000107.1 GCA_005888595.1 Candidatus Segetimicrobium genomatis
CTGTCCCACAGAGCCGTCGGACCGCACCAGAATTCGGAGCACAACCCGCCCTTGGGCCGCCTCGGTGCGCACCCCGGCCGTCAAGGTTGAGCGATCCAGCACCACGCGATAGCCCTCTGCCGGATAGCCGGCGACCGGGGTCAGCAAGACGGGCGCGGTGAGCCCGGCCGCACCGACGGAACCGTTCGGTGCAACTGTTGGTTCTTCCCCAGCCTGATGAACTCCAGATGACGGCCCCACACGATCCTCACTCCTACGAATGTCGTGGTGGCCGTTCGGGACCCGGACACCAGACACTGGCAGCGGCGCCGGTGGGGAGGGAGCAGCGAGGATATCCACGCGTGGGGCCGCGGCCTGCTGAAGGTGTGCGGCGGCGCGCAGCTTCGTTGCCGTCGCGGCCTGGCCAGACTCTTCTTTCGCCTGCGCGGGTGCGGTTCCAGTCGCCGGCATGCCGCCCTCTTCCGCAGCGGTCGGAGCGGCCTGACGTTTGCCGCTGCTGGGATGCCGGGATTCCGGTGGGACGAGGAGGATCACGGTCACCAGGACCGCGATCACTGCGCCTACCACCAGGAAATTTCGCATTGTCAGAATTGCGTGGCCGCCGAGATAAAAACGTTGCGGCCGGGAGCCGGGTAGCCCCTCACCGGTTCATAGACTTGATCGAGCACATTGTCCACGCCCACGGTTACCACCCAACCGGCGGGACCAGAGATCTGATAGCGGAGACGCAGGTCCACATATCCCGGCATTAGGATCGTTGCCGATGAGGCGGCGTCAAAATCGGTCCGCGGTCCGACATAGCTCGCCAGCAGCGCGAGTCCCGGACCATCTCCCACCTGATGGGAGAGCACAAGGTTGGCGGCGAAACCTGGGACACGCAGCAGAGGATTCCCGGTAGCCACATCGATCGCCCGGATCGCGGTCAGATTCGCAGTGACGCGCACCGGTCCCGGCGCGCTTTTCGCTTCCACAGAGACCCCCCGAATCGATGCCGCGCCGACGTTCTGCGGCGGGCATCCGCCCACGATCAAATTGGTGGCTTCAGTGCCAAACAGTGTCGCGGTGAACACTACCTGGCCAGCCTGCCGCTCCAGCCCGATCTCTCCCGCCCATGCCGTCTCGGGCTGCAAGCTCGGATTCCCCGGGCACCCGGGGAAAGATAGGAAGAGATCGAGGAAGGTGGGGCCGCGAAACGTACGGCCCACCGCTGCGTGGAGCCGTGTCACATCGTTGAGCCGGTAAACAATCCCGGCGCGTGGATTCAACGTTGTGCCGTAGATTGAGTGGGAATCCAGCCGTGCCCCGAGCGACGCGAGTGCCCGGTCCGAGATCGCCGCATCATACTGCAGGTAGCCCGCCCCAATCGTCGCATTCTCCACAATTGGCGAGCCGGCCACGACCGCATCCAGTGCCTGCCGTTGCACCTCGATCCCGCCTGTAAGCACCCGCCGGGATCCTAGCTGCCAGACGCGCTGCCACTCACCGCCCACGACCGTAGAGTAGTACGTATCGGTGCCGAATGATGCGGAAAAAGCGGCTAGCGAGTCCGCGACGTAGTACACCCGCCCCCATGGTCCGGTGCGGTCTGTGCTTCCACTTTCGATCTGGAGCAAGGTCCTGCGCTCGGATTGCCGGTCGTTGGGCGTCGGCGATGCAATATCGCCTGGGACACCCAGGTCGGCGGCGTAATGATGTACGACTAGCCTCGTGTCCGGAGAAAGACCGATCTGTGTCACGGCTGTCGTCCCCGCATAGTCGCTGTTGGTGCGGTGCCCGCTGGTCCCGTCGGAGGAGGCGGTCAACTGCCAGGGGATGCCGCGGGAACCAGCGATGGCCAGCGACGCAGACCGCTGGCCGAACCCCCCCGTGCGGCCGACGACTTGGCTGCGGGCGGCTTTCGTCGTGATGATGTTGATCACACCGCCCAGCGCGCCACTGCCGTAAATTGCTGCAAATGGTCCCCGCAAGATCTCGATGCGCTCGACGCCATCCACGGAGATCGTGCTGAGATCGGTCTGTCCCAGGGCGACGCTGTTCAAGGGAATCCCGTCCAGCAGCACCAACACCTGCGCGGGCGAGGAGCCGCGGATGCTGGGTTGGGCCAGCTCTCCGAGCCCGCCGTAGGCGCGAACCGACACCTCCGCGACCGTCCGCACTGCATCGGCGACCGTGCGCGCGCCGGACCGCTCGATCTCGTCTCGCGAAATCACGGTGACGGAAGCGGGCGTGGACGTCGCGGGCTGGGGCCGTTTTCCAGGCACGATGACTTCCGGAAGTTCGAACGTTGGCGGTTGCACCGGTACCGGCTCAGGTGTCTGCCCAATCACCGTTGGCACCGGCAAGACGACCAGCATCACCGTGACCATACCGGTCAACAAAAAGACCCAGCGGCCGACACGGCCTCTGGGACCATGGTGGAGCATCCCGCCCACCTCCTCTGCCGCGAAGGCGTGTGGCGCTGGCCCGTACCAACTTGACAGTCAAGCGAGACGGCTTGACGGTACGTATCCTGTCAAGTTGGTACGGGCCGAAGTGCGGGCAGGTCTTCTGGCTTCCGGATCATTGTCCGTCTCCGGCCTTCCCAAGCGCCCCGCTCTGATTCAGCGGAGGCGCTCAGTGGCGTGCCATGGAGAAGGACTTCCCGGTTACAGCGGCGCGACCGCGCCGGAGTTACACCGGACTTCCCTTCACCCTCACTCTTGGCGCACTATTCCACGTCACAGTTGGTTTCCCTCTCGGGCGTCCACTCGCAGAAACCGGCGCCCGTTGAAACGTTGGACCGTTGAAACGTTGAAAACTGCAACGTCAGTCTAATGCCTGAAGGTACTCTCGTTTCAACGCTTCAACGCTTCAACGTTTCAACGCCGGGACAGGGGCTACTGTGATCGAACAGTGAAGCTCACGGCAAGGGGGCCCACAGTGTAGACGTCTCGCGGGGCCACCACCTGGACGAGCACCTGCCTCCCCGCCCGCTGGACCTTGGCCACGGCGGCACGGTGGGCGTCGATATCCACCTGGGCTGCCGCCGGAGCCGTGACAAGCGTGAACGGGGGAGGCATGACGCGCCCGCGGGCCAGACGGGCCGACTGGTCGGCCAGGCGCAGCAACTCGCGACTGATGACCTCCCGAGCCTGCCGGCCGTCGACGATTCCCTCGACGAGAACCGTCCCCTGCGCGTAGACGAGACGATTGTCAAACAACTGCACGAAGACCGTGAGTGGTTCACCCTTCAATGTGTTCTGGCTGGCGACCAGACGTACGACGCTGTCCGTTTCACGCAGGTCGACCAGGTGGGCGATGTCATCCCAGGAGGCACGCGGAGGCGTCAGCACGATGACATCTCCGTGGCTGTCGGGACCGATGCCATTGTCCCGCGCCATCTCAGTGGCGCGTTGCACGTCTGCCAGCACACGCTGGCGGACTGCGTCAGCCTGCTGCCGGCCGTCAATCACGTCACGCAGCACTTCTTGGTTGTTGAGGTACCCGATGTCTCCCAGCGCCAGTTGCTTCAGTCGGTCTTCCTGTCTTCCAATCTCCTCTTCCAACTGGCGGGTCTGGCGCAAGACGGTGTTCAACCGGAAGAGCGCCACTCGTGCCTCACTGGAAATCAGGAGGACCACAATCAGCGTGACGATGGTGATGAGCATCCCGGTGATCACCGTCACGATCTGGGCTGTGTACCGGGGACGCAATTGGAACAGCGACAGCCGCCGGCGGCCGATGCTACGGCCCACGGCGTTGCCCACCAGGGCAATCGCACCGCTCACCACGATCAGAATTGGGATTAGAAGGACGCCTAGTTCCATCGCTGGACGGACAGTTGGAGAGTTGGAGAGTTGGAGAGTTGGAAAGGCCGAACCGCCGGAGTCATTGCATTTTGGCCTCGAGGCTGTGCACCAACGCGCTCAAACCAGCCAAGATCCCTTCACACTTCTCCCTCAGAACCGCGTATTCCGTCTCGGCAAGGTACTTTAATCGCGCAGACAGGTCAAGAAGTGTCATTAGTTCG
>VBAL01000108.1 GCA_005888595.1 Candidatus Segetimicrobium genomatis
CAACAGGATTACATCAGGACCGCTCAGGCGAAGGGGCTGGGGCAGCTCGTCATTGTCCTTCACCATGCCCTGCGGAACGCGTTCATTCCCATCCTCACCGTGGGCGGCACACTCTATGCACAGCTACTGTCAGGCACCGTGATGACGGAGACAGTCTTCTCCTGGCCGGGGCTAGGCCGCTACGCGTTTTCCTCCGCAGCCAGCCTGGATTTCCCCGCTGTCATGGGCGTCGCGCTCTTCGTGGGGGCCCCCGCATCCGATACGGCTAGGGAACGTGGAGAGACGCGCACTCCTCCACCCTGGGCATGGTGGCCGCAACGCCGGGACGATCATTGGAATCCTCATCCTCGGCGTGTGGATCGTGGGGGCGATCGCGGCACCTCTGGCCCCATATGGGCTAGACGAGCAGCATCTGGAGGAGGCTTTCCACCCCCCCTCGATACGCCACCCCTTCGGTACCGACGATTTGGGCCGCGACGTCTTCACCCGTGTGCTCTTCGGCGGGCGCTACACGCTTAGTCTCGCCCTCACCGTCGTGGTGCTCGCGGGAGTTCTTGGGATGCTTACCGGAATGCTTGCCGGATACTTCGGGGGCTGGGCCGACGAGCTGCTCATGCGGGCCACCGAAATAGTGATGGCGTTTCCCTCGATCATCCTGGCCATGGCAATCGTCGTAGCACTGGGATCGGGGCTGGCCAACGCCGGCTTGGCCATGCTGCTTGTCTGGTGGCCTCCGTATGCGCGACTGGCGCGAGGCGAGACACTGGTGGTCAGGCGAATGGAATACGTGGAGGCTTCCCTGGCCATAGGACAGACTGACGGGGGGATCCTCCTGCGCTCCATCCTGCCCAATATCCTTTCCAACATGGTCGTCCTGGCGACAATCGATCTGGGATCCGCGGTCGTCACCGCGGCCGGCCTGAGCTTTCTCGGACTCGGCGCGACACCCCCGACCCCGGAATGGGGGGCAATGGTGAGCGCTGGGCGCGAACTCCTCACCCAATGGTGGGTCGCTGCATTCCCAGGTTTAGCGATCTTCCTCGCCGTACTCGGGTTCAACTTTCTCGGCGACGGGATCCGCGATTTTCTTGACCCTCGCAGACGCCGCCGGAGCTAGAGCGGCCGGCGCACATGGGCCAACCCGATCCCCACCAGCACGAGCGCCATTCCTACCGCCCGGACGAATGACACGCGGTCCCCCAGCCAGAGGATACTGAGCAGGACAGTGACTACCGGCTCCACGGTACCCAACATGGCCGCCCGCGCGGCCGGTAACACGCGCAGGCCGCCGAGGAGTAACAATGGCGCCAGGAGAGATCCGAGAACGGCCGTCCCGAAAATGGCGAGAAGGGCAGGCAGCGGGAGCGCCAAGGAGAACCGACCGGTCAAGGCGCCGGCAGATACGAATACCGCCGCCCCGGCTGCCAGGAGGATCCCCTGCACAGGGAGCGGGAGGAGGTCGCGCAGCATCCGGCGTGCAGCGATGTAATAGAGGGCGTTGGTCAACGTAGCCACGCTGATCGCGACCAGGCCTGGGCGTGCGCCGATCACGGGGGTCTGCCCGGCCACAAGCATTGCGCCTGTTACCACCACGATCAGTAGGGCTACTTCGTCCCACCGAATCCGCTCCCGGAGAAAGACCCACCCCATCCAGGCGACGTGCAGCGGATAGACATACGCGAGAACGGAAGCAGACGAGGCGGGGAGGTACGCGAGAGCGAGGAGGAACGAGAAAATCTGTAAGGGTACCAGGGTCACCCCCATGACGACAGGGGCGAGGATGGCATGCCGCGGGAAGGAGAGGCGCACACCCAGAACCGCGACGCCGCCCCAGAAAAGGATCGCGGCAATCGCGTAGCGCAGCGCGAGCACTGTCAGCGGCGTTACTCCATAAGAGTACGCCACCTTAATGAGGATTGGAGAGAACCCGAACAATACCGCCGAAAGCAGAATCAGCAGGTCCCCCATCGCGTCAGACCTGCCTGCCTACCCGAGTCCCTTCCAGAACGGCATCGTGGACGCGTCGCGGCGCCATGGCGTCTCCTACTACGAAAAGAGCGGCGATCCGTCCCCGCAGTGTGTCGGAGAGGCTGTCGTTGGCGCGGCCGCCGCTGGCCACGACGACGGATTCTGCCTCAAATGTGGCGCGCTCACCCGTGAGGGTATGCACAGCGACGATGCGGTCGGGATGGATCTCGATGGCTCGATGCAGCGGCACAAGGCGAACGCCTTGAGTGAGGAGCCGCTCCAGGATGATTGGCTTCAGCGTATCATCAAGCGCTTCTCCAACCGTATACGACGGCGTAAGGATCGTGACGACGTGACCTCGGGCGGCGAGGAAATCGGCCGTCGTAGGGCCGGCCATGTGGGGATCCTCGACAATCATGTGAACGTGCCTGGATGGAGTGACGTGGCCATCGAGGACATCGGTGACTGTAAGCAGCCGGGTCCCCGGCGCGATCTTGGCGTTAGGCATGCGCGGGAGAGCGCCCGTGGCAAGAATCGTGACCTCTCCCCCAAGAGCAAGGACGTCGTGAGGGCCGGCTTCAACGCCCAGCCGAATGTCCACGCCGAGCTTCCTCAATTGCCGTTCCAGCCAGTGGACGATTCCAGCAAACTCCCCACGTCCTGGAGCCTGGGCGGCCGTCAGCACCTGTCCGCCAAGGTGTGCGCGGCGTTCGACAAGGATCACTTCATGGCCGCGTAAAGCCGCAACCCGCGCGGCCTCCAATCCCGCCGGACCCCCTCCGATCACTACGACACGCCGTCGCATTGGGGCAAGGTGGAGGTCCGCAAGTTCGGCTTCCCGGCCGATCAGCGGATTGTGGACGCACTCGATGGGAAGGCCCTGGTACAGCCGGCCGATACATCCCTCGTTGGCGCCAACGCACGGCCGGATGTCTTCGATTCGGCCCTCCGCAGCCTTCCGTGGCATCTCGGGATCGGCGATGATAGCCCGGGTCATACCGATGAGGTCCGCAGCGCCCTCGGCCAGCGCGGCCTCCGCCTCTTCGGGGTGGACGATCCGACCGGCGTAGAGGATGGGTGCGCGCAGCTGGGCTTTGAAAGCGCGGGCCAGTGGAAGATAGACGCCGTGCGGGAAGTAGGACGACGGGACGTGCCTGGGGCGTCCCTGGAGGGTCTTGACGGTCCCGCCGGTTATCGAGAACAGATCGACGATGTCGAGCGCCTCGAAGAGACGGGCCACCGAGATCCGCTCCGACAGCGTCAGCTCGTCTGGGAGGAAATCATCCCCGCTGAGCCTCACGATGAGCAGCCGCTCGCGACCGATCGCCTCGCGAACGGCGACGAGTAATTCTGTGGGGAACCGTAGGCGGTGCTCGAAGGTTCCACCGTATTCGTCAGTGCGGGTGTTCACCGTAGGGGAGAGAAATTCGTCAGGCAGCATGTCGCCAAACATGGCGATCTCGACGCCATCGAATCCTGCGCGGCAGGTCCGCTCGGCCGCCGCCGCGTAGGCGTCGATCACCATCTTGATGTCCCCGTGCGACATCGCCCGGGGAGTCTCCCCTGTCCGTTCATTCGGCTGGTCCGTGGGGGCCAGGAGCGGCATCCGGGTCACTGCGCTCGTGGCGCGGCGTCCCCTGTGAACGAGCTGGCAGGTGATGATGGCGCCGTGGGCGTGGACCTGCTCGGCGAGGGTCCGAAAAGGTGGAATGATGCTGTCGTCCCAGTTGTTGATGTTGCCGGAACCCCCGGGAGAGGTTGGATGGACGCTCGTAGTCCCGAAGGCCTGCACCATCGCCGCGCCCCCTTTCGCCTTCTCCACGTGATAGCGGATATACCGGTCCGTGGGGAGGCCATTTACGCCGAAGTGAGCGTCGTGCGAGGTGCTGACGATCCGATTCTTCAGGACGAAGCCGCGGACGGGAAAAGGCGAAAAGAGTCTGGGAAAGGTCGTGGCGTGCGTCACGATCTGTTCTTTCCTCCTCGGGCTCAGCTTCATGGCGAGTGCGCGGCTACTCGCCAAGTCTCCGTACAGAATGCTACCTCAGTTCGGGAGCCGCGCCTGGATGACGCCTCGTCGGCCATTTACCAACCACTCTCGATCCTCCCCTGTCAGCCGCTCGGCTCGCCCTGGAGCCAACCCGACGATGATCTCGGCCTTGAGAGTTCGCAGAGCAACCAACGGAGCGGGGAAGTAGCCGG
>VBAL01000057.1 GCA_005888595.1 Candidatus Segetimicrobium genomatis
TACCTATGTCCGGACGGGATAAGCGCTGAAAGCATCTAAGCGCGAAACCCACCCCAAGATAAGGCCACCCACCGGGTAACCGGGTAAGCCCCCAGGTAGACTACCTGGTTGATAGGCCGGAGGTGTAAGCGCCGTAAGGCGTTGAGCTGACCGGTACTAATCGGGCGAGGGCTTGATCACTGCTTTAGGGGTAGCTGTATAGAGCCTGCAATGGTGACTTCTCATCTCCCTCTCCCCTCTGAGGGGAGAGGGTAGGGTGAGGGGTAAGTGTGATGTCGAAGGACCCAAGGTCAAGGTCGACGGCCGAGGCCCTAGGGGTTTGTGCCGAAGCCAACCTTGACCTTCGACATCATTGATATTCCTGGCGGCGATGCCGGAGGGGCCACACCCGTTCCCATTTCGAACACGGTAGTTAAGCCCTCCAGGGCCGATGGTACTGCACTGGTAACGGTGTGGGAGAGTAGGTCGCTGCCGGGAGTAATAACAGCGGGGAGGCGAGTGATCGCCTCCCCGTTTCCTTAAGGAGGAGCAGCATGGACCCGCGTTCCATCGTCGTCTATGGCCTGACCGCGTCGTTCACCCGGGTGCAGCGGTGTGTGGAGGATGTCTCCGACAGTGAGGCCGTTCAGACGCCGCACAACCTCACTCCCATCATCTGGCAACTTGGGCACCTGGCGCTGTCCGATGGCGGGTTTCTCCGGCTCGCCGGCGGGACGTCGCCGGCGCCGGAGTTGTTCAAGGGGTTCTTTAAGACAGGGAGCGGTGGTCCGGCCGGCTACCCTCCGCTGGGTGAGGTAAAGCCGGTGTTCGAAGCGGCCCAGCGTGAACTGGAGCGCCTCGCACAGTTCGCCAACCTCGAGCAGCCGGTGGAATCACGCAACTGCGCCACGATCGGGGAGATGCTAATCTTCGCCGCGTACCACCGGGGCTACCACATCGGGAAGATGACGACGCTGCGGGCGCTGCTGGGCAAGCCGCGACTGTTTGGTTGACGGCCAGGACTACCCCGCGGTGGGGTTCAGAGGACGCTGCACGACGACCTGAAGCCAGTTGCGGGGGACGTTGGCGAGCTTCAGTTCTTCGAATGCCTCTTCCACGCCCCGCCGCAGTGCCTCCGCACCGATCTCAAGCGGCACGCCGGGCAGGGCTCCTTCAATAAACAGTGAGAAGGATCCAATGTCCTGCAGGCTTTCCGCGCTGAGCGGTTTTTCGTGCATGGCCACCACCGGATCGGCAAAGCCCACCGATCGCAGCACTTCTCGATATTGTTCCACCGTCAGCCACTGCATCGCGGTGGCTTTGGCTCCGTGGGTGACCGTGTGGCCCTGGCTGACCAGCCACCGCATCGCGCGGAGGACCCAGAGCTTGTAGAACCGTTGTGTCCCCGCAGGATAGGCGCCCTGGAAGAACGTGGTATTAAAGGCGAGCACGCCGCCCGGGCGCAGGGACCGGAAGATCTGGTCGAAAACGGTCGCCTTGTCGGCGATGAGATGCACGGCATTGGCAAAGACGACTCGATCCACCTGGGGGACCAGCGTCGCCAGCCGCTCTGCCGTGCCCTGGACGAAGTGAACAACCCGTGATCGGATGCGCTGGCGGGCCAGCGCAAGGGCAGAGAGCGACGGATCCACGGCATAGACGCACGCCCCCGGGAGTGTCTCGTCAAGCTCGCCTAGGATGAGTTCGGTGACGGCCCCGGGCCCGCAGGCGAGGTCGACAACGGCAGAATCGGCGTCAATCTGCGAGTGCGATACCAGCCACGCATTGACCTGCTTGAAGAACGGGTGGCCGGCAAACCGGGCGAATGAGAATCGCTCGTCTTCTTTGACTGGCGACTCGTCCATTGCGTCCCCCCGATCCAGTTGTCGCCAAGAAGAAGAAGTAGGCCATGTTTTCTGCCCGCGGGACCCGTCTCCTGCTGCCAATGACCCGGTTGAGCTATTGCAAGGCCACCTCCAGTCCGCTACGGTAGTCCCGCCAGATAGTCGGAGAGGAGCGGTCTCATGACAAAAGCACCGGAGATGACGGACGAGCGCGCCGAACCGAAGCCTGACGGCCGCGCCGGCGGTCGCGGGATCAATCAGGTTGCGCTCGTGGGCCGCCTGGCCAGAGATCCAGAACTGCGGACTGTGGGGGACGGTGTACCGCGCGCCTGGTTCGTCGTGGCGGTGCCCCGCGCTTATGCCGGCAAAGATGGCGACCGGGAGGCGGACTTCATCAACGTTGTCGCCTGGCGGCAACTCGCCTCGGTCGTCGGCGAACACCTTCAGAAGGGCCGACTGGTCGGAATCACTGGCCGGCTGCAGGTGAGTTCGTTTGAGGCGCAGGACGGCAGCCGCCGCTCTACGACCGAGGTGATCGCGGACCAGGTCGTCTTTCTCGACGCGCCGAGGAAACCCGCCAAGACCGACGGCTGAGCCGCGTCAGTATTGCGGCGGGAACCCTCCACGCTTCGCCGAAAACGACTGCGATGACTGCACCGGGGCGTCCGGCGTGAACGCGGCTGAATGCGGAGTTTTGCTGCTGCACGGGTTCTCGGGTTCCCCGCTGGAGATGACCCCGCTGGCCGAGGCCCTGTCGGTGCCGGGGTGGACGGTGTCGGTAGCCCGGCTGGCCGGGCACGGGACCTCCCCCGATGACCTCGCCCGCGTCACGTGGCAGGAGTGGGTGGCCTCGGCGCGCGAGGCCTACAGGGACCTCCGGCACCGATGCCGCCGGGTTGCACTCGCCGGGTTATCGATGGGGGGTGCGCTGGCCCTGTACCTCGCCGCCTCCGATCCCCCAGCCGCCGTGGTGGCGATCTCGGCGCCGATTCGAGTCCGGCCGCTGCTGGCGTCGGCGAGGCGGGTGGCATCGAAGGTGATGTCTGTCGTGCCGGTGTTGGTACGCCTTGCCCCCCGCGATCCGGATGTCCGCGCGTATTGGTCCCCGTATTCGCGGATTCCACTGGTGGCCGCAGGCCAACTGGAGTTGCTGTTGGCCGAGACCCGCCGTGCCCTTCCACAGGTGAGTGTGCCCCTGCTGGTGGTGCAGGGGCGCCGCGATTGGATCATCCCGCGCGACAGCGCACAAGAAATCTTGCGCCTGGCCTCCGTGGCGCCGGGGACTCTGCTCTGGCTGCAGCGCTCAGGCCACGTGGCCACCTTGGATCGGGATCGCACGGTGCTGGCTGACGAGGTGACAAAGTTCCTGCGGATCCACCTGGCCCCGTACCAAAGTTGATAGCCGGGGGTAGCGTGGACGCGATGTTACCGATCAACTTTGGAACGGGGCTGGGGTGAGGGCGTGGAGCATATTGAACACGGTGTGGAGCAGCAGATCGAGCGCGGCAAGGTCGTCGTGCGGTGGATTATCCAGCAGGAGGGAGCGGGCAGGGCGAGCAGGGTGGTCGCGCACGACGAAGCGAATACCGACAGCACCCCACAGACATCACAGAGCGTGTCGGACGGACGCGCGAAGGGAGGGGCAGAGGATGCATCCAGAGGACAGGGAGAACACCGCGGGCGGGCTTACGCGGCGGCGCTTTCTTCAGGCTGGCGTCGCAGGGCTGACCGGGCTGGCGCTGTCGAGTGTGAGCGGGTGGCTGAAGCAGGCCGCGGCGCAGCTGCCGCCGGGATCGTACAATCCGCAGCTGCAACTATCGTTTCCCGTGGAGCCGGGAGCCTCGCTGCGGATTCTACGCTGGTCGCAGTTTGTGAGCACGGACCAGCCAGAATACGAGCGCATGGCGCAGCAGTTCACGCGTCGCACGGGCGTGCCGGTCCGTCTGGAATACGAGGCCTGGCCGGACGTGCAACCCAAAGCGGCGGCGGCCGCCAACGTTGGCGCCGGGCCGGACATCGTCCTTGGCTTCTTCGATGAACCGCATCTCTGGCCGGATAAGCTCGTGCCGGTGACCGATCTCGCCGAGTATCTCGGCCGCAAATACGGCGGGTGGTTTCCGGTGGCGCCGCAGTACGGGTACAGCAATCAGGTGGGACAGTGGATCGGGGTCCCCATCGGCGCACCAGGATCCTGCCTCAACTACCGGATGTCCTGGGTGAAGGAGGCCGGATTCGACCCCGATCCTGCCAGCTTCCCCAAGACGACGGACGAGTTTCTCCGCCTCTGCCGGGCCCTCAAAACCCGCGGGCACCCCACCGGGTTCGCGTTGGGCAAGGCCGTGGGCGATGCCAACAGCTGGTGTCACTGGTTGCTCTGGACGTTTGGGGCCCACGCGGTGGCGCCCGACAGCAAGACCATCACCCTCAATGCGCCTGAGACGGTCAACGCCTTGGAGTACGGACGGCAACTCTTCGAGACGATGATTCCCGGTGTGGCAGGATGGCTCGATCCCAACAACAACCGCGCGTTTCTGGCCGGTGAGGTCGCGCTGACGAACAATGGCATCAGCATCTACTTTGCCGCCAAGAACGATTTCCCAGAGATCGCCGGCGATATGAACCACGCCGTCTACCCGCAGGGATCAGCGGGGCGACCGACCGAGCTGCACCTCTTCAGCCAGGCGTACGTCTTCAAGTACACGAAATATCCGAACGCGGCGAAGGAGTTCCTGCGCTTCACGATGGAGGATCCCCAGTATCCGCGATGGATCAACGCGATGCTGGGCTACGTCAGTCATCCGCTGCGGGCGTTTACCAATCTGGCGGTGTGGCGTTCTGACCCGAAAGCCGTCCCGTTCCGGGATGCCGTGGCGCGAATGCTGCCGCATTCCTACCAGGGTACGCCTGGGCCGAAATCTGCGCGGGCCCTGTCGGAATTTGTCATCGTCGACATGGTGGCTGATGCGCTCACCGGCCGGCGCAGCGTGCGCGAGGCGATCCTCGCGGCCGAGTCGCGCCTCAAGCGCATTTATGAAGCCTAGACCCGCGGTGGATTGATGGCCGGGATCGAGGCCACCGTCCCTGCCCGTGCCAGGCGGCCCGCCGATCTGATCGGCCGCATCTTGGAGAATCCTCATGCGCTTGGGGTGCTGATGGTCACCCCCGCGGTGCTCATCCTGGCCATCTTCCTCGCCTACCCATTCGGGTTGGGGGTCTGGCTCGGCTTCACCAACGCCACGATCGGACAGGCCGGCCATTTTGTGGGCCTGGGGAACTTCCGCTACCTGCTCGGTGACTCGGTCTTCCGTCTGGCGGTGCTCAACACGATACTCTACGCCGCGTCGGCGGTTGTCTGTAAGCTGCTGCTGGGCATGCTGCTGGCGCTGCTGGTCAACCGGGAATTCCGCGGCAAACGCATCGTGCGCGCCATCATGCTCCTGCCGTGGATTGTGCCGACCTCACTCTCCGCGCTGGTCTTTTACTGGATCTACGATCCAACGTTTAGCGTCATCACCTGGGCCCTCCGGCGAATCGGGCTGGCGCACGGGTTCATCAACTACCTGGGAGATCCAAATCTCGCCCGGGCGTCGCTCATCGCCGCCAACATCTGGCGCGGCATCCCCTTCTTTGCGATTGGCCTGCTGGCAGGGCTGCAAACGGTCAGCACCACCCTCTATGAGGCGGCAGAGATTGACGGCGCGGGTCCCTGGCAGAAATTCTGGTTCGTGACCTGGCCGCTCCTCCTGCCGCTGACGGTCGTGGTGACCGTCTTCTCCACCATCATGACGGTTGGGGACTTCCAGTTGATTTGGATCATCACCCGCGGGGGCCCGGCCAATGCCACGCATCTCTTTGGCACGTTGGCCTACCAGCGCGCCATCCAGGGTGGGTTCATCGGAGAAGGAGCGGCGATCTCTGCATTCGTGCTGCCGGTACTAGTGGGGGCCGTGTTGGTGAGCTTCCACTACCTGCGGAGAGAATGATGCGGCGTTCGGCACTGACCACCGCGCTGACCTTTACCCTTCCGTTGGGGACGTTCCTGGGGCTGTTGCTCTTTCCATTCTACTGGATGCTCGTCACAGCGGTGCGGCCGAACAAAGAGCTGTACAACCTGTCGTTGAACCAGCTCTGGACGCTGCATCCGACCTGGCAGCATTTCCAGAAACTGCTCTTCGCCACCCATTTTGCGCCCTGGTTGGGGAACACGATGGTTATCGCGGTGGGAGCCACCACGGTCGCCCTGTCGTGCAGCGTGCTGGCGGCTTATGCGGTCCAGCGCCTGCGCTTTCGCGGCTCCGGGGTGCTCGGCGTGGCGATCTTCCTGAGCTATCTGGTGCCCCCGGTCATTCTCTTCATCCCGCTGGCCCGCATCATCAACGAACTCGGGTTGTGGGATCGGCCGGCCGCGCTGATTCTAACCTATCCGACGTTTCTGATCCCGTTTGCCACCTGGCTCCTGATGGGGTACTTCAGGTCGATTCCGGCCGAGCTGGAAGACTGTGCACGCGTTGACGGCGCCACGCGGATCCAGGTGCTGCGTCACATCACGCTGCCCCTGGCGCTGCCGGGGATCCTGTCCGCGCTGATCTTCTCCTTCACCCTGTCGTGGAACGAATACCTCTACGCGCTCGTCTTCCTTTCCTCCACGGGAGCAAAAACGATTCCCGTCGGCTTGGCCACCGAACTCATCACCGGTGACGTGTTCCAATGGGGGCCGCTGATGGCCGGGGCGTTGCTGGGCTCGGTCCCGGTGGCACTCATCTACTCCTTCTTCGTCGAACACTACGTCGCCGGGCTGACCGGCGCATTGAAAGAGTAACGCTGGTCGCAAGCGCGATGCTGCTGCTGCGAGAGTCGGACGTGCGCGAGTTGCTCTCGATGGAGGCGCTGATCCCGCTGATGGAGGAGGCGCTGCGCGCCTATTCCACCGGCGGCGTGGCGCAGCCGGTCCGGCTGGCCATGATGGTCGAGCCTTACGCCGGATATCTCGGTCTCATGCCGGCGCATCTCCGCTCCGCCAGCGCTCATGATGGGCCGGGAGTCCGGGAGGCGTTGGGCGCGAAGGCGGTGACCTTCTATCCGTCTAATGCCGCCCGCGATCTGCCCACGCACCTGGCGGTGGTGCTCCTGTGGGACAGTGCCACCGGGGAGTTGCTCTCGATCATGGATGGACGGCTGATCACCGAAATGCGCACTGCCGCCTCCTCGGCAGCGGCGACGCGAACGCTGATCTGGATGCGATCCGGCTGGTGCGGTCCCTCCGGCACGTGCGCGTCTGGTCCCGCACGGCGGCCGGAGTACAGAGGTTTGTCGCAGAGATGCAGCCGCAGGCCGGGGTGCCGATGACGGCGTGTGCCTCGGCCGAGGAGGCCGTCCGCGGGGCAGAGATCATCGTCACGGCAACG
The DNA here is from genome assembly GCA_005888595.1 of Candidatus Segetimicrobium genomatis. Classification (GTDB taxonomy): domain Bacteria; phylum Sysuimicrobiota; class Sysuimicrobiia; order Sysuimicrobiales; family Kaftiobacteriaceae; genus Telluricultor. Next base: position 7,229 of record VBAL01000057.1, read on the forward strand.
TCGGCGTCGACTCCGGTCCTGCGAGGTGTATGGGTCGCTGTGGGTGCGCATATCAATGCGGTGGGGGCGCCCCGGCCGGACTGGCGCGAACTCGATACTGACGCGGTCCGGCGTGCGCGTGTCTTTGTGGACTCGCGGGCCGCCGCTCTCGCAGAATCCGGTGATCTTCTCCAGCCGATCCAGGAAGGGGCGATTGCGCGAGAGCATATCTGTGGGGAGATTGGCGAGGTCCTGGCCGGTACCGTGGCCGGGCGAACCAGCGAGCGTGACGTCACACTCTTCAAGTCCCTGGGCATGGCCGTCGAGGATGTGGCGACGGCGCACTATGTGTATACGCGTGCGATCGAGAGAGGGGTGGGGCAAGAGGTCTCTTTTTAAGCGCGATCCTGGATGTTGGATCTTGGATATTGGGAATTGCACGGGCAATCCATGAGGTAGTTCCCAGGATCCAGCATCCAAGATCCAGGATCGTCATTTCGAGTTTGGGAGGCTCAGATGGCTGGCAAGCGCATCCTCATTCTGGGCGGCGGGTTCGGCGGGATCACAGCTGCGCTGGAGCTGCGGCGCGCGCTGGCGGTTGACCACCAGATCACGCTGGTGGACCGGCGCGGGACCTTCGTGATGGGGTTGCGCAAATTGTGGGTTCTGATTGGGCGGGGAACCCGTCAGGAAGGAACGCGCTCGCTCGATACGGTGAAGGCACGTGGCATCCAGGTGCACCGCGCCGCCGTGACCGCGATCGACCCCCGTACCCGCACGGTGCGAACCGATACGGCACGCATCCCTTTCGACTATCTCATCGTGGCGCTGGGCGCCGAGCCGAGGACGGATCTGATTCCCGGATTCGGCCCCCCGGCCTTCAACCTCTATGATCCTGACGATGTGGAGCGGGTGGCCGCGCGCATTCGGACCTTCCGCGAGGGACGCATCCTCGTCGCCGTGCTCGGTGTCCCATACAAGTGCCCGCCGGCTCCATATGAAGCGGCGATGATGCTGGATGATCTCTTCCGCCAGCGGGGCCTGCGTGACGGCGTCGAGATTCATGCCTCCACGCCGCAGCCGATGTCCCTGCCGGTGGTCGGCGCCGCCGGATGCGCGCAGGTCGAGGGGCAGCTGGCCGGCAAGGGCATCCGATTCACTGCGAACCGCAAGGTCATGAAGGTGGACGGGAGCTCGCTCGTGTCCGACGGGACGACGATTCCGGCCGATCTCCTCATCGGGGTGCCGCCGCACCGCCCGCCCGTGGTCGCCCGCGAGAGTGGGCTGACGATGCGAGGTGAGTGGATCTCCGTGGATCCCGCTACGCTGCGAGCATCCATAGACGGCATCTTTGCCATCGGCGATGTGGTGGAGATCCCGCTCGCCAACGGCATGGCGCTCCCCAAAGCCGGCATCTTCGCCGAGGAGCAGGCGAAAGTGGTCGCGGCACAGATCACCGGCGAAATCACCGGCCGCCCTCAGCCGGCGCCGTATGACGGGCACGGGTACTGCTTCATTGAGATGGGAAGCGGACAAGCCTCGATGGTGCAGGGCGACTTCTTTGCGACGCCCGCCCCGGCGGTGCAGGTGACACCACCCAGCGCAGAGGCGTACCAGCAGAAGCTTGAGTTCGAACGCACCCGCCTCTCAAGCTGGTTCGCGGCCACGTAGTTAGTCAGCGTCCCGCAGTCGCCGTCAGCAGTCTTGTAGGAGGTCCCGCAGGGACTGCCGACCGCTGACTTTCATCGGTGCCTGGCACCAATGAAGGCGTGGCACCGATGAAGGCGCGGATGAACCGCAATATCTGGTGGTCGGAGTTTCCTTGGCCCCCCGATGTGGGGGTCTTGTCGCGTCGCCAAAAATCCTCGTATTTCTTGGGAATCCGAGGTCTGCGGGCAGGAGTTGGGGGGTACGGGTGGAATAGAAGTGGAACGAAGTGGGGAACGGTGGGGCAGCTTGTTCAGAGGCGAGCATCATTACTCCCTGGACGACAAGGGGCGGATCGTACTGCCCCAAACATTCCGCGCCGCCCTGGGCAGCAGGGTCGTCGTCACGCGGGGGCTCGATGAGTGCGTCGCGGTGTACGCCCCACAAGAGTGGGCGAGGAACGAGAAGAAACTGCGGGGGTTATCGGTCAGCCGGCGCGACTTCGTCCGCTTCGTGCTGGCCAGTGCCGAAGACGTTGAACTGGACCGGCAGGGGCGCATGACGATTCCATCGCACCTGCGCGAATACGCAAAGATCGAACGGGATGCTGTGGTCGTCGGGGTCGGCAGTCGTCTGGAGATCTGGAGTCTACTGAACTGGCAGCGGTACCTGGCGCGTGTCCAGGCAGAGGCGACCTCGATCGCGTCTGAGTTGAAGGACTTGAGCCTGTGACGGTGTGAACCGGTGGGACGATCGAGCACGTACCGGTTCTGTTGACGGAAACGCTCACTTGGCTACAGCCCCGGCCCGGCGGGGTGTATGTCGACGCCACCCTCGGCGGAGGAGGACACGCCGAGGCGATCCTCGACCGGATCGTTCCAGGTGGGCGCTTGATCGGGATCGATCGGGACGAGCAGGCGCTGGAGCAGGCGTCCCGACGACTAGAGCGATTCGGCGGGGCCGTCACGCTCATCCGCGAGAACTTCGCGGCAATCAGAGCGGTCCTCCTGTCGCAGGGCATCGATCGGGTCGATGGGGTGCTGTTCGATCTCGGCGCCTCGACGATGCAGTTCGCCGATCCGCAGCGGGGGTTCTCGTTCTCGGTTGCGGGGCCGCTGGACATGCGCATGGACCGGCGGCAGCGACTGACGGCGTCGGAGCTGGTGAATGGGCTGGCGGAACGAGATCTCGCCGACCTGATCTGGCGGTATGGTGAGGAGCGGTGGTCGCGGCGGATTGCGCGCGGGATTGTTCGCGCCCGGCCACTCGCGACGACGGTGGAACTGGCCGAGGTGGTCCGCCGGGCAATTCCACGGCGGGCGTGGCCGCGGACGATCCACCCGGCAACGAGGACGTTTCAGGCGCTACGCATCGCGGTCAACGATGAACTATCGAACCTTGACAATGCCATACCAGCTGCGGCGGAGGTGCTCCGGGAGGCGGGTCGACTCTGCGCCATTACCTTCCACTCCCTGGAGGATCGAACCATCAAACACACCTTCCTGCGCCTCTCCCGTGGGTGCACCCGTTCTCCCGGGTCCTCCGCCTGCACGAATGGGGGGAAGCGATGGTTGCGCGTCTTGACAAAGAAGCCGATCACGCCGACCCCCGAAGAAATTGAGCGCAATCCCCGCGCGCGCAGCGCAAAGCTGCGCGCGGCGGAACGGATCAACACCTAATTGAAGAATTGTGGATTGAAAATTGTGAATTGAACGGCAGTCATGCAAATTCACAATTGGCAATCCGAAATTGTAGTCAATTGAATAGAGAGTTGGGGTTGGGGCGTTCGGGGATCGGCCTTCGAACCTTCACACACACCCCGAACATCCCTCCACAGCACACGAGCACCTCCGGCAACCGATGCCCGGCGTCCCGCCCCAACACGAAACTGCAAGTTGGAAAGTTGAAGAGTTGGAGAGACGACTGATGGGATTCAACTCTCCAACTCTCCAACTCTCCAACTCTGATGTGGGAGTAGCGGATGCTCGCACTGGCACCTCGATCACGAACGTATCCGGTGATCCTACCGGACCGACCGCCGACCGATCGGGAGCCGGCGCGGCGCCGGAGCCGCCGACGTCCCCTGCCCACGATCGTGGCGCTGGCGGTCGTGGCGGTCCTCCCCGCCCTCGCGCTCGTGGCCCAGCGTACGGAGGCCGCGCGCACCGGGTACGTCATCCTGGGATTGCGCCAGCAGGTCGAAGTGCTCGCAGCCGAGAATGCCCGGTTGCTCGCCACGACCTCGGCGCTCCGCGCGCCGGACCGGATCGAGCGCATCGCCAGGGCGGACCTGGGGATGCTGACCCCGCGGCCGCAGCAGGTGGCCGCGCTTGCGGTGCCCGCGCCGGCCCGCGCGGCGGGTGTCCCATCCCTTACTGTCTGGGATCGCTTCGCGGCGTGGTTTGTTCGCAGCGAGGCGGCCGCGGGCGAACCCTCGCAGTGAGCGGGAGTGCGCCAGCCGTCGCGCGGTACACGCCGGCGCTATAACCTCCGCACCGTTGGTCGATCTTTTCGCGGGCGGCCCCGCCGTGCCGATTCCGATCCGCTCCACACGCGTGCCGATCTCGTCGCCGACCACCGCATCCTGATCCGCCGCCGTACGATGTTGATGACGGGCCTGCTGCTTGTCGCGCTGTCTGTCCTCGCACTGCGGTTGGCTCAGTTGCAGGTCATCGAAGGCGGGCGCCTGCACCAGTTGGCCCAGCGGCAGCAGCTCGAGGCAATTGCGCTGGATCCGCATCGCGGTCTGATCTTCGACCGGCGCGGCCGCGCCCTGGCCGTCAACGTTGACGCGACGTCCATCTACGCGGTGCCCAGTGCGATCGCTGATCGCCAGGCGTTCGCGGCGCGCGTGGCACCGGTGCTGGGCCAGGGCGTGGACGAGGTGAAGCGGCGCTTGGCCTCCGGCAGACACTTCGCCTGGCTGGCCCGCAAGGTGACCCCGCAGCTCGCCGCCCGCGTGCGCGCCCTGGGCATGGCCGACCAGATCGGCTTTCTGACGGAGGACACGCGCGCCTATCCCAACGGCCCGCTTGCCGCCCAGCTAATTGGATTCGCAGGGATCGACAATCAAGGACTTTCAGGAGTGGAGCTCTCCTATGAGCAGGTCCTGCGCGGGACCGTCGGGCGTGCCATCGCGGCGCGCGACGGCCGAGGCCGCGTGATGGTGGAGACCCAGCAGGTGCTGGGCACGCCGCAGGACGGACAAGATATCCTGCTGACCATCGATCAGGTGATTCAGCACATCACCGAGCGTGAGCTGATCGCGGCCGTGGAGCGCACAGGCGCGAAAGGCGGGTGGGCGGTGGTCACAGACCCCATGACCGGTGAGATCCTGGCCATGGCGACCGTTCCTGCCTTCAACCCCAACTCCGGCTCGGACGCCAACGTGCGGCGGTGGGTCAACCGGCCGGTGGCGGAGGCGCAGGAGCCGGGATCGACGTTCAAGATCTTCCTAATGGCAGCGGCGCTGGATTCAGGCGTCGTGCCTCCGACTGAGCGCTTCTTCTGCGGCGGGTCGCTACTGGCACCGGGAGGGATCGTCCTCCGCGATGCCGGCGGGAGGCGGCACGGATGGCAGACGATGAGTGAAATCGTCAAGAACTCGTGCAACGTCGGCGCGGCGCAAGTGGGCACGCGGCTGGGCAAAGCGCAGTTCTTCCATTATATCCGCGCCTTCGGGTTCGGCCGGCCGGTGGGAATCGATCTGCCGGGCGAGTCGGCTGGCATCGTGCCTCCACCGTCCGCGTGGCTGGGGCCGGGCCTGCAGACGATCTCGTTCGGGCAGGGCGTGTCGACGACGGCCATCCAGCTGCTGACCGCCGCCACGGCACTGGTCAACGATGGAGCGATGCTCCGTCCCTATATCGTGCGGGCCGTGCGCGACCACCAGGGCCGGCTGACCGACGCCGCCGGACGACAAGTCCTGGGCCGCGCGATCAGACCGGAAACCGCAGATGCGGTTTTGCAGATGATGGTAGGGACGACGAGGACCGGCACGGGCACCCAGGCGCGCATCGACGGTTACACGGTCGCCGGCAAGACGGCCACGGCACAGAAGCCGGCCCGCCAGGGAGGATATGACCCCGACCGCTATCTGGCTTCGTTCCTGGGCATCGTCCCCATTCCAAATCCCCGCCTGGCGGCGTTAGTCGTGCTGGACGAACCGCACGGGGCGTACTCTGGCGGCGAGGTGGCTGCGCCCGTGTTCCGACAGATTGCGTCGCAGGTGCTGTGGTACCTGCGCGTGCCGCCGGCTGTCCAACCCCCAACGCCATCGGGAGGTGTCCCGCGTATCCCGGCGGCCACGGGCACGCCATAGTGGTGGGAGAAGGTGCAGGGTGAGGGTTGTTCTCATGCGCGCCTTGTCCCTTCTGTATAATGACGTGGGAATCGATGATCACCCTCGGCGCGCTCCTGCGCGATCTGCCATCGGCACGGGTCTTGGGTCCGACCGCGACCCCCATCGCTGATATCGCGTATCATTCGAAGGCGGTCCGGTCCGGAGGGCTGTTTGTGGCCGTGCGAGGCCTCCAGCACGACGGGCATACGTTCGTCGCGGAGGCGATCACCCGCGGCGCGGTGGCAGTGGTCGTGGAGCGGCCGGTGGAGGTCTCCGCAGTGGTGACGCAGGTCATCGTCTCTGACTCCCGCATCGCTCTGGCGTCCCTCAGCTGCGCCTTCTTTGGCGAGCCATCACGCGCGTTCTCGCTCATCGGGATCACCGGCACGAACGGCAAAGGCACGACCGCGTACCTCCTCGACGCGGTGCTGGCCCGCGCGGGACGGCGCACCGGAGTCGTCGGCACCCTGGGCGTGAAGGTCGGGACGCAGACGACCCCGCTGGACCGCACCACGCCCGAAGCGCCAGACCTCCAGCGCATCCTGCGGCGGATGGCAGACCAGCATCTGGACAGCGTGCTCATGGAGGTGGCCTCACACGCGCTGGCACTGCACCGTGTTGACGGCTGCCGGTTCCGCGGAGCCGTGTTCACCAATCTCACGCAAGACCACCTCGATTTCCACAAGACGCTGGAGGTTTATCGCGACGCCAAACGCACACTCTTTGAGATGGTGGATCCGGACGGGAACGCCGCGATCAACGCCGACGATCCGAGCGCCTCCGTCATGGCCGCGGCGAGTCGGGCCCCGGTCGTCACCTACGGAATCACAAGCCGCGCCGATGTGCGTGCGGAAGGCCTGCGCCTCCATCTTGGCGGCAGTGAGTTCACCGCGGTCACGCCGCACGGACGGCTCCCTGTGCGTCTGAGGCTGCACGGCCGGTTCAACGTCTACAACGCCCTGGCGGCGATTGCCGCCGTGGATGCGCAGCGGATCCCGCTCGAGCTGATTGGGCAAGCGCTGGCAGAGTTTGCCGGGGTGCCGGGGCGATTTGAGGCTGTGCTGGAAGGGCAGCCATTCGCCGTAATCGTGGACTACGCACACACGCCGGACGGATTGGAAAATGTGCTCCAGGCGGCGCGCGGCTTCTCGACCGGTCGCACGCTGGTCGTCTTCGGCTGCGGCGGTGATCGCGACCGCACAAAGCGGCCGGTGATGGGAAGGATCGCCGCTCAACTGGGCGACGTCGCCATCGTCACCTCCGATAACCCGCGCAGCGAGCCACCCACCGCGATCATCGAGGAGATCCTGACCGGGATCCGGGATCCGGGATCCGAGATCCGGGACCAGCCATCCCAGGCCCGGGGCCTGCGGCCCCAGGCCCGTATTGAGGTGGAACCCGACCGCAGGAAAGCCATCTCCCGGGCCATCGAACTCGCGCATCCGGGCGATGTCGTGCTCATTGCCGGCAAAGGGCATGAACCCTATCAGGAGATTAACGGCGTGAAGCATCCATTTGACGATCGCGAGGTTGCGCGGGAAGCCCTACGGAACTTGCGGGCCTCGGGCTTCGGGCCTCGGGCCGCGCAGGACTGATCGATGCACTTCACACTTGACGAGATTCTGAAAGCCACAGGCGGGCAACTCACGAAGCCCGACGCCCGGCTCCCGATGCCCGTCATTATCACGGGGGTCAGCACCGATACCCGTACGCTCCGCGACGGAGATCTGTTTGTGCCCCTGCGCGGGCCGCGCGCAGACGGTCACGACTTCATTGCCGATGCGTTCCACCGCGGCGCCGCAGCCGCTCTCTCCGCGCGGCCGGCCAACGGCCTGCCCTCCGGCGCGGTGTTAATCCGCGTGGATGATCCCCTGCGCGCCCTGGGCCGGATCGCCCGTGCGTACCGCCGCACGCTGACGGTCACCGTCGTCGGAGTCACCGGGAGCGTGGGGAAGACGACGACCACGAAGTTGTGCGCTGCGGTCCTGGGGCGGGCGTTTGCCGTTGCCTCCACCAAAGAGGTGTGGAACGCAGAGATTGGCGTGCCGCTCACGCTGCTGGGGCTCACTGTGGAGCACGGCGTCGCGGTCATCGAGATGGCGATGCGGGGGTTGGGCCAGATTGCGGAACTGGTGGAGATGGCCGCGCCCTCGATTGGTGTCGTGACCTCTATCAGCGAGGCGCACCTGGAGCACCTGGGCAGCCGGGAGAACATTGCCCGGGCAAAGGGTGAGCTTGTGGCGGGTCTCCCGGATGACGGGGTGGCCGTCCTGAACCGCGATGACGAACTGGTCAGTGGACTGGCGCGGCTGTGCCGGGGACGCGTAATGACGTACGGGCTGGCTGGCCCGGCGGACGTCAGGGCGGATCAGGTGCGCTTTGAGCCCGCGGGTATGACGTTCCGTCTGCTCGCAGGACGCAAGCACACCGATGCCCGGCTGCCCGCCTGGGGGCGCCACAACGTCGCGAATGCGCTCGCCGCGACCGCCGTCGGGCTGGTGTTGGGGATGGATCTCGACGCCATTGCTGCCGGGATGGCCGGGTGGACGCCCCCGGCGATGCGCCTGCAGCCGATGCAGCTGGACGACATCCTCGTGATCAACGATGCGTACAACTCGAGCCCCTCTTCAGTCCGCGCGGCGCTAGATGTTCTCGAGGAAGCCGGCCGGGGACACCGGCTGGTCGCAGTGCTGGGGGAGATGAGAGAACTGGGAGCCCAGTCACCCGAGCTGCACCGGGACGTTGGACGTGACGTGGCCCGACGGAAGATCGCGTTCCTGCTCGCCGTCGGCGGAGGCGCCGGTGTCATCGGTGAGGGTGCGGCGGCCGGAGGCATGGATTCCGATCGCATCGAACACGCCCTGACTCTCGAGGAAGCAACGACGCGCCTCCGCACACTGCTGCAACCCGGCGACGTGGTCCTGATTAAGGGATCGCGCCTCCTCCACCTGGAGAGGATCGTTGAGGCCCTGTATAGTCAGATACGCCCATGACCGATCGCCTCATCTTCGCCGCCGCGCTGGCCGCCATCCTCACGCTGGTGCTGGGCCGGTGGGGGATTCCGTTTCTCACCCGTTTCCACGTCGCGCAGCGAATTCGCGAGGAGGCGCCGACCCAGCACCGCGGGAAGGCCGGCACTCCAACGATGGGCGGGCTGCTGCTGATCCCGGCTGCCGCCATTGCTGCGGTGCTTGCCGTCCCACAACATGGGTGGCGGCTGTTGCTGCCGCTCGCGGCGATGGTAGCGTACGGTGCCGTCGGGGGGCTCGATGATGCCCTTGCGATCCGGCATCGACGGAACCTTGGCCTGCGGGCGCGTGAACGGCTGGTGCTCCAGGTGATCCTTGCCGGCGGGGTCGCCGCGTATGCGGTGCGGCGGCCCGAGCTGGGAACCGGCCTCATCCTCCCCGGCGTCGGCGCAGTGCAACTCGGATGGGCGTACACGATCTTTGTCATCCTGTACGTCGTAGGATTCGCCAATGCCGTCAACCTGACCGATGGGCTGGACGGCCTCGCCGCCGGTACTGTGGCCATCGCCTCGGGCGCGTATGCTGCGGTCGCTGTGAAGCTGGGGCGACCTGAGGTCGCCGCGCTGGCGGCTGCCGTGGCAGGCGCGTGCGCCGGATTTGCCTGGTTCAACACGCATCCCGCTTCGGTCTTCATGGGCGACGTTGGCTCCAACGCGCTGGGTGCCGTTCTGGCCGGGATGGCCATTGTCACGAGAACCGAATGGCTGCTCCTCGTCATTGGGCTTGTCTTCGTGCTGGAGGCCGCCTCGGTCGTGCTGCAGGTAGTGTACTTCAAAGCCACCGGGGGCAGGCGGATTTTCCGGATGAGCCCGCTGCATCATCACTTCGAGCTAGCAGGGTGGTCGGAGACGCAGACCGTCACACGGATGTGGATCGTCGGCATCTTTGCGGCGCTACTGGGATTGACGTTCGTATTCTAATGAAAGGCGTGATTGGTGATTCGTGATGAGTGATTCGTCAAGAACAACGCCAAGCGAGGGGATGACTGTAGTTTCCCGATACGGGTTGTTGCCGAATCCCGAATCCCGAATCACGAATCACCGTGTGTTATGAGCGTAGACAGTGTGATCCAGGAGCTCAGGGGTAAGAACATCCACGTCGTCGGCCTGGCCGGCACCGAGGGCGCGACGGTCGTCGACTTTCTGGTTGGTCGTGGGGTGACGGGTATCACGGCCCACGACGTACACCGACCCGACGACTTTGTCGCCGAATTCGGGCGCACGCACCAATGGCTCCCCGCGGACCAGCGGGAGCCCGCAGCCCGGCGCGTGCTGAACCACCCCATCCAGGTGTGCTGGGCCGATCGCTACCTGGATGGCATCGAGCGGGCCGACGTGATCGTGGTCCCGCAGTCGTGGTTCAGGTACCCGGTCAACGCGCCGCTGCGGCGGTTGAGAGAACGCGGAATACGCTTCTCTTCGATGACGCAGCTCTTCTTTGAAGTGAGCCCGTGCCCCATCGTCGGCGTCACCGGCACCAATGGCAAGTTCACGGTGGCCCACCTCATTCACCAGATGCTCGTGCACAGCGGGTCCCGCGCATTTTTCTCCGGGAATGATCGCTCGCACGTCCCGATGCTGTACTACGCTGACGAGATGACCCCGCGGGACTGGCTGGTACTGGAGCTCAGCAACCGGCAACTGATCGATCTCCCGTACAGTCCGCACATCGCCGTGATCACGAATATCGCGCCCCACCATCTCGACGACCACGGCACGATGGAGGCCTACGTCGAGGTCAAGCGGACCATCGTCAAATACCAGGGCAAGAACGATCTGGCGGTGTTGAACGCCGACAACCCGCACACGGCGGCGATGGCCGGGGACTGTCCTCATCCGTATCTCTTCAGCCGTACCCGCGCGGTGAGCCAGGGTGCATCGGTGCGCGGGGACGCCATCGTGATCACCCGCGGGCGCCTGCAACAGATGATTCCGCTCGGCGCGGTGCAGATGCCCGGCGCTCACACCGTCGAGAACGCCCTGGCCGCCTGCCTGGGCGCCGCCCTGGCCGGCGCGTCGGCGGCAGCGATGGCTGATGTGCTGTTGGCGTTCCGCGGTTTGCCGTATCGCTTTCGCGTCGTGGCCGACGCCGGCGGGGTGCGGTACTACGAGGATTCGCTGGCGACCAATCCGACCGCCGCCGCGGCGGCGATTGCCAGCATGGACCGGCCCTTTGTCCTGATCGCCGGCGGCGCCCGTCCCAAAGCCACCGCCGCGGATTTTGCGTCGATGCGCACGGCGCTGCAGGCGTCGCCGGTCAAGGGGGTGCTGCTCATCGGCGCGACCGCGCCGCAGTTGCAGGAAGCCCTGACGGGGCTGCCCGTGTCCGCCGTGGGGACGCTGGAGCGGGCCGTCACGGAGGCCAGGCGGATGGCCCGACCTGGGGACGCGGTGTTACTGTCCCCGGGCTGCGAGAGCTTCGACCAGTTCCGCGATTACCGGGAGCGCGGCGACCGCTATGCCGAATTGGTCGCGAAGGATGGCGGCGCAGGAACTTCTTGAACAAGGACGCAACAACTACTACGAACGGACGGCAGGTCCGGCCGACTGACGGAGGTGAGTGGGCCGCGCACCGCCAGCCCTGACCCCGTACCAAACGTGACAGGCCGTTGGGCCGGTTCAGCTGGTTCGAGACAGTCACGTTGGTACGAGGCTGACGCATACGTCGCAGCTGCTCATACCGGCATGATCGGTATGGGGCATCCGACTATACAACATACTCCTGGAGCGCGATGGACCTCGTCCCGAAGCGAGCACCTGATTCGTGGTTGTTCTTCACCGTGGTTGCGCTGGTGGCCACCGGAGTGGTCATGGTGTACAGTGCCAGCGCGATCGTGGCGCACGACCGCTACGGGGATAGTACCTTCTTTTTCAAGCGGCAGGTGGCGTGGGCGGGTTTGGGCATGATGGCGTTGTTGATCATGCAGCGTACCCACTATGCGCGCCTGCGCCGGCTCACGCCGTTGCTGCTGATCGGTGCCGTCCTCTCGCTGGCCCTCGTGCTTGTGCCGGGTATCGGCCGGGTGGCCGGCGGCGCCCGGCGCTGGATCGTGCTGGCGGGGCCATTCGCCTTCCAGCCGGCCGAGGGCGCCAAGCTGGCGTTGGCATTGTACCTGGCGCATGTCCTGACCAATCGCGGCCCCGGGCTGGGGAATCCTCGCATGGTGTCGTCGCCGCTGATCGTCACCGCGCTGATCTCCGGCCTGATCCTGGTGCAACCGGACATGGGAACCTCCCTGCTGGTGGCGCTGCTCGCCGCCGCGGTGTTCTTCATCGGCGGGGTACGGCTCACGCATCTGCTGGGGCTGAGCCTGGCCAGCATCCCGCTGCTGACGGCGGCTGCGCTGGGCGAGGAATACCGGCGACAGCGCCTGCTCGCATTTCTCGATCCCTGGCGCGACCCCCAGGGCGCGGGCTTTCACATTATCCAATCGCTGCTGGCGCTGGGGTCGGGAGGGGTGCTCGGTCTCGGCCTGGGAGAGAGCCGGCAGAAATTCTTTTACCTCCCTGAGCGGCACACCGATTTCATCTTCGCGATCCTCGGCGAAGAACTCGGCCTGGTCGGCACGGTGGCGGTGTTGGTCTTGTTTGGCATCCTGGCCATACGGGGGCTGCGCATTGCGCGTGAGGCACCCGACCGGTACGGAAGCCTGGTCGCCGGAAGCATTACGTTGATGATCGTGCTGCAGGCCATCATCAACATCGGGGTGACCACGGGTGTTCTGCCGATCACCGGTGTGCCACTGCCCTTCGTCAGCTTCGGCGGGTCGTCTCTGCTTTTTGCGATGATGGGAATTGGGATTCTGATGAACATTTCACAATACTGCGCGAGAGCCGATCCTAGATCCTAGCTCACTGGATGGAGGATCACGCAGCTCAAGATGGTAGGGCATGATCTCAGTACTGATTTCGGACCCAGGATCCAAGATCCAGGATCCGAGATCTAGGGGTATCGCGGTGCGCGTCGTGATCGCGGGGGGCGGCACCGGGGGTCACGTGTATCCAGGGTTGGCGATTGCAGAGGCACTGGTCTCCATCCGGCCCCAGGCAGAGGTCTTGTTTGTCGGCGGCGGCGGCTTGGAACGGCGGGTGGTGCCTCAGGCAGGATGGCCGTTCCGCCGTGTCGCCGCGCGGGCCTGGCCGAGGCGGCTCACCTGGTCGCTTCCCTGGGCGATGCTGCTGACGGTGGCCGGTACCGCGCAGGCCGCTCTGTTGCTGCAACGCTGGCGGCCACAGGTAGTCGTCGCGACAGGCGGATATGCGGCCGCGCCGATCGGGGCGGCCGCGGCGGTCTTGAAGATCCCGCTGGTGGTCCAGGAGCAAAATCTCTATCCGGGTGCGGCCAACCGCATTCTGGCTCGATGGGCGCGGGTGATCTCGGTACCGCATGAACGCGCCGCGGCACACTTCGGTGGCAAGGTGGTGGTGACCGGCGTTCCTGTGCGCGCCGGCGTGCTGCAGGGCGACCGGGCGCGGGGACGGCAGCGCTTTGGGCTAGGCGACCGGCAGCTCACCGTGCTGGTGCTGGGCGGCAGTCAAGGCGCCCGCAGTCTCAACGCGCACGTCATAGAAATGGCCGAGCGTCTGGACGGACGCGCGGGGGTCCAGATTCTGCACCAGACCGGGAATGAACATGAGGAGTGGGTCCACGCGCGTCTGCGGTCGCTGGAGGGGTCGCTGCGCTACGTCGCCGTGCCGTTCATTGAGGAGATGGCTGATGCCTATGCCTGCGCGGATCTGGTCGTGTGTCGCGCCGGCGCCGGGACGCTGGCGGAGGTGACCGCCAACGGTCTACCCGTGATCGCCGTGCCCTATCCGTATGCGGCGGAGGGTCATCAGGAAGCCAACGCGCGCCTGTTGGAGTCCGCCGGCGCGGCGGTGGTGGTGCTCGACCGCGAGGCGAATGGTGTCCGCCTGGCGCAGGCGGTAGACGCCCTGCGGGCGGATCCGTCGCGGCTGCGCGCGATGGCGATGGCCAGCGCTCGCCTGGGCCGGCCGCAGGCGGCGCGGGAAGTGGCAGCGCTGGTGGTCGCCGCCGCAGAGAGACGATTCTCGTGATCGATCGCAACGCGCGCGTCCACTTCATCGGCATCGGCGGGGCGGGGATGAGCGCCATCGCGCACATCCTGCTGTCCCGCGGGTATCGTGTCAGCGGTTCTGACCTTCGCGCCTCGGACGCCACCCGGCGCCTCGCGGCCCTGGGTGCGGCAGTCCATATCGGTCATGATCCCGGCCACCTGGCGGACGCGGACGTGGTGGTGGCCTCGCGCGCCGTCCCGGAGCTCAATGTCGAGATGGTCGCCGCGCGCTACCGCGGCCTGCCCGTGCATCATCGATCCTCGCCGAAGGCTTCAGCATTGCCATCGTCGGGACGCACGGCAAGACGACGACGGCGGCGATGACCGCACATGTGCTGGCAGCCGGCGGGCTCGATCCCACCGCCCTCATCGGCGCGGATGTGGAAGGGCTGGACGGCAACGTCCGCGTCGGCGGCAGTCGGTACCTGGTGGCGGAGGTAGACGAGTCCGACGGATCATTGCTGTACGTGCGGCCATCGGCCGCGGTGGTGACCAGCCTGGATACCACCGATCACCGGGACTACTATCGCACGGTGGAACACCTGACCCAGACGTTTGCCGAGTTCCTTGCCGCGTTGCCGGCCGACGGGTTCGCGGTGCTGTGCACCGATCACCGGCACGTCCGGGATCTGTTATCCCGCGTTTCTGCCCGCGCCATCACGTATGGACTGGTGGGGCCCGCCCGCTACACGGCCACGCTGCAGGGCCTCGCCGGCCGGCAGACGCGATGCACCTTCCGGCGCGATGGCGTAAGTTTGGGACCACTGGTGCTGAACGTCCCTGGCCGCTATAACGTGCTCAACGCCCTGGCTGCGACGGCGGTGGCGTTGGAGCTGGGCATAAATTTCCCCCAGGTGGCACAGGCGCTGGAGAGCTTCCGCGGGGTGAGCCGGCGTTTTGCCGTCCGGGGGGAGGTGGGCGGTGTCATGGTGGTGGATGACTACGCCCACAATCCGATCAAGATCGCCGCGGTCCTGCGTGCGGCCAAAGAGTCCTGGCCGGACCGGCGCATCATCGCCGTGTTCCAACCACACCGCTACACCCGGACCCAGACGACCTACCGGCGCTTCGCCACGGCGTTTTCTGATTGTGACCATCTGATTGTGACCGACATCTATCCCGCCGATGAGGAGCCGATTCCCGGTGTCAGCGCGGCGCTGATCGTTGAGGCGGTGCGTCCGCACCGGCCGGTGACGTTCATTGCCGAAGGAGAGCGCGTCGTGGGCCATTTGCTGCCCATGCTGCGTCCCGGGGATCTCGTCCTCACCCTCGGGGCCGGCGACATCTGGAGGACCGCCGACGAACTGGTGGCGGCGCTTGGGACCCGCGCACAGACGGGAACGCGGGAACACGGGAACGCGGGAACACGACCGTGAGGGATGTGATCCGGTTCAGCGTCATGGCCTGGGCGGCGGTCCGCATCATCGATATTCTATTGATGAAGGTGCGGCTCGGCCATTAGGCTCGGTCCCGAAGTCGTTCCTCGCGAGGCACCGGTCATGCCGCGCCAGCCGATGACGATCAAACCCGCCGGGCACGCCGATGCCCTCCGCATGTTGGGACGGGTGTGCCGCGAGGTGCGCGAGGGGGAACCGCTGCGAAAGCATGTGTCCTTCCGCGTCGGCGGACCGGCAGACCTGCTGGTCGTGCCGCGGTCGCGGGAGGAGTTGCGCGCCGTCGTCACCTGGCTATTCACGGAGCGCGTCCCGTTTGTGGTGCTGGGCCAGGGCAGTAACGTCGTGATCTCCGATCTGGGGATCCGCGCGATTGTCCTGAAGATCGGGAAGGGGCTGGATCGCATCACGCTTGACGGCGACCGCGTGACGGCGCAGGCCGGCGCGGGACTGCCACATCTGGCGCGCGCGGCGGCCCTGCAGGGACTGTCGGGACTGGAATTCGCCGCTGGCATCCCGGCGTCGCTCGGGGGGGCGGTGGTGATGAACGCCGGCGCGCATGGACACGCCATGATGGAGGTCGTGGCATCGGCGCGGGTGCTGATGCCGGACGGGGAGCACATCCTGACGCCGGCGACGCTGGGGTATGCCTACCGGACCAGCGTGCTCCAGCAGCGTCCCGCTGTGGTGGCCGAAGCCACACTGCAGCTGCAGCGCAGCACGTCCGAGATCGTCCGGCGGCGCACGGAGGAGTGGCTCGCGCATCGCGCCGCCACCCAGCCGATTGGTCCGCCCAGCTCCGGGTGCATCTTTCGCAATCCCGCGGGTGACCATGCCGGCCGGCTGATCGACCTTGCAGGCGGCAAAGGGCTGCAGGTCGGGGGCGCCCAGGTTTCGGAGGTCCATGCCAATTACATCGTGAACACCGGGGCGGCCTCGGCCACCGATGTGGTAGCCTTGATGCACAAGGTAAACGCGCTCGTGGCGGAGAAGTTCGGGGTCGAGTTGGAACCCGAGATCAAATTGTTGGGGGAGTTTGAACCAGCGTAAACACTGAAGCGTGCACATCGGCTCAAACCTTCGACGTTCCTTTCGTCGCACCTTATGACGCACACACACAACGCAGCGTATCCCCTGACTCCACGGCTCCGCGACCGCACCCCGGCCGCCGACCCTGCGCAGCCCGCCATTGCTCTTCTGCTCCGTTTTGTCGTGGCGATGGCCGTGCTTCTCACCGCCGCGGCATTTCCGCTGTCCTCGTTTTTCACCGTCTCGGAGATCATCGTCGTCGGCGCGAGGAACGTGTCCGCCGGCGATATCCTCGCACGCAGCGGACTGCGAGTCGGACAGCGGCTCGCCACGGTGGACGCCGATGACGTGGCGGACCGGCTCACGCATTACCCGTGGATTGCCGCGTCGCGCCTCAATGTGTCGCCGGCCGGCCGTGTGACCATCAGCGTCCAGGAACGCGTGCCACATGCCGCGCTCCCCTACCGCGACGCATATCTTTTGCTGGACCCTACCGGCGTCGCGCTGGCGGTGGTCCGCTCCACGCCCTCGGTGCCGGTGATCAGGGTAGACGGCGTCGCGCTGCCCTGGATCCGGATTGGCGACCGCGTCCCATCGGCCCCCACGTTGGACGCGCTGCGCGTGTTGGGGGCTGTGCCGGAGGAGGAGATCGCGCGCGGCCTGCGGCTCCGCGTGGATCGGGCAGGATCCGTCACGCTCACAACGGCGGACGGGATCACCGTGCTACTCGGGCAGCCGCGCGGCCTACTCGCCCGTATCGCGTCGCTCCCCCAGGTCTTATCGGCCATTCGACACCAGCGGTTGGGTGTGCAGTACGTCGACCTGCGGTTTACCGGTAGTGTCATCCTCAAACTCGGCGCTGCGCCCGCGGGGGGAGGAGTCCGACATTGAGCGTGGAATCCCGCTACAAGATATGGGGGAAAAGTTACGCAGGCACTACTAGATGTAGCAGAGTACAGGAGCGGTGATATTGCGCAAGCAGCACGTCGTGGGATTGGACATTGGGACTACGAAGGTGTGTGCGGTCGTCGGCGACGCTGACGAGGATGGCGAGGTGCACATCGCCGGCGTGGGCAGCACGCCGTCCTCCGGCATGCGCAAGGGGGTGGTCATCGACATTGAGGCCACGACCCGCGCGATTGAAGACGCTGTGGAACGCGCCGAACGCATGGCCGGCATGACGATCTCCGCACTGTACGTTGGCGTGTCGGGCGAACACATTACCTCCACCAACTCCCGCGGGGTCATCGCGGTGAGCCGCGGAGACCACGAGATCTCCGCGGCCGACGTGGACCGGGTGGTTGAGGCGGCACGCATGGCTGCGCTGCCGGCGTCCGACCGCGAGATCGTGCATATGCTCCCCCGCGGCTTTGTGGTGGATGGACACGACGGCGTGCGCAATCCCATCGGCATGTACGGCTCCCGGCTCGAAGTGGAAGCGCACATCGTCACCGGCACCTCCACCGTTCTGGCGAACCTTCTCAAATGCGTGCAGCGCGCCGGGCTGGAACTGGAAGACTTGGTGTTGGAACCACTGGCGTCGGCCGAGGCGGTGCTGACGCAGGCGGAGCGGGAACTGGGCGTGGTGCTGGCGGACATCGGCGGGGGAACCACCAGCGTGGGGGTCTTCGCCGGCGGCGGCCTGTGTCACACTGCGATCCTGCCCGTGGGTGGGCATCATCTCACCAGCGACGTCGCGGTCGGACTGCGCACGCCGGTCGCGGAGGCGGAAAAGCTGAAGATCCGCCACGGAGCGGCATCGGTGGCCGACGTCCATGAGGGCGAGCTGATCGAAGTATTCAACGTCGGCGATCGTGAGCCCAGAATCCTGCCGCGCAAAGTGCTCTGCGAGATCATCGAGCCGCGGTTGCAGGAGATCTGCAGCCTGCTCCGGCTGCAAATCAAGCGCAGCGGCTACGGCCACCTGGTCCCCGCCGGGATCGTGCTCACCGGAGGGAGCGCGTTGTTGCGCGGGAGCGCCAAGTACGTCAGCGAGAAATTGGAGTTGCCGGCGCGCGTCGGAGT
>VBAL01000058.1 GCA_005888595.1 Candidatus Segetimicrobium genomatis
CGGCGGGTATCCTCTCCGCGCTCTACAAAGACCGGATCTTCGACCACATCTCCCGCATCGGTTCGCTGATGGGCGCGTCGATGCCGGGCTTCTGGCTCGGACTGCTGCTGCTGGGTACGTTCTACTATCGCCTGCGCTGGCTGCCCGGCCCGGGCCGCCTGGATGTTTCTGCGATTCCACCTCCGTCACGCACGGGATTGCTGCTCATCGACTCCGCCTTGACGGGCAATGGGGCGGTCTTCTGGAGCGCGCTCCGGCATCTGGTGCTGCCGGCGCTGACCCTGGGGCTTTTTTCGACCGCGGTGATCGCCCGGATGACGCGCTCGGCCATGCTGGAGGTTCTGTACCAGGACTACATCAGGACGGCTCGAGCCAACGGACTGGCCCGGGCCCGCGTCGTGCTCCCGTGGGCATCTCCTTCGGAAATCTGCTCAGCGGTGCGGTGCTGACGGAGACCGTCTTCGCCTGGCCCGGTCTGGGACGGTATGCCACCACGTCCGCGATCAGTCTCGATTTCCCTGCGGTGATGGGCGTCACCATCGTCGCCGCCGTCATCTACACCACGATCAATCTCGCCATCGACCTGCTGTACGCCAGGCTGGATCCGCGGGTGCGATATGAATAAACCAGCCCCGCGGCGACCCGGTGTGGGGCCTCACCCCCTGCGGCTGCTTCGCCGTAGCCCGCTGGCCACGCTCGGTGCGGTGATCGTGCTGCTCTATGCGCTCGCCGCACTCGCCGCGCCGTTGCTGGCCCCGCATCCGCCGCTGACCCAGTACCTGGAGGAGCGGCTGGATCCGCCGAGTGCGCAGTTTCCTCTGGGGCTGGATCAACTGGGGCGGGACATCTTCAGCCGTCTGCTTTTCGGGGCGCGCCTCTCGCTCATGGTCGGTCTCGTGGTGGTTGTCATCGCCGGTGTGCTGGGGACGGCCGTGGGCATGGCTGCCGGGTTCGCCGGCGGCCGCGTTGATCACGCGCTGATGCGTGTGACCGATATCTTTTTTGCCTTCCCGTCCCTCATTCTGGCGATGGCGATCGCCGCCGCGCTGGGGCCCAGCCTGACCAACGCCATGATTGCCATTGCCATGGTCACCTGGCCGGTCTATGCCAGGCTGAGCCGCGCCCAGACGCTCGTGCTCGTCCGGCAGGAGTTCCTGGAGGCGGCCCGGGCGGTGGGCGCCGGCGATCTCCGCATTCTCGCGCGGCACATCCTGCCCAATGCGTTGTCCCCTTTGGTGGTGCAGGCATCCTTCAACATGGGAGACGCCATCCTGATTGCCGCGGGGTTAAGCTTCATCGGTTTCGGCGCGCACCCTCCCACGCCGGAATGGGGCGTCATGGTCAGTGAGGGGCGTGACTACATCACCACGCAGTGGTGGGTGCCGACCTTCCCGGGGTTGGCGATTCTGATGGCCGTGACGGGATTCAACTTGCTGGGTGACGGCGTCCGGGACATGCTCGATCCGCGGCTCCGCCGAGCGACCTAACGACTTGTTGGAACGTTAAAGCGTTGGAACGTTGAAACGATACACCAGGCCCAGCGAAGGTTCAACGTTTCAACGCTCCAACGTTTCAACGTAGTTGATTGACCCACGCCACGGTGGTGTCCACCAGTTCGACGGTGATCTCCTCGCTCGATTTGCCGGGTACGCGCAGGCCATGATCCGCGTTCTCCACGCGATGCAGGGTGGCGGTGGGAAGCCGGGCCAGCGTGCGCTGCAGCAGCTCTGGCTGGGCGAACGCGTCGCGCGTGCCCTGCAGGAACAGCATTGGGATGGTGATTCCGTAAAGATGCTTGTCGCGCAGGCGATCCGGCTGGCCCGGAGGGTGGAGGGGATAACTCAGGAAGACCAGCGCGGCCGCGGCAAATCCTGCGGCGGCCAGATGCGACGCGATGCGACCGCCCATGGAGCGGCCGCCCAGGAGGAGCCGGTCAGCCGACTGCCCCACCTGCCCCGCCACCGCGCGATAGCAGGCCTCGAGCACTACCTGCCGGTCCGGCGTGCGGCGCCGCGCTTCCGCGTAGGGAAAGTTGAACCGGACCGCGCCGATTCCGCGCCCGGCCAGGGCTTCCGAGAACTTTACCAACTCCGGCGTATACATGCTGCCTCCCGCGCCGTGGCCCACCACCAGGTAGGTACGGCCGCGCGCCGGATGATGCCACACGGCGGAAACCCGTTGATCCTCCCATGTCACCGCAGCGGTCTCCGTTCTCATGGGCGCTAGGACTGGCGTTCGCGCCTTTCGGTCAACTTCCCCTCAGCCGGAGGCGTTGGCAGGACTGACCGGCCGGCGCGGCCGGGCATGATGTACGATGCCCACTCTCCACAGGGAGGCCTTCGATGGTTGTGGCGCTGCTTGGCGTGGGATTGGTCTTTGGGGGACTTTACTTCCTGACGCGGAATGCGCCGATCTGGCACCAAGTCCATGTGATGATCGCGCACCTCGTGACCTCGCTACCGCCGTCGACGTGGCACCAGGTGCAGTATGTCGCCGCCGTCGGCGCGCTGGTTATCGGTGCCGCGTTGATCCTGCTCCGTCTCTTTGGTGGGCTCAAACGCATCTAACCAATTAGGCACGAACCTCCTGGCGCTGGAACAAAACGTAACCGCCCGCGAACAGCAGCAGTACCCCCGCCAGCAATCCCGTGAACTGCGGCCAGGCCAGCAGTAGACTTTGGCCGACCGGCAGCGGGCTATTCAACACGGCGCCCTCTAATTGCGTGATGAACACTGGCCCCAGGGCGCGCACCTCGGGGTTGAGCAACGCGATCACCAGCTCTGCGAACAGCGTGTTGGGCGAGAGCCGGGACAGGAAGAGCCCCAGCCGCACTTGGGCCAGCGCGGCAAATGGATCACCGCCATAGGCCGGTCGCAGTGCCTGCGCCGCAACCTGCACCACGATGTCCCAGAACACCGCGAAGAACAGCCACACCGCCATCGCCGCCAGGGCGGATGTCGCCGGCTGGCGGAAGACGACCGAGAACACCAGCGCCAGCGCCAGCCAGATCCCGGCGTACGCCAGCGTACTCAACAAGAAGAGCAGCCCGCGGCCGACCTCTTCGCCGCTTGGCGCCACGCCGAGCACGAGCAGCCCCATGCCGGTCACCAACAGCCACAGCGCCAGGAGGCTGATCCCCAACGTCAAAATACCGGCGAGAAACTTCCCGAGCAGCAAGGCGTCCCGGTAGATCGGCTGCGACAGGACACGGCTGAGCGTGCGCCGGTTGTGCTCGCCGTTCACCGAGTCAAACCCCAGCGAAATCGCCGCCAGTGGGAGAAAGAAGCCCAGGAAGGCGACGAACGAGGGAAGCGGATCCTGCCCCGTCGTGAACAGCTTCAAATAGATGTATGGGTCTTCCGCGACTGTAGCGCGGAGTTGACGTGATGCCACAAACGTCGCCGCAAACGCCGTCAGGAAGATCAGGAGTTCCAGCAGCTGCATGCGGACACTGCTGAGGTGGTCGGCGAGTTCTTTGAGGACGACCGCCCACAGTCCGGTCCAGGGGGACCCCTCACGCTTCATGGTCCACCTCCCGGAAGTAGCGGGCGTAGATTTCGTCCAGGGATGGGCGTTCCAGCGTCAGCCCGAGCAGGTCGGCTCCCGATCCCACGACCCGTCGAGCCACCTCGGCCCGGCAATCCACCTGCGTCTCGAGCCTGAACTGACCCGGCCGTTCCTGCGACAGGTTGGTGACGCCGGGGATCGCCCGCAATGCCGGCTCAAGGCCATCGGGGCGTGATGTCTCGACCTTGATGCGGTAGGCGCCGCCCAGGACGCGATCGGCCAGGCTGTCGAACGTCCCCTCCAGCACCATCTTCCCTTTGTGAAACAGGCCCACCCGGTCGCAGACCGCCTGCACCTGGTGCAGCAGGTGAGACGACAGCAGCACCGTGATGCCCTGCGCTTTGAGCTCTCTGATCATGCCCAGGAACTCCGCTGTTTCAGCAGGACCTCCGCCAGGCCCAGGCGCTGGCGCATCCCGCGGGAAAACGCGCCCGCCTGCCGGTTGGCTACGGAGGTCAGTCCCACCCGCGCCAGCACGTCGATGATTCGCGCGTCAGCCTCAGCGCGCGTCAGCCCGTTCAGCCGCGCGGTGTAGCGCAGATTCTCGCGCGCCGTGAGGTCATCATAGAACCCGACGGAGTCGGGCAGGTACCCGGCTCGCCGCTTCACCTGGAGCGGGTTGCGCGCCGGATCGTAGCCGAGCACGCGGACCGTGCCGGATGTTGGTTCGGTCAGGCCGAGCAGCATCAGGATCGTGGTCGTCTTCCCGGACCCGTTCGGACCCAGCAGGCCGAAGACCTCGCCCTTGGACAGCGTCAGGGTGAGCCCATCGACAGCGATCACCGGCCCATAGTGCTTGCTGAGGTCCTGAGTTTCGATCACTCCGTTCATCGTCGCCCGTACCGGTTCACAGCAAACGTCACCACGCCCAGGGCCACGGCGATCAGGAGGACGCCGGCGAATCCCCACAGCGTGGAGCGGCCGACGGTGATGCGGAAGTCCGCGGACCCCGAGGCATCGCCGCCGCTGGCCGTCATCGTGACCATGTAGTCACCGCTCAGCGCCTTGTCTGACGGTTTCAGATTCGCCGTAACCTCTGACTGGCCGTTGGCTGCGATCTCATCCAGGCGTTCGGGAGTGAACGTGACTTCCCACCCCGTCGGTTCTGACGCCGTGAACGTCACGTTGCGCGCCGGTGCGCTGCCGTTGTTCTTGACCACCAGTTTCAGCGGAGAGCTGCGGCCGGCTGTGGCGTTGCCGGAGAGCCGGTTGTCGCGCGTGGTCACAGACAAATCGGGCCGGCCGGTGACCTCCAGGCGAAGGGCCAGCTCCGCGCCGGTTCCGCCGCCAACGGCCCGGACCGTGATGGGATAATTGCCGGCCGAGGCTTTCGGCGGCAGCCGCACTTCCGCATCCAGGTCTTTGGACTCGCCACCTTTGATCGGCAGGCTGGCCACTTCCTGGCCCAAGGTGGTAAACGTCATCCCGAATCCGCGTGGCGTGTCCGCGTTGAGGTTCACCAGGAGCTCCTGGTCGCTCTCATTCTTCAGGGTGAGGCGGTAGCGGAAACTCGACGTGGGAGACCCCCGCAGCACAGGGAGTTCGGCCTGCAGGGACAGCCGCCGCGGCAGCACATTCCCCAGGGTCAGAGTCACGGGGAGTGTCGCCGACGCGTTCTGACCGGCGGCCACGACCTGGAAGCGATAATTGCCTGCGCGGACGCCCTTCGGCGGTTCGAGCCGCAGGGTGACCAAGTTCTCTTGGTCCGGATCGACGAACACCGACTCCACCACCCGCCCGCCTCCCAGGAAGGTGGCTTTCCATCCCCCGGGGGCCGACGCGACCCGCAGCGTTACCGTCTGGGGTGGCAGACCAAAATTCTTGACGGTCAGCGTCAGCGTGATCGGTTCACCCAACTGGGCGGACTGCGACGGGAAAGGCGTCGAAATTCGCAGGCCCTGGAATCCGGCGGCCGCCGGCAGCGGGGTGGCTACTGCGATCAACACGCACATCAACAACGCCAGGCGCACGCGTACCATTCGTGACCTCCTGCTACATGATTTGGACCGATGAGACCGACCGATAGGCTCCGGACAAAATTGTAATCAACAACACCACCCATTGAAAAGGAGGTAAGCAGGGAAATCTTCCCCAAAGGCAAGCGCTCCTGGCATGGCGGAGGTTCCCGCGCGGTTGCCCGGGTGTGGTGGCTGGGAGGTCGGGGAGATCGATCCGCTGCTGTACCGCCGTCATGTGCGGCTGGCCCGCAGCGGTCGGGTCTGAGTTGTCATGCCGAACGTGCACGCGATGCCGGCCGCCATGAATACCACTCCCGGGACGAAAAAGGCCCCGAACCCAAACACGTCGACGACGGCGCCATAGATCGGAGGTGAGACCAGGCCCGCCAGTGCCAGCGTCGCGTTCCACAGGCCGGTGAACGTGCCGGTCTGGGCCGCCGGGATCCGGTCCACGAAGAATGGGTAGGCGTTGGTGATGACCAGGGCCCAGCCTGCGCCGCCGATGATCAGGCTCAGGCGGTAGAGCGCCGCATCTCGAATGAACGAGACGGCCACGAAGGTGACCAGCGTGCCGGCGGCACCGAGCCGGATCGTCTTCAGCCGGCCGATACGATCGCCAAGGATTCCGGCAGGAACCGAACATGCGATGAAGGCGATCGCAAAGAACGCAAGGATGGACGTCGCGCCGGCCGGGTCCAGCCCCAGATGCTGGACGCCGTACCTGGTAAACATGTTCTGCACGCCGTTGACCGCAGCCACCCAGGCCAGGGCTCCAAGCATGAGAAACAGGAGGGTGCGGTCGCGGCTCAGGACGACCATCCGCGCGGCGGGCAGCAGGCGGCCCACTTCGACATCGGAGGCTGGCGCCTGATCCGCCAGGTACAGTTGGGACAGCCGTCGTTCGCGGATCACGAACAAGATCACGACCAGCGCGCCGAGCAGGATCCCCGATGCGATATCGAACGGCAGCGTGCGGGACCGGCGGATCAGCGGCGACAACACGAGAAAAGCGATCACGGCTCCCAGCCCGCCCATCATGTTGAGGATCCCGTTCGCGCGGCTGCGCAGCGGCCGGGGCGTGATATCAGGCATCAACGCGTAGCCCGGACTGTTGAAGGCGGCCCCGGCGGTATTCACGAGGATCGTCGCCGCGAACAAGAGCGCGAGGCTCCTGGCGCGGGGGATCATCGCGAAAAAGAGCGCCGCGACCGGGATACCCGCCAGGAGAAAGGGAATGCGCCTGCCGAGCTTGGTATCCACCCGGTCGCTGAGACCGGCGAAGTAGGGTTGAATGGTCAGCGAGGCGATGTTGTCGATAATCATCACGAGCCCGATCAGCGTGTTGCTGGCGATGAAGGCCCCGTAGAAGATGGGGAGATAGGCGTTGTAAAGGGCCGCGGACATCTGGCCGCCCAGAGATACCAGGCCGATGGCGGACGTGCGTAGGATCCACCCGGAGGGCCTCTGGTTTATCATCGCTCCGTTCGAACCATCACAAGAACAGTAGGATGGGGTTACCTCATCTCCTGCGCCGGGCATGGATGCGTCACAGGCATGCGGAAGTGTACGACGGCGGGTCGCGTATGGCGAGAACCGCGGACGTGGTCATTATCGGCGGCGGGGTGGTCGGGGCCAGCGTAGCGTATCATCTGGCCGCCCGCGGACAGACGCGGGTCCTGGTGCTGGACCGCGCTCCAGGTCGGGGGCTGGGCAGCACCGGGCGGGCGACCGGGGGGTTCCGGGCGCAGTTCAGCACGCGCGTCAACGTCCAGCTCTCCTTGCTGGCGCGAGACAAACTCGCCACCTTCCGGGACGAAGTCGGCACGGATCCCGGATACAGGCCGTATGGCTATCTCTTCCTGGCATCGACCCACGACCAGCTGGCGGCACTGCAGGCGGCGGTAACGGTCCAGCAGGACGCGGGGTTGGGCGACGTCAAGATCGTTACACCGGGCGAAGTGGCCGACCTCAATCCGGCGGTGCCTCGCGACGCCGCCATCGGCGGCACGTACTCTCCCAGCGACGGGTTTATCAGACCCCTGGAGATCCTCCGCGGGTATCTTGGTGCGGCGCAGCGTCTCGGCGCCAGGGTTGAGTTCGCGGCGGCCCGGTGCATCGTCGAGTCTGGACGCGTGGCCGCCGTGCGTACCGGCGCCGAGACGATCAGTACACGGTGTGTGGTGAACGCCGCGGGACCGTGGGCCGGTGCGGTCGCGGCCGAGGCCGGCGTCGACCTCCCGGTTCGACCCGTGAAACGCCAGGTTGCGGTGACGTATCCGACAACCCTGTTGCCGGAGCAGATGCCGATGACGATCTTTGTGGACGACGGGTTCCACCTGCGCGTGCGCGACGGGCGCGTGCTGTTGTTGTGGCCCGCCGACCTGCCCTCCGACGATCCATTTGACACGACGTTCGACGTGGCGTGGCTGGACGGACTGCTGTCCCGCGCCACGGCGCACATGCCGTTGCTGCGGGGAGTTGAGATAGACCGCGCGGCCTGTTGGGCGGGGTTGTATGAGATGTCCCCGGATCGCCACGCCGTCCTCGGCGCCGCGCCCGGCGTGCAGGGTTTGTACCTCGCCAACGGGTCCTCAGGACACGGCGTGATGCATGCGCCCGCGCTGGGGCAACTCGCGGCCGAGTGCGTCCTGGACGGAGCGGCGACCACCATCGATGTCCACGCGCTCCGGCCGGCGCGATTTGCCGAGGGCAGGCTCAATCCGGAGACGGGAGTGCTGTGAGGCGTGTCATCGCACCCACAATCGCGCGACGCCGATTGCCGCTCCCGCAAGCACGAGCCAGGCTGAGTTCACGCGGTACTTGATCAGCAGTCCGGCCGAGACGACTGCAAGTACCGCCGTGGTGACATCGGTGACCGCGACGCGTCCCAGTTGCCAGGTCACGCCTGCCATCAACGCCAGGGATGTTACGTTGACCCCATCGAGCAGGGCCCCGGCCCACGGCGACCGGCGCAGGCGGGGGATGAACGGATGGCTGGCGGCAACGAACACGAACGCGGGGAGGAAGATGGCGGCCGTCGCCACGGCGGCGCCCGGCACGCCGCCCAGCAGGTATCCGATGAATGTGGCGGTGGTGAAGACCGGACCGGGCGTAAACTGGCCGACTGCGACCGCGTCCAGGAGTTGCCGGTCGGTCAGCCATCCCAGGCGCAGCACGAAGTCCGCGCGCAAGAACGCCAGCAGCACGTAGCCGCTGCCGTAGAGCACCGATCCAATCTTCAGGAACACGAGCGCGAGCGTACTGAAGGCAAACGGCACGGGCGTAAGGATCGCCGCAGCCGGCGTCCACGTCGCCGCGGAAACGAAACCCGCCGCCGCCCCGCGCAGTGTGCCGGCGTTCGCGACCAGCATCACGGCCAGGCCGCCCGCCGCCAGCAGCAGCAACTCGTTCACGCCGGCGAAAAATAGTCCGAGGGCGACAGCGCCGGTCGCCGCGGTCAGCCACCCCCGGACCGCAGTCCGTCCGAGTGACCACAGCGCCTGTGCGATCACGGCGATGATCACCGGCTTGATCCCGTACAGCAACCACACCGCCGCGGGCACGGTCCCGTACCGCGTGTACGCCCAGGCGAAGGCCGTCACGATCACCATGGCGGGTATGATGAAACAGGCTCCGGCGACGAGTAACCCGCGCCAGCCGGCGCGCGCGTACCCGATGTGGATCGCCATCTCCGTGGAGTTGGGACCGGGGATGAGGTTGGTGGCGCCGACGAGATCCAGGAACATCTGATCCGTCATCCAGCGGCGCCGCCGCACCACCTCGTCTCGCATCATGGCAATGTGCGCCGCCGGCCCGCCGAACCCCAAGATGCCGAGCCGGAGGAATACCACGGCGAGTTCGCTCAGGCGGCCGCGGGTGGTGGGAAGCGCTGAGGTCATAATCGTGCCGTTGGATTCGCGTCATGGGCGGGCAGTCCTCGCCGGGGGATCGCGTGTAATACCGCCTCTCTGCACTCTGCGGGTGTACGGTTGCGGGCGCGAGTTCAACGTGCGATACTGGAATGCGTTGAAACGTTGAAGCGTTGGATCGTTGAAGCGCTGAATCGTATTTCGTCTGTGATGGTTTCCGTTTCAACGTTTCAACCATTCCAACGTTTCAACTGTGGTAACGGGGAGCGCTCGTGGCGACGTGGGATGAACGGACATTCCAGAACCGGATCAGGCCAGCGCCGGTCGTGCCTGTGGGTCGGCAGATCCCTCAGCTCCTGGCCGCGGGTCTGATGGCGCTGATCCTGGCCTCTGGTCCCTATTGGGCGCTGCGCGCGACCCTGCCGTTGTCGTCCGTGGCGACCGCGCTGCGGACAGGTGCGCTGGAAGTCGCCCCGGCCTCGCGCTCCTCGCTGGTGGTGGCTTCACGGCTTGGTCAGGCACGCGCAATGGCGTCGCGCTCTGGGCGCTTCGTGGTGGCCTTCGGCCGATTTGAGCGATTCGAATCCGCGGACGCGCATGCGCGGCTCATCCGCAGCAAGGGGTACATCGCCGCCGTCGTGCAGTCAGGCACGGCCTACCTCGTCGTGAGCCGGCAGTACCGTAGTTTGGCCGACGCGAAGTTCTGGTCGTTGATCTTTAGCAACATCGGGCTGGAAGCGAAGGCCGTGGCCCGGCTCGAGGCGCATCTCCGCCAGGAGCTCGTTCCCTCGCTGTAGAAATTCCCTTTGGAACGATTTTCCACACGAGCAGCGCCAGCAACTGCCCGGAGATCACACTCGCGGTCACTTCTTTTCGTCGCCCTCGGTCTTCTCCCGGGCCAGGTAGTCTTCGACAAACAGCAGGCCGTTCTCTCGGGCGCGCCGGACCACGCTGAGCAGCTTGTCCATGCTGCTGACTTCTTCCAGCTGCTCCTCGACGAAGCACTGTAAGAACTGCTGGGTGGTATGGTCGTTCTATTTGAGCGCCAGCTCCAGGATCGTCGGCAACTACCGTTGACAGCAGTGGGCGCGCCTGCTATGAAGATTGCACCTTCGTTTCCAGAGGGGCCGGCGATGGGGGATCGACAGGCGATCGGAGTCGGGTTACTCGGCCTGGGGACCGTCGGGGCCGAAGTCTACAGGTTGCTCCAAGACGGCGATGCCCTGGCTCGGGCCGCGGGCCGTCCGGTGGTGGTCAAACGCGTGGCGGTGGCGCGCCCGGACAGACCCCGGCAGGTCTCCGTCCCTGCCGGCGTGTTGGGTTCCAACGGGTTGGAGATCGTGACATCACCCGAGATCGACATCGTCGTGGAGCTCATCGGCGGGATCGAACCAGCCCGAAGTTACCTGCTGCGGGCGCTGTCGTCGGGGAAATCCGTGGTGACGGCCAACAAAGCACTCCTGGCCGCGCATGGGGTAGAGCTGTTCGCGCAGGCCGAGTCCTCCGGCGCGCACCTGTATTTTGAGGCCAGCGTGGGTGGGGGCATCCCACTCATCAAGCCTATCAGCGAATCTCTGGTGGCCGCGCGCCTGCAGGCCATCACCGGCATCCTCAACGGGACCACCAACTTCATCCTCACACGGATGGCACATGAGGGATGGTCGTTTGAAGACGCGCTGGCGGAGGCGCGGCGCCGGGGGTTTGCGGAAGCCGATCCGGCCGACGATGTGGATGGTCATGACGCCGCTGCCAAACTCGCCATCCTGGCAACCGTCGCATTCCGCCGCCACGTCAGAGGCGTGGATGTGTACCGGGAAGGCATCAGCCGGATTACGCCTCGGGATTTCATCTACGCGAAGGAACTGGGGT
The DNA here is from genome assembly GCA_005888595.1 of Candidatus Segetimicrobium genomatis. Classification (GTDB taxonomy): domain Bacteria; phylum Sysuimicrobiota; class Sysuimicrobiia; order Sysuimicrobiales; family Kaftiobacteriaceae; genus Telluricultor. The sequence goes on from VBAL01000058.1 coordinate 11,264, forward strand.
TTGGCATCAAGTTGCTCGCTATTGCCCGAATCCATGACGGGGAGGTCGAGGCGCGCGTGCACCCGGCCCTGGTGCCCCTGGACCATCCTCTGGCGCTGGTTCCCGATGAGTTCAACGCTGTGCTGGTCGAAGGCGCTGACGTTGGGCGGATCGTCTTCAGCGGGCGTGGCGCAGGGGGGGCCCCTACCGCCACGGCCGTGGTGGGCGACATCTTAGCCGTGGCCAGGCATCTGGCGGCGGGAGTCCGGGGACGATCGCTCATCGGGGCCGGTACGGGCACACGGGTCCGTCCGATAGAAGACGTGGTGGTGCCGTACTTCCTCAGCCTGCAGGTGATCGACCGGCCGGGCGTGTTCGCGCGGGTGGCGGCGGCCATAGGAGAAGAACAGGTCAGTATTGCATCCATCGTGCAGAAGAGCCGGGGTGAGGTCGCGGAGGCCATCCTCGTGACACACGACGCGCCCGAGCGTGCCATCCGGCGCGTGCAGGACCGGCTGCGCGCGCTCGGGGTGGTCAAGGCCATCAGCAACGTGATCCGCGTTGAAGGTAGTGTCTAGCTGATCACCGCCTCGGCCTCGATTTCCACCAGCATCTCGGAGTCGATCAGCCGGCGGACCTCCACCATCGTGGTCGCAGGTCGGATGGCGCTGAACACCTCGCCATGGGCGCGGCCGATCTCCTTCCACTGGTCGATGTTGATCACGAAGAGGCGGGTGCGCACCACGTCGGCCATCGTAGCGCCGGCGGCGATCAGGGCCCGCTCAACGTTGCGGAGCGCCTGCCGGGTTTGCGCGTACGGGTCCCCCCGCCCTACGATCGCGCCGGTGTCGTCCGTGGCCGTCGTGCCTGACACGTAGATCGTATTCGCGACGCGGACGGCTCGGGCGTAGCCGACGATTGGCTCCCATGGTGTCCCGCTGGTCACAGTCTGTCTGGGCGCCATCGCGGACACTTCACCTGCGCAGGTACGTATCGGTTTTGTCGATCCAGTCCTGACGCGGCGGGCTAAAGAAGTCCATCTCCACCGTCTCCTCGAGTATCTCCGCGCCGTGAGAAACGCCTCCCGGGATGAGTAGTACCTCACCGGGACGCAGGAGCAGCTTGCGATCCGGCAGAGTGAAACGCATCAGGCCGGACAGACAGTGGGTCAGTTGTTCATTCTCGTGCTGGTGCACCGCGACGACAGCGCCCTTTTTGAACTCCAGGTATGCGGCCATGAGCCGGTCTCCCCATACCATGCGGCGGGTCAACTGCGGATTGAGCGGCTCGGCCTCCAGTTCGAGCAAGCGTTTGTGCACCACAGATTTCATGATGATTCCCTCCCTCGGGAGACACCGCCTCGCGCGGCGGCTGGCTGCCTCGACCACAAAGCCGCTCCCAGGCGCCTGGGTTGAAAAACCTGGACTAGCGGCTGTGGCTCCGCCGCCACGCCGTACGCCGTCCGTTTCGTTGGTTGGCGAGGACTACCCTGCGCAGGCCGGTCTGGCGGATGCGGCGAAGTCGCCAGCACGAGAGGGCCGCGGGAGCGCCCAACCAAAGGGTGAGGAGTTAACAGGCCGCCGGATGATCGAAATTGATTCCGGGTTGCGTGAGGTCGTGTGCCTGGGCGTGGTCCGCGCCGACGGTGTGGCGGTCGCGCGGGAGGCGCCGGACGTCTGGGCGGAGATCGAACGCCTCGCTGCGAGTCTGCGGACCCGGTACACGGGCAAAGCCCCGGGCGAGATTCCTGAACTGCAGCCGGCGCGCGAACTCTACCGGCGTACCGGAGAGGATCCGACGAAACTTCGGCCGTCCTCAGAGGCGCTGCTGCGGCGCGTCCTTGGCGGCCGGGCCCTGTCCCGGATCAACTCGCTGGTCGATACGTGCAACCTCTGCTCGCTGGAGTTCTTGCTGCCGATCGGGTTGTATGATGCGGACCGCATTGAGGGACCGGTCACGGCCCGGCTCGGCGTCGAGGGCCAGGGCTACGATTCCTTAGGGAAAGGATTCTACTCGGTGACTGACCGGCTTGCGCTGTTTGACGCCAGAGGCCCATTTGGGAGCCCTACGAACGATTCGCGCCGGACCGCGATCGATGAGACAACGCGGCGCTGCGTGATGATCATCTTTGGCCCGGGAAGTTACTCCGCCGCGCGCCTGAGAGCGCACGTCCAGGCCGCGGACGCACGCCTACGCGCATTCGCGCAAACCACCCGCGTTGAAACTGCGGTCCTCGGCGGGCGCTAGCGGCCTGTCGTGACCGCCGTCCCATGCCTCTGCGCCGTGTTGGGCGCTGTTGCCGCAGGACTGGTCTTGATCGGGAGAGAGCCGGCCAGGGTCGGGGCGGGATAAGGGCCTCACGCCGTGAGGAGTTTCCCCACGGCGTGAGTAAACGGCTATTTGGCTTTGCGCAATTCTAGCCCGGACCAGATCAGGAAGATGATGGAGAGGAGAAACGACAGGAGAAAGAGCGGACCCGGGGGGCGGAGCAAGGACCCGAGTGTGACGATCCCGCCGACAAGGCCTACCCACGCCACGCCGGGGCCAAACGCCTTGCTGTTCATCGCGGCCCATCCGGCCAGCAGCATCACAAGTCCGGTGCCGAGGCTCCCGAACGTCTCCAATCCGGCATGGACCGCGTTTAGGGCCAGCCAGGCTTGTCCTGCGGCTACTTTGTCGGTAGCCCCGGCGACGAGCGGATCACCTGCCCACTGCAGAGCGGCGCCAAGCCCATGCCCCCCGATACCCAAAATGCCGAAGTAGAGCACACCGGTCGCCCGGGATGGTGTGCGGTCCCGGAGCCTGGCGGCCAGGCCAGGGAAGTAGAAGACCGCAGCAACCGTGGTGAGAATCCCAAGGAAGCTCATGCTTCGCCACCGGCTGGCGTTCTGGCCGGCGTACGCCATCATCTTCCCCGGATCGGACATCGCCTCGGGGCTCATGCCACTCGACATGAATAAGATGAGAAGCACGGCCAGCAACACGCCGGCTATGATGCCCGCCGTACCCGCAGTCTGAGGTCGCGGATTCATACATCACCTCCAGGCGCACCCGCGTCAAATAACAGCCAACGAGCCACCCACCATGCCGTTCGCGCATGGCGAGCATTCCCCTCTCCCATGTAGGATCACGGGATTGGTGGATAGCGCTGCCTGACCCTCACCGGTCTTCAAAAGGGTCAGACCCCTTTGACGCATCGGCCGCATCGGTACTGGTCCGGATGATCGCCGCGTAGCTCAAACTGGCCATTTGTCATTTGGGGACAGTCCCCGTGGTGGGCAGAAGGCGCTGCCGTCAAGATCAATAGCGGCCGAGAAACTCCTCGATCTCCCCGAGGCGGGGAGGGTCCGCGCCCGCCCGCGTGCATGCCAGCGCCGCCGCCGCGGCGGCAAAGCGCAGCGCAGTGTCCAAACCATCTGAGTCCAGCCGTGCGAAGCCCGCCCGAGCGGTGACCTCCTGCCGTGCCAGCGCGAACAGAAGACCGGCAGTGAAGGCGTCGCCGGCGCCCACCGTATCCACAACGCGGACGCGTGGCGCCGTGATGCGCGCCTGCAATGCCGCCGTCCGGGCGTAGGCGCCGCGGGCTCCCTGCGTGATCACGACCAGCGCCGGTCCCGACTCCACAAGTTCGCCCGCGACCGCTTCCGGCGACCGGTCCGGCGCCAACCAACGGGCATCGGCTTCACTCATTTTCACAATGTCCGCCAGGTGAAGCAGCGGGGCCAGTAGCCGGCGAAACGCCGGCTCATCACCGATCAGCGACGACCGGATATTGGGATCGAATGAGAGCAGGGTCCGGCCGCGCAGGCGCTCGACGAGTCCGGCAATGGTGGTCGCGGTCGTGCCGCGCAGCAGGCTGATCGACCCAAAGTGCAGCACGGTTGTGGCGGCGACCTCCGCGGGCAGGTCCTCCGGCCGCAGCAGCGTGTCGCCGTTCGGTCCCCGTAGAACGTGAACGACGGTTCCCCGCCGACCAGAGCCACGAAGGCCAGCGTCGACGGCGCGGGTGAGAGGCTGAGGTACTGTGTGCCTACCGCTTCCTTCCGCAAATTCTCCACCAGGAAGCGGCCGAAGAAGTCCGTGGAGGCCTGCCCGACGAACTCCACGGGCGCCCCCATCCTGGCGAGCGCCACTGCGACGTTGCACGGGGAGCCACCGGCGTGCATGCGGAAGCCGACCGTGCGCCCGGCTTCCACGATCGGCGTAAAATCGACGAGGATCTCACCGATGGCGGTGAATAGCGGCGTCACAGGTGACCGGTGTCTTCCCGGAACGCGTCTAGGGCCTCCGCCGTCCCGGCGGAGTCTGGGAGGGCGAACAGGATCGCCGGCGGAAGCGTGGCCGCGGGGATCCCGAGCTGTGCCAGCATCTCCACCTCCATCGCGGCGCGTACGCTGGCGACGAGTAGACGAACGTCCATCTGCTGGGCGCGAACGGCTGCCATCATTCCCTGCAGCACGGCGACGGCGTCCTCGCCGGAGTCGTGCAGGCGTCCCAGATAGACGGCGGCGTAGCGTGCTCCCACGATGCCGGCGAGCAGCGCCTGCCGCACCGTAAAGACCGCGGTGATCGTGATCGGCATCTCCCCCCGCAGCGCATGCGCGGCCTGGAATCCCTCGGCGGTGGCCGGGATCTTGACCACCACGTGGCGTGGGTCCAGCGCATAGAGCGCCCTGGCATCGGCCATCATCGCGGTGGCGTCGTCGGAAAACACTTGGAGATGAATCTCATGCAGTCCCGCGTGTACGGCAGTCCGCACCAGAGGCGCGAGGTCTGTGCGGCGCAGCGTGGCCCGCCGCAGCAGCGTGGGGTTCGTCGTCACGCCAAAGACGAAACCCGTGGCCGCGGCCTGGGTGATGGCGTGTCCATCGGCGGTATCGACGTACAGGCGCATAGGATTCCGTGTCAGCGCAGCGAAAGATGCCCTCGGTTCCCGAAAGCGTTTGCTGCTTTTCTCGCGGGAGAGCAGGCTTCCTGCACCGACGGATCTGACCGGGAGGCGAGCATGCGCGTGCCCAAAGTGGGAATCCTCACATTTTCCGACGGCCGCCCGCACGTGCACAACGAGCTGTTGCCGTTGACGCGGGAGTTTCAGGAGCGCCTCGCCCGCCGGCTGCGTGAGGCGGGGTGGGAGGTCGTCACGGGACGCGACATCGTCTGGACCACGGAGCTGGCGAAGAGCGAGGGGCGCTTTCTGGCGGGTGAGGGCGTGGAAGCGACCCTCTTCAACTTCGCCATCTGGAGCTTCCCGCATCTGCCGGTGATCGCCAGCCAGTTCGCCCCGGGGCCCTTCCTCCTGTTCAGCAACGTCAACCCGCAGTATCCCGGGCTGGTGGGCATGCTGGCCAGCGCCGGTGCCCTGGATCAGGTGGGCGCGTTCTGCGCCCGCGTGTCCGGGGACGTGGCCGATGACGCCATCTTCACCCGGGCGCTCCAGTTCCTCCGGGCTGCGGTGGCGACGAAGCGGCTCCGGGGGGAAACCTACGGCTTGATCGGCGGCCGGTCGATGGGGATGTACACGGCGCAGAGTCCGCTGGACCAGTGGAGCCGGCAGTTCGGCATTGACGTCGAGCACATCGATCAGCTTGAGATCGTGCGCCGGTCCGACCTCGTGGCTGAGGATCGGGTTGAGGATGGGTTCCAGTGGCTGGAGCAGCACGTCGGCCAGATCCGGTATGACGGCAAGAAGTTGACGCCGGAACTCTTGAAGCGGCAGATCCGGAGTTACCATGCGGTGCGCGACATCATCGCCGACTGGCGGCTCGACTTCTGCGGGATCAAGGGGCAGCCGGAGCTGACCGACCATTTCTGCACCATGGACATCGCGGAAGCCTTTTGCAATGACCCATATGACTGGGAAGGCGCGCATGATCCCATCGTCTGCGCCACGGAGGCGGACATGGATGGGGCTCTGACCATGGAACTGTTCAAGCACATCGCCGGCACCCCGGCGCTGTTCGCCGATGTCCGCCACTACGATGCGGCCGACAACGTCTGGGACCTGTGCAACTCCGGCCAGCATGCCACGTACTTTGCCGGTCGGTCCTTCGACCCCAAGGTCAACCTGCCGAAAGTCCGCTTCTATCCCGAGATTATCTACTTCCCGGCCGGCGGCGCGTCGGTCGCCCACATCGCCGCACCAGGACCGGTGACGCTGGCCCGTCTGGCGCGGCGGCAGGGGCGGTACTGGATGGCCATCGTGCCCGCCGAGTTCGTGGAGTTTCGCGAGGCCGTGTCGTGGAAGAAGGCAGAGGCGACCACGCCCGAGTGGCCGCATGCGTTCGCGAGGTTCCGGGTCACGCCCGAAGTCTTCCTCGCTTCGTACGACAGTAACCACATTCACGGGGTCTACGGAGACTACACGCAAGAGCTCTTGTGGATCTGCCGCATCCTGGGTTTCGACTCGCAGGTGTTCGCCTGACCCCCGCCAGCGCCGATGTCCAAGCACACTGTCGGGATAGACTTCGGAACGGAATCGGCCCGCGCCGTGCTGGTCGACGTCACGAGTGGACGGGTGGCCGCCACCGCGACGATGCCCTTCCCCCACGGGGTGATTGATGGCAACCTCCCCGGGCAGACTGAACACCTACCTCCGGACTGGGCGTTGCAGCATCCCGAGGACTGGCTCGGCGCGTTGGAACATCTGCTGCGCACCATGGCGCAGCATACGAATGCCACGGATATCATCGGAATCGGCGTCGACTTCACGTCGTGCACGGTCCTGCCGGCGACGGCTGAGGGCACGCCCTTATGCCTGCTGCCTGACTTTGCGCATCACCCCCACGCCTGGCCAAAACTATGGAAGCATCACGCCGCGCAGCCGTATGCCGACCGCATCAACGCCGCCCGCACCCGCGCCGGGGGGACATTTCTGGAGTTCTACGGCGGCAAGACCTCGTCGGAATGGCTGTGGGCCAAAGGGTGGCAGGTGCTGGCCGAGTCTCCTGCGGTGGCCACATCCATGGCCCGCTGGATCGAAGGTGGGGACTGGATCGTCTGGCAGCTTACCGGGACCGAGACTCGCAGCGCCTGCCAGGCGGGATACAAGGCCCACTGGCAGAAAGATTCGGGCTATCCTGACGGCGCGTTCCTCCGGAACCTCGATCCCGCACTGCCACAGCTGCTGGATCGGCTGGCGCCTCCTCATCCCGTGGCCCGGAGGGCCGGCGGATTGCTGAGCGCGTGGGCCGCGCGCACCGGTCTGCGTCCCGGCACCCCGATCGCCGTGGCCGTGATCGATGCACACGCCGCGATGCCCGCCGTTGGCGCGGTCGAGGCCGGCCAGCTGGTGGCCATTATGGGGACGTCCACCTGCCACCTGCTGGTGGATAGCCGCAGGTACTCGTGGAGGACGGGATCGTGCCTGGGGTCTTTGGCTACGAGGCGGGCCAGGCATCGGTTGGGGACATCTTTCAGTGGTTTGTGCGCAGCGCCGCCCCCGCTCGTGTCGGCACCGGGGACGCGGCGTACGAGACGTTGGAAGAACAGGCGGGACGGCTGCGGCCGGGTGAGGCAGGCGTCATGGCCCTGGACTGGTGGAACGGGTGCCGGACACCGCTTGTCGATGCAGATCTCTCCGGTCTGCTCGTCGGCCTGACGGTGGCGACCGAACCGTACGAAATTTACCGGGCGCTGCTGGAATCCACCGCGTTTGGCACGCGGCGGGTCATCGAAACCTTCGAGGCAGGCGGCGTGACCGTCACAGAGGTAATTGCCTGCGGGGGTCTGGCCGAGCGAAACGCCCTGTTGCTGCAGCTCACCGCGGACATCATTGGCCGGGAAGTCCTGGCATCCCCGGTGCAGCATGCCTCGGCCGTGGGCGCCGCCATCTATGCCGCCGCCGCGGCGGGGGAGTCCGCGGGCGGCTATGTCGATCTCCGCGCTGCGATCCGGCGGATGGGGGGCACGGAGCGGACTGCGTACCGTCCTCGTCCGGCGGAGCAGCGTCTCTACGAGTCACTGTATCGCGACTACCTCGACCTGGCGCGTCACTTCGGAGAGGGCGGCACGACGCTGATGAAGCGCCTCCGCCGCCTGCGCGCCGGCTAGAGGCCGACCGCCCGTGGGAGGGTACCGTGGAGGAATAGGCAGAGGGAGGTGACGGTCTGGATCCGGAGATAGGCTGTGTGTCGTCAAAGCAGGGGACCATCGAAGAAGCATCTCTGGAGGTGAATGCGTGATGAAGCAACGCTGCAGTGTGCTGCTGGTGCTGATCCTGCTTGTGCTGCCGCTGATGGCAGCGACACCGGCAGCGTCGCAGGCGAAACAGTTTGACGGCGTGACGGTGAACGTGCTCACCTTTACGGGCCCGCAGATCGCCGAGCCCTTACAACGACGCGGGCCGGACTTCGGGAAACTGACGGGGGCGAAGATCAACGTCATCACGGTGCCGTTCAGCGATCTCTATCAGAAGATCCTCACCGACCTGGCGACCGGCACCAACAGCTATCAGGCGTTCGTCTTCGACCCGCAGTGGATGGCCGACTTCACGACGCCCGGGTATCTGGAGGAGCTGACCAACCGGGTCAAGGCCGACAAGGCGCTGCAGTGGGCGGACATCGGGGCGTTCTTCCGCAACTTCAGCGCGACCTATGGAGGGAAGATCTACACAGTTCCGCTCGACGGCGATTTTCAGATGGTGTACTACCGGAGCGATCTCCTGCAGCAGGCCGGATTGAAGCCACCCCAGACCTGGGCGGACTACATGAGGATCGCCCAGACGTTCAACAAGAAGGACCTCAACGGCGATGGCACGCCCGACTTCGGGTCGTGCATCGCCAAGAAACGCAACGCGCAATCCTACTGGATGATCTGGTCCGTGGCCGCGGGATACCTGCAGGCCAAGGGCACGCGTGAAGGATCGTTCTTTGACAGCAATACCATGAAACCGCTGACGGACAACGAGGCGTTCGCCGAGGCGCTGCGCGTGTACGTCCAGACGGGCCAGTACGGTCCACCCGACGAGCTAAACTGGGACGTCGGCGACTCCCGCTCCGGTTTCGTCACCGGCCGCTGCGCCTTGAGCCTTGACTGGGGCGACATCGGTACGCTGGCCATTGATCCGAAGACCTCCAAGGTGCAGAACAAAGTCGGCGCCGTCATTCTGCCCGGCAGCCCGCGCATCCTGGATCGCAAGACCGGGAAGCTGGTCTCGTGCACCGTGCAAAGGTGTCCCTACGCCACGGGCGGCGTGAACCATGCGCCGTTCGCCGCCTACGGTGGGTGGTCGGGGGCCATCAACAAGGCTGCCCCATCCAAAGTGAAGGACGCGGCCTACGCCTTCCTGTCCTACATGAGCCAGCCGGCGCAATCCAACGTTGATGTCACCATCGGCATCACCGGCTTCAACCCGTACCGGGTCTCGCAATTCAAGAATCTGAGCCTGTGGCTCAAGGCCGGCATGAGCCAGGCGGCCGCCAAGAACTATCTCGGGGCGATCTCGGCCAGCCTGACCAGCCCCAACATGGTGCTGGACCTGCGCATCCCCCAGAACCAGCGCTACCAGCAGATCGTCCTGGACACCGCGATTGCCAAGCTGCTCGCCAAGGAGACCAACATCGGGCAGGCCATGAAAGAGATCGCCGACGGCTGGGAGGCTATTACCAACGAACTGGGCCGCGACGCGCAGCTTCGAGCATACCGGGAGAGTCTGGGGATTCTCACGAAGTGACCGGCGAAAGCAGCACATCGCGCGTCTCTAAATCGGTCGATCGCCCTGGGGCGGAGGATCTGTCCTCTGCCCCGGGGGCAGGCCGCCTCCGGGCCGCGGCATCTCTGGGAGCGGCGAGCGTCCGCGCGGCCGCCTCCTGGCCGGTGCGCCAGGCGACCACGTCCTTTGTGCTGCCGGCCGTCTTATTGCTGTTTTTCCTCTCCATCTTCCCATTGCTGGTGTCGGCGTATCTGTCCCTCACCCGCTTCCAATTTGTCCCCGGTGGGTTCGCATTGCGGTGGGTGGGCCTGGCCAACTATCGCAAGCTGCTGGTCGGCATCGAACAATCTCATTTCCTCGGGGTGCCGAAGCCTCCAACGATAGTGGGCTGGCTGCTGTTCGGCTTGGCGGCGTCCGTCTTGCTGGCGTTCGTGGTGCGAGGGATCACGTCGGCGTCGGGCCGCCGCGGAGTGGTCGGGCGGACCGTCTTTGCGGTGGTGGCGGGAGCAGGCATCTGGCTGGCCGTGCGCACGCTCACTCCAGGGGGATTTCCCGGCACGCTGCTGATCACACTGATCTATGTGGTGGTCGGCATCACCGTCCAATACTGGCTGGGGTTGTGGCTGGCGTTTCTCTGCGCCCAGGAGGTGGCCGGCCGGCGCTTCTTTCGGGTGGTCTTCCTGCTGCCGATGATGATCACGCCCGTCGGCATCGCCTACACCTTTCGCATTCTGATGGATCTTGGGAAGGGGCCATTTGCCCCGGTGTGGCGAGCGCTGGGCCTGGCGGAGGTCTCCTGGGCCAACTACGCGTGGGGCGCGCGGCTCGTCGTGATGCTCGGTGATATCTGGCAATGGACGCCGTTCATGTTCGTGGTGTTACTGGCCGCCCTGGAGAGTCTGCCTGCGGAACTGTCCGAAGCCGCGATGGTCGATGGCGCCGGCCGCTGGCAGAGTTTCTGGAGGATTTCCTGGCCGCAGCTCATCCCGGTGACGTCGACGCTGGTGCTGATCCGCATGATCGAAGCGTTCAAGATCATTGATATGCCCAACGTACTCACCAACGGCGGACCGGGCACCGCGACGGAGTCGCTGACGCTGCACGCCTTCATGTCCTGGCGCACC
>VBAL01000059.1 GCA_005888595.1 Candidatus Segetimicrobium genomatis
CATCAGGCTGTTGCGTGTGGCGGCAATCCACCGGGCGTTGTGGGGGACGGCCAGGTAGTCTGCCAGCGCGGGATAGCTGATCACGCGCAGCGTCGGATACAGCACAAACCCCAATAGGACTGCGCCGACGGCAATGAAGGCGGCGAGCAGCCCGGGATCACCGATCCGCAGGGTGAATCGTGATTCGTGATTCGTGATTCGCACAAATGCTCCGATCCGTGCGCAAGTCCGCGCCTACGCGACTGCTCGACCGCGCGACTGCGTCATTTCCCGATTTCCTTCTGCCATCGTTCCCGGAGCCGTTGCATGTTATCAATGGCCCACTGCCGGTTGTAGTTGACGAACTTCAGTGTCCCGAGCCCCGGCATGCCCAGCGGCGCGGGTGCATCGGTGCGGGTGGGGTAGCGCAGCCCATATTTGGCGTTGATATCCTGCGGAACCCGTCCGAGCATGAAGTCCACGAATCGCCGCGCGCCTTCGGGATTCGGGCCGCCTTTCACAATCGACACAGCGCCGATCTCGGTGGCCGTCTCTGATGGAAAGACGAGTTCCACAGGGAACCCCTGGTTCACGGCCATGGCGCGGATGTCATGGCCCCAATTTATCCCGACCAGCGCTTCCCCGCGCGAGACCAGCGTGATCCCGGCCGGGGCGGTCGGCGTAAACGTCGCGTTTTGTGCCAGTCGCTTCAACCAGTCGAATGCCCGATCTTCGCTGCCCAGCCGGAAGATCTGCGTCGCCATGAAGATGAATCCGCCGCCGGTGGTCACAGGGCTGGGCAGCACCACCTGCCCTTTGAACGCCGGATTCAGCAAGTCGTCCCAGGCCGCCGGTGGTTTCACCCCCTGCGCCGTCATCTCTCGCTCAAACCGGTCACGGTTGTACATGATGGCCAGAGCACCGATGTACCACCCGTACCAGTATCCGTCCGCGTTGTAGAACTCACGGGCCAGCTTCGCCTCAGCGAGGCGCGGTGAGGCGTACGCGTCCAGCAGACCTTCCCTGGCCAGCGGCGCATGAAAGTCCGCCGACCCGCCCAAGAAGATGTCGGCCTGCGGCCGCACTTTCTCCGCGCGGATCCGCGTGGCCAGCGTGCCGGCCGCCGCCAAGGTGAGCGCCTCCGTTTTCAGCCCGGACGCCCGCTCAAACGCCTTCAGCACCTCGCTGGTCACCGTCGCATCCAGCGCCGAGTAGACGACCACCGTACCGCCCTGCGCGCTGGCCCCACCCCCCGCCACCAGCGTCAGGAGCAGTGCGCAGACGATCACTGCAGAAATCCAACGCATGCTCGTCCCCCCTCTTCGGATCAACTACGTCTGCTTAGTCTACTTAGTCTTCCTGGTCTACTTGGTCTACCTGCCGGGCTGGTCCGCTATGGTGGACCAAGAAGACTAAGTAGACTAAGAAGACCAAGTAGACGCCTTTGTATTGAGAATGAACCGCTCGATGACCTCCGCTAGGCCCTCTTCGTCGTTGGTCGCCGTCACGTAACCGGCGTGCGCTTTGAGTTCCGCCGGCGCATTGCCCATCGCCACGCCCAGGCCGGCCGCGCGGATCATCTCCAGGTCGTTGAGGTTGTCGCCGACGGCAACAATCTCGGACAGGGGGATTCCCAAGTGCTGCGCCATGAATTCCAGCGCCGAGCCTTTGGAGTTCCCCCGCGGCAAGATTTCCAGAAACGTGTCCTCGGAAAAGACGGCATTGATCGAAATGGGCAACTGGGCGATCCGGTCCTTCAACTTCAGGAGATCGGACCGGCTTCCAATCACCAGAATTTTCATCGGCTCACGCGGCAGGAAGGCGACGAGGTCGCCCACCTCTTCGACCTCGAGGCTATCCTTACGCTGATAGCGCTGCGTGTCCTGGCTCCGGCGCCCGGTGTAGACCCGGTCGCCGACGTAGAGGTGTGGCTGCACGGTGGGAAACTCCCGCAACCGCTCCAGCACCGCCCGGGCCTCCTCGTAGTCCAGCGGGACCCGGCGGAGGACCGTGTCGGTGCGAAAGTCGTACACTAACCCTCCGTTGTACAAGATGGCCGGAGGATCCGCGCCCAGTTGCTGAAAGTACGTCTGGGCCGACGGCCAGATGCGGCCGGTGGCCAGGCACACCCGCACGCCCTTTCGCTGCGCCGCACGCACTGCGTCCAGCACCCGCGGCGTAATCTTGCGATCGGACGTCACAAGGGTGCCGTCGATATCCGCGACTAAGAGACGAAAGCGCATAAGCCGGTAGCCACTCTCAGTGATTGGTGATTCGTGATTCGGCCCGATCATTACCATGGACCCACAGTAGTTACGAATCACTAATCACGAATCACCAATCACGCAGTTTTCGGATCTGGCAACGGTAAGGTCACTTTCTGTTCGGACTTCACAGCCTGATAGCATGCTTCGACCAATTCTGTCGCTTTGTATCCGTCATCTGCCGTCACCGCCGGCGGCCGCTCGCCCAGGCACGCATCAATGAAGAAGCGATCTTCCATCGCGTAGCCCCATTTCTGCTCAAAGGGCATCTGGAAGCAGTCCACGGCCTCGACCTGATCCCGCGTGCCGGGAGAGAACCAGGCGCGCTCAAGCTCTTCGGTCACCACGGTCTTGTGTGCGCCGTAGATCTCGACGCGCTCATACGGAAACAGCCAACTGGTGTGGGCCACACTGGTGAACGAGGCGACCGCGCCGCCGGCACAGCGCAGCAGCACCACGAATCCATCCAGTTCCTGGTAGACGCTGCGCCGCGCCCAGCCCTGGAGTTCGACCACGTCACCCAACAGGAAGCGGCTCATGTCAAAAAGATGCACGGGTGTTTCATACAGGTAGCCGCCGGTGACCGACGGGTCGGCCGTCCAGGGCGGCTGCTTCAGTTCCCCCCGGTTGTGCTTCAGCTGGGCCAGCAGCGGCGTGATACGCCCTTCGTCGATCATCTGCTTGGCAAACCGGTAGACGTTGGCGAAACGCCGGTTGAATCCCAGCTGGTAGATCTTCCGCGCGCGCCTGGCGGCCTCCCGGATCTCCCAGGCGTCGGCCAGCGACGTCGCCATCGGCTTCTCGGAGAAGACGTGAACGCCGGCCGCAAGACCCCGCAGGACGGGCTCGAGGTGGAGCGTATTGGGCGTGCACACATACAGCGCCTCGATGCCCGCGTCCAGCAGCGCCTCCAGGGACGGCAGGGGTTTCGTATTCACCTCCGCCGCCAGCCGCTGTGCCGCCTGCGGTAGGGTGTCGGCGACACCCACCAGGGCGACGCGCGAGTCGGACTTCAGATCCAGCGCGTGGATGCGCCCGATGAAGCCGCAGCCAAGAATGCCCACCCTAACCGTCATGGTCCTTGTTCTCCGCCAGAAAGCGCCAAGTGCAGTGAATAGTGAATGGTGATTAGTAAATAGCTAACCGCCAAGCACCTGGCAGCACAACGGATCGTTGGGCGTCTTCACTATTCACTATTCACTATTCACTCGTCATGCTTTCTCCCTCACAGCTCCAAACGTCAGCGCCACCAGGACGTAGCGCCTGGCGAACAGCAGCAGTAAGATGGGCACCACAGCGGCGATCGTTCCCACGGCCGCCATCTCGTTCCAGATGATCTCGAACTGCGTCACCAGGCTGGCCACGCCGATGGGGAACGTCTGCGACCGCGGCGTGGCGCTGAGGATGAAGGCGAACATGAACTCGCTCCAGGCCAGCGCGAATGTGATCACGCCGGTGGCCAGCAGCGCCGGGGCAAGCTGCGGGAGCAGGATCTTGAAGAACGCATAGAAGCGGCCCGCGCCGTCGACCAGCGCCGCCTCCTCGATTTCCATCGGCACTTCCAGCAGGAAGCCCCGCAACATCCACGTGGTCAGCGGCAGGCTGAACACCGTATACAACAGCACCAGCGACAGCAGGCTATCGTACAGGCCCAGCTTTCGCACGATATCGAAAAATGGGATGACCACGACGATGGGCGGCAGGAAACGCAGGCTGAGGACCCAGTTCATCAGCCCCCGGCGGAAGGCGAGCGGGACCGGGAACCGGGTCACCGGGTAGGCGATCAGCATTGCCACGACCATCCCCGCGGCGACGGCCGTCAGGCAGGCCACCAGACTGTTGCGCAGCAGCACCAGGTAGCCTCGCGCGAACAGGACCGAGAGAAACGGCTCCACCGTCGCGTGGACGGGCAGCAGCGTCGGCGGGAACCGGTAGAACTCCACCAGCGGTTTCAGGGCCGTGACGACCATCCAGTAAAACGGGAAGAGATACAGCACGGTCAACACGACCAGCACCGCTACGGCGGCGACCTGCCAGGGCGACACGCGCCGCCTCATTCGCTCACCTCACGGCCCAGGTAGCGGCTGAGCACCGAGAACGCCACCGAGGTCACGAAGAGTACGAACAGGGACAGCGCCGCCGCATAGCTCAGGTTGAAGAACTTGAACGCGATCAGGTAGAGGTACAAACTCAAGAACTCGGTCGTCGCCCCGGGTCCGCCGCCGGTCAGGACCTGCACGTGATCGAACACGCGGAAGGTATCGGTGAATCGGAACACCATGACCAGCAGCAGCAACGAGCGCAGATAGGGGTACTCAATGTGCCGGAACAGCCGCCATCCGTCGGCCCCATCGACGCGGGCCGCCTCGGCGGTATCGATCGGCACGGCCTGCAACCCGGCAAAACAGACGAGGAACACGAACGGCATCCACTGCCACACATCGACGCTGATCACCGCGAACATGGCGGTGAGCGGTTCCGACAGCCACAGAATGTCCGTACGAATCAAACCCACGCGCTCCAGCAGCACGTTCAGCACGCCGTAGGTCGGCGTGTAGATGAGCCGGGCGATCACCCCGGCCGCGATCGGAGGCGTCACCATCGGAATAAGGAACAGCAGATAGACCAGCGTGCGCGCCCACCCGCTGCGGATCGTACGATGCACAAGCAGGGCCAGCGCCAGGCCGAGGAGGACCTCGATCACCAGCGTCCCGGACACGTAGACGGCCGTCGCCCGCAGCGAGGCAAAGAACTGCGGGTCATCAAGGGCCCGCGCAAAGTTGTGCAGCCCGACGAACTCACCGGTGCGGTAATTGCGCAGGCTGAGGCTGACGTTGTACAGGAGCGGATAGATGACCAGTGACGCCAGCACCACCACCGGTGGCGCCACCAGCAGATACGGTGTCCAATGCCGCATCGCGCGGGCAGGAAGAGGCCCGGGAGCCGCAAGCCCCCGGGCCCCAACCTCAGCGATAGTAGCCGGCCTCCTTCATGTGCTGCTCAATCTCTCGCGCCGCCTTGGTGATGGCCTCGTCTGGCGTCTCCACGCCCGCCAGTGCGGCGTTGACGTGCGTACCTAGGATGGCCTCCACCGCAAACCACTCCGACGTCCGCGGGCGCCACTCCGCCGGTGCGGCGAGCGAGTCCGCCATCGCCTTGAAGAACGGGAACGTCTTGTTCATCTGAGCATCCAGCAGCACCGACTTGCGGAAGGGGATGCCGCCGCCCATCGCATACGGCTTTTGCATCTTGGCGCTGGTGGCCCACAGGATGAACTCGTAGGCCCACCGCTGGTTCTTGCTGCCCTTCGGGATGGCCAGCAGCCAGTTCCCGATCAGCGGCGCGTGCTTGCCGCCGGGACCCGCGGGCGCCAGTGTGTAGCCCAATTTCCCAACGACCTGTGACACCGACGGGTTCTCGACGATATCGGTGATCTCGGCCGGCCAGATAAAGCCCTGGGCCGCGCGGCCGGTGGCAATTTCTCGCGCACGCTCCGCGGCGTCATAGTTGGCGACCCCCGGCGGCGCGTACGACTTGAGCGTCTTGGTGAAGAACGTGAGCGCGTCGATAGCGGCTTTGGAGTTCAGGATGACGCGCCAGTTATTGTCGAAGATCCGCGCGCCGAACGACAGGAGCACCGGTGTAAACTCCGAGATGACCGGATTGCCCTTCGCGCCGCGGATCACAAACCCGTAGAATGGCTTGCTGGAATCGTTGACCTTCTTCGCGTTCGCCACGACATCGTCCCAGGTGTTGGGGGCGGAGACGAGGTCTTTGCGGTACATGAAGAACTCCACGTTGCCGACCAGCGTGATGGCGTACAGGTGGCGTGCCTTGCTGCTTTCACCCGGCGGCACGGGTCCCCGCGGCGGCGGCCAGGAGCCCAGGTCGTAGACCACGGGGAAGATGTCGTTGTCGCGCTTGTAGCCGAAGGTCGAGTCAAGCGGGACCAGCCACGATTCCGAGCCAAACTTCGGCATCCATGGATCGTCGGCGATCAGGAGATCGAAGGTGGACGCGTTGGCCTGAAAGGCCGTCACGAGTTTCTCATACAGTGTAGGATAGGGGAACTCGACGAGCTCGACCTTCACCCCCATCTCGCGCTCCCACGTCGGGAGGATGGCTTTCAGCCCTTTGGTCTCGCCGCCGGCCACGACAGCCATGGTCAACTTGGCCGGCTTGGGCGGAAGCCCAGGCCCCGCGATCGCGGTGGAGGTCAGGATCAGGATACCGAGCATCAGTACGGCTAGCTTCGCCCTGCCGGTCTTCATGCGCTTGCCTCCTTAGGATGCATCCGGAATGCTACTTGGCATACTCGGCCGCGTTCTTCTTGGTGACCAAGACCGTTCCCGTGTCGATCCGCTTGGCCACGCTCTTTTTCGTCAGGGCTCTCAGCGCATTCTGGACCCCGAACTTCCCCATGTTGTATGGGCTCTGCGCGACACTCGCCGCCATCGTGCCGCTGAGGATGGCTTGCGCCGCTTCGGGAATGGCATCAAACCCGACGATCAGGACTTTGCCGGTCTTCCCGCGCGAGGTCACCGCCTCGGCCGCGCCCAGCGCCATCAGGTCGTTCGCCGCGAAGATCCCCTTCACCGTGGGCTTGGACGTGAGGATGTCCTCCATGACCTGCTGTCCCAACGCCCGGTCGCTGTTGGCGGGGAGTTCCGCGACGACGCGCAGGCCGCAGCTCTTCATGGCCGCGCGCGCCCCTTCCACACGAGAGCGAATGCTCTGCGTGGTCATGACGCCGGTGATGATGGCGACGTCGCCCTTCCCCTTGAACGCCCCGCAGAGGAACTTGCCTCCCAGCACGCCTCCGGCCCGGTTGTCGGTACCGATGAACGTGAGTTTGGATCGCCACGTACCGTCGGTGTCGACGAAGAGCACGGGAATCTTCTGCGCGCGCGCCTTGTCGAATGTGGTGTTGAGCGCACTCACATCGGTCGGCGCGACCACAATCGCGCTGACCCGCTTCGCGATCTGATCCTCAATCTGGCCGATCTGGGCCTGGACATCGGTCTCCGCCGGAGGCGCCAGGACGACCAGGTTCACCCCCAGCGCTTTGGCGGTGTCTCGCGCCCCCCGCTCCACGGCCGCCCAGAACGGGTTCCCCGAACCCGGTCCCTTCATGCTCAGCAAGATCGTGTACTTGGCCGCGCCTGCACTGACGCCCGGCCCGAGCAACGCGAGTGTGAGCAGCACTGTTCCGACGATGCCTGTGATCCTACGTACCATCATGGTTCTGGCCTCCTCTGTATGTTGTACGGACCTTTCGATCTTAGTGCGAGAAGATCTCACCCCTTTCACCACGCCCAGATCGCACCACCAGTGCCGTACCAACTTGATTCGTCGCGCTTGCTGTTCTCAGCACCTTTGCCGCCGCTCGGTGCAAGGCCTAACTATCAAGTTGGTACGGCACTAGCCCTCTAACCGCATGGCCCGACGGCGCAACACGTCGAGGTATACCGCCAGCAGGATGATGAACCCCAGCAGCACTTGCTGCCAGAACACGGAGACATTCATCAGGTTCAACCCGTTTCGCAGCAACCCCATGATGACCGCGCCGATGAACACCCCACCGGCGGTCCCCCGGCCGCCAAAGAAGCTCGCGCCCCCGATGATCACCGCCGCAATGGCATCGAGCTCGGCGCCCGTCCCCGCGGTCGGATATCCAGAGTTCACGCGCCCGGCCAGCAAGACCCCCGCGACGCCGGCGAGGGCGCCGGAGAGGGCGTAGACGAGCGTCAGGTTGCGGGAGATGTTGATGCCGGCGTATTGGGCGGCCTTGGGACTGCCGCCGATGGCGTAGATGTGCCGGCCTGTGCTCGTTTTCGTGAGAAACACCCACACGGCGAAGTAGAGGGCAATCACGATGAGAAACGAGATCGGAAAATCAATGGGAAATGATGTGCCCCCGAACAGTGTGATGTCCTCGGCTCCCCACAACCGCACCGCCCTGGGGATGCCGGAGATGGGGACCCCGCCGGACAGCAGGTACGTTGCCCCCCGCGCGATGTTCAAGGTGGCCAGGGTGGCGATGAAGGGGTGAGGCAGATGGAGACGGGTGAGCGCGAGGCCGTTGATCAATCCCACCCCCAGCCCCGCGCACAATGCGGCGAGTGCGGCCAGCCCTGCGGCCCAATCTGCATGCACCGCGAGCGCCAGGACAATCATCGACAGCCCCATCACGGAACCCACGGAGAGATCGATACCGGCGGTGACGATGACCGCGAATTCCCCGAGTGCCAGGATGGCGTTGCTGCTGATCTGCCGTGCAATGTTCGTCAGGTTCTCGCGGGTCAGGAAATAGGCCGGCTGCAGGATGGTCAGGATCGCCATCATCAACGCCATCACCAGGATCAACCCAAAGCGTCCCACCGCGGCGTGGGACGGCGCCAGGCGCCGGACGATGGCCGCCTTGGCCGACGGCGCTCCCTCCAGCTGCATCACGCGCTTTTCCCAACGATCAATCCCACGACGTCCTCCATCGTTGTGTCCTGCCGGCGCAGATCACCGACCTTGCTCCCCCGATTGAGCACCACAATGCGGTCGGACACGTCGAACACGTCCTGCAGCCTGTGGCTGATCAGCACGACCGAGACCCCCTGCTCGCGCAGGCGCTTAATGAGCGCCAACACCTTGGCCGCTTCTGTGACGGCGAGGCTCGCCGCCGGTTCGTCCATAATGACCAGCTGCGCCCGGAACGCCGTCGCCCGGGCAATAGCCACCGATTGCCGCTGCCCGCCGGACAGGCGTTCCACGGGGAGGAAGACGGAGGGCAGAGAAATCTGCAGCCCGTCGAGGTGCCGCCGTCCCTGGCGTTCCATCTCGCCTTCGCTCAGCAGCCGCAGCCCGCCGGTACGACGGGTGAGTTCGCGTCCCAGGAAGATGTTCGCAATGGCGTTCAGGTTTTCAGCCAGGCCCAGGTCCTGATACACCATCTCGATGCCGTTGCGCCGCGACTCCAGGGGGGAATGAAAGTGTACACGCGTTCCAGCGAGCCAGACCTCCCCCGCGTCCGGCTGATGCACACCGGTCAGGATCTTCATCAGCGTCGACTTCCCAGCCCCGTTGTCCCCCACCAGGCCCACCACTTCGTCGGTGTGTACGGTGAAATCGACGCCGTTCAATGCCACGACTGGGCCGAAGGTCTTCGCAATCTGCCGCATCTCCACCAGGGCAGGCATGATCATGCCTCCGGGAACACCGCGACTTTCACGGCCTCGCCGCGGCGCAAGAGGTCGATACCGTGGTGGATGTCACGCAGCGGTACGCGGTGGGTCACCAGCCGGCCAAAGTCCAGCCGGCCGGCCTCGAGGAGCCGGACGGCCTGGGGAAACGTCCCCCGCGCAATGTACGTGCCGAGAATCTGAAGCTCATACTTGGTCACGTCGTACTGCTTCACTGTGGGCCGGGCGTGCTCGTGCATGCCGAAGAGCAGGACCCGACCACCCTTGCGCACGCAGCGCAGTCCATCTTCCAGCAGGGACCCGACCGCGTCGACGACGATGTCGGCGCCCAGGCGCGTTTCCCCACGGACCACTGCGGCGAGGTCCTCTTGACGGGGATTGATGATCAGATCGGCCCCGCATGCGCGCGCCTGCGCCGCGCGAAAACCCGCGACCTCAGCCACCAGGAGCGGACTCACCCCGGCCGCCCGCAGGACCAGCGTGAACAGCAACCCGATCGGCCCAGCCCCCAACACGAGCGCCGATTCACCGGGGACCACCGCCAGTTTTCGGACCCCGTTTAAGACATCCGCAAGGGGTTCGGCCAGGGCTGCGATTTCCGACGGCACGTTGGCGGAAATCCGGTACACCGCGCGGGCCGGTACGACGCTGAGAGGCGCGAATCCCCCGTGTCGGAAGATCCCGATGCCGGTCATCCGATCGCACAGATTTGTCAGGCCCATCTGGCAGTAGGGACAGCTCCCACACCAGATGCTCGGATCCACCACGACCCGGTCACCGGGTGCGACATGATCGACGCGGGCTCCTATCGCAGCGACATCCGCCGCATATTCGTGTCCCATGATGACGCCGGGGGTTGCCGGGTGTCCCGGAGGCACGGCCAGGATGTGAACGTCGGTCCCGCAGATCCCCGCCGCCCGCACCGCCAGCAGGACATCGTCAGGAGCCCCCAGTTCCGGCGGCTCGACGTCCCGGACGACCAGCCGGCCTTCGCCTTCGAACACCGCGGCCTGCATTTACAACTACACCTCTAGTCTTCCCGGTCCACCCAGTCTTCCCAGTCTCACTGCTTTGTCCATCTTGCGGTCGACCGGGAAGACAGGGAAGACCGGGTAGACTGTTTCTTGGTTAGGAACGGATCATGATCTTGCCGTCTTCGCGCTTGGTCGCCTTCTTGATGGCCTCCACACTGTCGGTCAAGCCGAAGCGGCTGGTGATGATGGGGGTGAGATCGATTCGGCCTGCGGCCATGAGCTTGATGACGTTGGGAAAGTTGCCGTAGCCGGAGTGACCCTGCGCACCGTAGATTTGCGCAGCGTGCGTCTGGAAGTGCTCCAGGTAGATCGGCGTACGCTCGGCAGCCCGGCCGATGATCACGATCTTGCCGCCCACGGCCAGGGACTCTTCCATTTCGGGCACCGTCTTCGACGGAGCGCCGGCCGCCTCGACGTGCATCGCGGCGCCCTCCCCCTCGGTCAGCTCCATGATCGACGCCCGCGCCGGGGAGCCCTTTTGCTGCAGTTCGACGGGATTGAGGACGATATCCGCCCCAACCCTTCTGGCCAGCTCCGCCCGCATTGGAGAGACTTCAAACGCGACGATCTTGGCCGCCCCGGCTGCGCGCGCCAGCGCGATTGCCGCGAACCCGATCGGGCCGGTGCCGAAGACGGTGACATGGCCCCCAGGCCGGAAGCCTCCGGCGCGCGTGAACATGGCGTTGTAGGCGACGCTGGTTGGCTCACAGAGCGCGCCGGCCTCGTAGGCCCACTCCACGCTGCCGTAGCGATCCGCCAGCGCGTTGATCTTCCAGCAGTATTTGGCATCGACGGCGATCAGGTCGGCCTGGGCGCCGTTGATGGTGAAGCCGATCTCCTCCAACCGCTGGCACTGGTTCGGGTACCCGTCGCGGCAGGGGGTGCATTCGCCGCACCAGATCATCTCCTCGCAGGTCACCATGTCCCCGCGCCGCAAATCCCGCACGTCCTTCCCCACCTCCGTCACTTCGCCGGAGAACTCATGGCCAATCACGACCGGGAAGCGGGTGAGGCCGGGATAGAGCATGTACCCTTCTTTGTCCGTCTCGTAGAAGTGCACGTCCGAGCCGCATACGCCGCACGCCCGCGGCCGGATGAGCACCTCGCGAGGCCCCAGTTTTGGGTCGGGCACTGTTTCTATGGCGACGCGTGGCCTGCGCCACACGCTGCTGCCCGTGATCGCCTTCCGGGTGGTACGCTCCGAGTCCGTGATCGTGTAATTAGGACGCGGATCCCACTCTGCGTTCAGCACAAGACCCTTCATACCGATGCACCCCTGATGGATCCTCAGTTTGACCTAACGGCCAGGACCCTGACAGGTTTCCATTGCAGACGCTGGTCTTCCTGGTCTACTTGATCCAAAGAAACGCGGCGGCAGGACCTGGACGCGATCCTGCAGGATTCTCACCAGGGGAGTTGTGCCATGGATCAGCGGAAACGCTCGGCCAGCAGTACCATTTCAATGGAGGCACTCCGGTCCGCGTTAAAGAGCCAGTACCACGCCTCCCTTTCGATGCTACGGACAGCCATTCGGCGCTGTCCGGACAATCTGTGGACCAGCAGCGGCGGTCATGCCAATCAATTCTGGCGGATCGCCTACCACACGCTCTACTACACACATCTGTATCTCCAGGCGAATAACCGGATCTTTTCTCCTTGGGAACACCACCAGCCGGGAATCCAACACATGGACAAACCCATGAACGGGAGCAGGCGACCGTATGCCAAGGCGGAGGTGCTGGCCTATTGGAGCCTCTGCAGGGCAATGGTTGACGATGCCGTCGACGCGCTCGACCTGACCAATCCACGGAGCGGGTTCAGCTGGTACAAGGTTCCCAAGATGGAGCACCAGATCGTCAACATTCGCCACATTCAGTATCATCAGGCGCAGCTCGCCGATCGGCTCCGGGTGGCAACCGGAGCCGGTGTCGGTTGGGCGGATGCGCGCCGAAGAACACGTACGCGCGCGACAAACTAAATCGACATTTTGGAGATGGGGTCTATCGAGCAGGCGGGTGCGAGATTGCGAGGGCGCTGGCAAAGGCGAGGGCGCGCGTGTGGGAGAGCGAAACGTGGACCGCGGCGATTCCCTGCCGTTCTGCCGCCCGCTGCGCGCCCCCACGCAGCGTGACGGTAGGTTTGCCCAGCGGGTCGTTGAGGATCTCGATTTCCCGCCAGCCCATCGCCCGCCAGCCCAGGCCCAGCGCCTTCATGACGGCTTCCTTGGCCGCAAAGCGGGCGGCCAGCCGCGCGCTTCGCGCGTGGGGAGGCTTCGCCCGTTCATCTTCTGCTGTTGTAAAGATGCGGGTCACGAAGGCGTCACCCCACCGGTCGAGCGCCTGCTCGATCCGCCGCACCTCCACAATATCGATCCCCACACCTCGAACCTGCATTGAAGCTCCTCGGTCACGAGTCACGAATCACGAATCACGTCGCCGCTCAGGCCGGTAACTCCGCCTCGTCGATCAGCATCACCGGAATCCCGTCTCGGACCGGATAGCGGCGCCCGCACCGGCTGCAAACTATCCGATCGCCCTCCAGCTTAACCGGAGCCTTGTCCAAGGGACATGCCAGAATTTTGATCAGCTCATCGTCGACCACTTCGACCACCCAACTGCGTCTACCAGGTCTTCAAAGTCTACAAGGTCTACTAGGTCTACCCCATGGCCAATCCTGAGACATTGTAGACCTTGTAGACGTAGTAGACGTTGTAGTGGTTATTCGACCGTCACACTCTTCGCCAGGTTTCGCGGTTGGTCTATGTCATTCCCCCGTTCGCGCGCGACATAGTAAGCGAACAATTGCAGCGGGATGATCGAGAGGACCGGAGCGAGATCGTCATCCGTGTCGGGGATGCGCAACACGACCTCGGCATGCTTCGTGATCTCGGTATCGCTGTCGTAGGCCACCGCGATAACCAGCCCGCCGCGCGCCTTCACCTCCTGGATGTTGGACAGGGTCTTCTCGTAGACGTGCCGCTGGGTCACCAGGGCGAATACCGGTACTCCCGGGGTGACCAGCGCCAGCGTCCCGTGCTTGAGCTCGCCGGCTGCCAGGGCCTCAGAGTGGAGGTACGAGATCTCCTTCAGCTTGAGCGACCCCTCCTGTGCCACGGCGTAGTCCAACCCCCGTCCGATAAAGAACATGTGGCCCCGGTCGGCCAGGCGGCCGGCCAGTGACTCCACCTCGCCTTCTCGGAGCAGCACCTCTTGCGCCTTGCCGGGTAGCGCCTTCAGCGCGGAGATGATCTGCGCTGCCCGCGCCGTGGCCATGGTGCCGCGGCGCAGACCGAGGTCCAGAGCCAGCATCTGCAGCGCCACCAGCATCGTGATGTATGCTTTGCTGCTGGCGACGGCGATCTCCGGACCAGCGCGCACGTACAAAACGTCGTCGGCCTCGCGGCTGAGCGTGCTGCCGACCACGTTGGTGATTGCCGCAAGCCGCGCCCCACGCTTCCGCGCCTCCCGCGCGGCAGCGAGAGTATCCGCGGTCTCTCCGGACTGGCTGATCGCGACTGCCATCGCGTTGGGGTCGATCAGCGGATGCCGGTAGCGCAGCTCAGACGCCAGCTCCGGCTCGACCGGAATCTGCGCCCAGTGCTCGATGACCCATCGGCCCACCAGCCCGGCGTGATACGCCGTGCCACAAGCCGTGATCCAAAGTTTTCGCAAGCCACGGACAAACTCTGACGTGTACGAAACGCCGTCGAGTTCAGGAGCCCCCGGCGAGTCCAGACGCCCCATCATCGTCTCCTGCAGGGCGCGGGGCTGTTCATGAATCTCCTTCAGCATGAAGTGAGGGTAGCCGCCCTTCTCAGCCATCTCAGCGTCCCAGGTAATGCGCATCGGCTCCTTCGCCACCGCCGCGCCGTCCAGCCGCTGCACCGTTGCGCCCCTGGCGGTGATCACCGCCATCTCTCCATCCTCGATGATGAGCACGTCCCGTGTGTACGACAGCAAAGCGGGGATGTCCGACGCCAGAAGAGTCTCCCCCTCGCCCAGTCCAATGACCAACGGGCTGATCTGCCGGACTGCCACGATTCGATCCGGCTGGTCACTGCAGAGCACAACAATCGCGTAAGCCCCCCGCGTGTGCTGCAGGGCCCGGCGCACAGCCTCTTCCAGCGGGACCATCGTGATTCGTGATTCGTGATTCGTGACGGTCGCGCTTCCGCGTTTCCGCGTTTCCGTGTTTCCGGCCCTTGCAGTTCTTCTTCAATGAGGTGGGCAATGACTTCCGTGTCGGTGTCCGACCGAAACGTGTGGCCCCGTGCCTGCAGATCTTCTCTCAGCGACAAGAAGTTCTCTATGATCCCGTTGTGGATGACCACGACATGGCCGTCGCAGTCACTGTGAGGATGGGCATTCGCGTCGGTCGGCAGGCCATGAGTCGCCCACCGGGTGTGCCCGATCCCAACACTGCCGCTCAGCAGCTTCGGCGCGCCGGTGATCGCCGTCAGTTGCGCAAGCTTGCCCGCGGTCTTGCGCACCTCGATG
>VBAL01000060.1 GCA_005888595.1 Candidatus Segetimicrobium genomatis
GGGCACTCATGCACCACAAAGCAGCCACCATCATAGCTTCCGGCGAGGATGACGAACTGCTCGGGCTTGGGCCTGGGGTTCCGATTCGTGTTCGTGGGTCGGCCGCGCAAATAGTGGCCGCCGCGACCCACCAGAAGATCAAGAGTGGGTTGACGGACCAAGCGCCGGTAGGCCGGCTTAACTTGCTGGGCGCGGTTGACACCCCTCGCGCACAAATATTCTTTCGTTTGAGGGTGGATACTGCGCGAGTTGTCGGAGGGGTCGAACGGGTCGTCGCACGAGTTCGCCCCCGCAGTTCGGACAACGCCCGGAAAGCACACTTTCTGCACAGTCCCGGCAGAAGGTGCATTCGAAGGAACAGATAAGGGCGAGGCCGGCTCCCTCCTCAGGGGGATGCTATCCCCCTGATCGCTCGCAACGTTGTATCATGCTTCGGCCGTGATGAACTGAGTGCTCGCTGCCCCCTAAAGCGGTATCGCGGGGGAATCTTTCCCCCGCACCCCCTCAGGTCTGGGGTTCAAATCTGACTCGCGCGCAAAGTCGGATGGGTTTAATCAATGAAGGTGGCGCGCCCGTAGGGATTTGAACCCCAGACCTTCGGCTCCGGAGGCCGACGCTCTATCCGCTGAGCTACGGGCGCAGCCCTGAATCCGAGCCTCGAACCACTCGCTCTGTCCCGGGAATGCATCGCAGCACCGCGAGCGGTTCAGGGCACGCACAGGGATGAGTCATAGTACGCATCCTGAATTATATCAGCGTGCCGAAACCCAAACAAGGAACGTCGATGGCGAAGCGGTCGATCGGGTTTCGTGGTGCGACGCTGGTGGACGCGCACGGGAGGATCGCGGCGTACGCAGACAGACTCGCCATCGGCTCGTGCACCATCGGGTTGAGCAGTGTGACGTTTGCACCGTTCGCGCTCTCGAAACTCCTCGGCGGGCGCATGCCTGAGGTCACAGTGCTCGAAGCGGGACGACCACGGCTACGGCTGACCGGTCTCAATCTCTCACTCCCGTCCGGGGAGCGACGTCTTCCAGATGGCAGTTGGGCCTGCGATGCTGCGATCGGGACGTTCCAGCGTGTCACCGTCGTGCGGAACCGCCGAACTCCTCGCGGTTGACTGCCGACTGCCGACTCCTGACGGCTACCGTACTACCGGTGCGTCTACCCCACTGTCACGGACGGGCATAGACCCTGTGCGAGTCTGATACCTTCGGGGTGGGCGCCGTGGAAGAAGCTGCGGTCATTGAACGAACCCTCCTGGCTGGATTTATCCGCGACCGGTTACTACTGGGCAAGGCGTTGGAAGCGGGGTTTCGCCCCGATCTGATGCCCCACACACTTGGGCGGACGTTGGCCAAGACTCTTACCGATATCTACGAGCAAAAAGATGCGCCGTTGGAACCGGTGACCGTGCGGGGGTTGCTCGGCGAGCGCGGCACGCTGTCCCCGGAGATGAAACGGTTCGTCGACGCCGTCGAAGCTACCCAGGAACCCGACGCGGCGCGGGTAATGGCGTACGTCGATCTGCTCAAGGCGCGGTCGGCACGGCTGCGGCTGGTTGAGGTCGGGACCGCCATCACCAACTATCTTGAGCAGGAGCGCAGCGAGGGCAAGGACCTCGTCGACTTCGTGGGGCAGATCGTTCCCACGCTCTTTGATATCCAGCAACAGCGGATGGCGCGCAACACCCCACCGGCGAATCAGTTGGGTGGCCACATCGTCCGCGAGATCCTCGAAGGGCAGGCGGGAGCGACGTTGGGGTACGCGCTCTCACCGTTCGACCGGCTCAGCGAAGCGCTCTCCGGTTTGCGTCCGGGTTTCTACTACGGGTTGGCCGGGGCGCCGCGGCGGGGCAAGACGAACCTCGCGCTGGAGCTGGCGTCAAACATCGCGGGGCAGTACAAGGTCCCAGTGCTGTACTACTCCTGGGAACAGACCAGCCGGGTGCTGTTCGCGCGCCTGCTGGGCAAGGAGGCGCTGGTCAACCCGGCCACGCTGCTCTCCGCCGCGTCGAGGTCACCACAGATCCGGGGACGGGTGAAGGACGTGTGGGCGAAGATGGATCCTGCGCTCAGCACGCTGTTCCTGTTTGAGGCCGGGCGCCGGGACACCATCGAGCGCATCAAAGCACGAGCCCACAATATGATGCATGCGTTTCAAACGGACGCCTGCGTCATCTTTCTCGACTACCTGCAGCGAGTACCCCTGGAAGAGAATGTGCACGATGAGAAGACCCGGACCGATCTGATCTCAGCGAAGCTGGCCGACCTCAGCCTGGAACTGGGATGCCCGGTGTTTGCGATCTCGCCGCTGGACAAGGAAGGGTGCCGGTTGGATGAAAAGCCGGCCGAGGAGATCTCTGAATTTATCCGCCCCACCATGCACCATTGCGTCGGCAGCGGCGACCTGGAGTACGACCTGGATGTCGCCATGGTCATGTCGAAGGACTGGGTCGCCACCAAGAACCTGGAGGATCTGTTGCGGACCGAAGCCAAGGCCGGCCGGGCCGGGAGCGATTTCATCCCGAAAATCGACGTCATCGATGTGCACCTCGACAAGAATCGAGATGCCCCCGAGACGATCGCCAGTACCATCCAATACGCCTTTTTCGTGTCCCTGAACAAGTTCGTAGAGATCGGGTACAAAACCACCGAGGAATTCAGCAGCGGGTTCCGAGATTTCGCGAAGATGCAACAGATCCTCGAGCAGCTTCGCGAGGTCGGCCTGCTCACGCCGGCTTGACAGGAAGGGACCTCTCGCGTTAACCCTCTCCCAAGACGGGAGAGGGGGAGACGGAATTCGCGTGGAAATGTCCCTCCGCCGGCCCGGGCGTGGAGTTGCGGGCGACGTTGCAGGGACCGGCAGCTACCCTCTTGACCCCATGGCTCAACTGCTCGCCCTCCACGCACTCTTGTCTCTGACCGCTGCCACTGCCGCCGGGAACGCCGTGCTCACTGCCTGGGCCATCGTGGCGCATCGCCGCCGGCAGTCTACGCTGGGTAGTGCGTTTTGGACGCTGCTGCTTCTGGTGTTGGTGGTGCTGGCGGTACAGATTGCGACCGGGGTCGTCGCGGCCGTCGCCGGCGCGCGGCCCAAGACGTCTCTGCACTTCCTGTACGGCGTGCTCGTCACCGCCGGCGCGGTCGTGCAGTTTGGCCTCCGGCCACAAGGATTTCTCCGCGCGGCAATGACGCGCAACGCGGCGCCGTTGCGAGAGCCCCGCTCCCTGGCGATCGTATGCGTGACGCAGATGCTGCTGATCCTTCGCGCCTACATGACCGGCGCGTTTGGACACTAACTGATGTGATTGGTGATTCGTGATTAGTGATTCGCACACAACGTAGCTCTCGAGCCTCGATCGCGCCCTTCTCCGTCGGAGGATGCGGCTGCGAATCACGAATCACAAGTCACGAATCACTGTGAGGGATGCGTATGACATGTCGGGAACGTCTGGAGCGATACTTCCGAGAGAACGGGGTCAAATATCAAGTGCAATCCCATCCCGAGGTGTACACTGCCCAGGAGGTCGCGGCCGTGGAGCACATCCCCGGCCGGCTGATGGCGAAGGTGGTCATGGCCATGATCGACGGAGCACTCACCGCGCTGGTGCTCCCCGCACCGCACCGCGTCGAAATGCCGAAGTTGAAGGCGGCCCTCGGTGCGAAGGACGCACGGCTGGCGCGGGAGCAGGAGTTCGCGAACGTGTTCACGGACTGCGAGGTCGGCGCCATGCCGCCGTTCGCCAATCTGTACCAGGTGCCCGTTGTGGCCGACCGGGCGCTGACCGAGGATCCGGCGATCGTGTTCAATGCCGGGAGCCACCGCGAGACGATGACGGTCGCGGCTGCCGATTTCGCGCGGCTGGTATCCCCTAAGGTCGCGGAGTTTTCTGTTCCCAGATAAGGCGATTCTGACCAGCCCGCCCATCTACGGCGAGGTGATGATGATGCGCACAGAACGCCGCATGCCGCCGGGGGCGCGCCGGCGCGGGTTTGTGGTTCCGGTGCCGCATACCCGGTCAGGGCAGAAACATGTACAGACCTACATTCAGACCCTGCGCCCGATGGTTGCGGATATTGCCGCGACGCTGCTGGTGGACCGCGCCGCCCTGACCGAGCTCGACGATCCAGACGAGATCGGGGCGGCGTATCTCGGCGCGTTCCTCGACGATCTCGAGCGTCGGCTCGCCGGTTGACCATGCCGGTGCGCTGGCCCAAGCAGCGGCGTCTGGTGGCGCATCTGCGTGACATCTTGCGCCGCGAGTTTGGCTGTCAGGATGCCTGGGTGGTATTCTCCGGCGGTCGGTGCCGGCTGGAAGTCCGTGTCGATGCCCGGCGGGTGACGCTGCTGGACGATGCGGAAGATGCGTTCTGGGGGCGATTTTACGAGGAGGTGCAACGGGAGCGGCTGCACCTGGGAGAGCGGATCCTCGACAAGGAGACGTGGCGCAGGCGGCCGGCTGATCTCATCGCCATCCTCACGCCGTACTGGGTGGACCGGGTGGGACCGCATCCTCGGCCGGGCGTGGGGCCGAAACTCGACGCATGAGCAACATGCCGATCAGTTGCACCACGGCCGCGGCGCCGAAGATCCACCGCGCCCCGATCGAGGGGATCAAGGCCCCGGCAATGAACGGCGCGGTAGCGGCGCGGATGCCCACGAAGGTGTTGAACAGCGTGACGTAGGGCAAGACCTGCCCGGGTGGCGCGTAATGGAGCACCGCCGCCAGCCAGCCCAAGTCGATTCCCGCCGACGTGAGGCCATCTGTGATCCCCGCCAGCTGCACCACCCACGCGTTGGGGCTCAATAGGTAGATGAAGGGCGTCAACGTTCCGATGGCAAACACGACCTTCGTGGTATTGGTCGCGGTCCGCTCGTCGATCATCTTCCCCCAGGAGTAGAACGACAGCATCCACGTGGCCGAGGTCACCGCGCCCAGCAGGCCGACCTGGAAGTTGCTGGCGTGGAGGTCGTCTACCAGGAGTATGGGGACCGCTGCGCTCATCAGCCATCCGCCGAAGCCATAGACGAAGAACGCCAGCAAGAAGGGGCGGAATGCGGCATCGGTCCGGAGGATGCGCCAGGTGACGGCAGGGTTGATGTGCTCGGGCGATTCGATCCGATCGGGTGTGCGCACCCGGCTGAACACCAGCGCACTCGCCATCCCCAGGATGCCGGCGACGGCAAAGACCCACTGGAAGGGAACCAGTTGCGTCAGCTGGCCCCCGGCCAGGGATCCCAACACCCAGAACGCGGCCATGCCGACCTTCACGAGCGCCATGATGCGGCCGCGCACGTCAGCGGGATAGACCGCGCGCATTACCTGCGCGTACCCGAGGGTATTGATCGAGTTCACGGCATGGTACAGCACGATGAGCACGACGTAGGGCGCCGGAGTCTTGACCAAGGGCATGAACAGAAAGAGCAGCCGGCCAAGCAGCGCGGGCCACATCACCAGGCGCACGGGGGGCACCGGCCGCACGGCATTCACGATCCAGAAGGAAAGCAGGAACACGATCGCCGGCGCGGCGACGAGCAGCGACACCTGCAGCGGGGTCGCGCCCAGCCGGCGCCCCATCACCGGAATGAATGGAAGGGTGAGGCCGCCAAACGCCCCGTAGAGGATGGCGGCAAGGAAGTCGCTCTGCGCATTTGCGCGCATCCGAGGTGGAATCGGGACGCGCAGCCAGCGTCGAAGGAAGGTCATCACTGCTGATCAGGTCCGGCGATGGCGGACCAGTGCGAAGTGATTCGGTGGCGCATCAGCGCTTCCTGTGCGTGGCCCCGGCGCGCGTCACAGGAGCCGCTTCTCCGCATCCCGAAGACCATTACGTTCCAGCCGTTTTCACTGTCCTGGGATGCCATACGCCATTATTTCCGACATCCACGCTAATTTGGAGGCGCTGGACGTCGTGCTGGCGGATATCGCTGCCCGCCGGCCGGACGCCGTCGTCTGCCTCGGTGATTTTGTCGGTTATGGACCGGATCCGGTGCCCTGCGTCGAGCGGGTGCGCCCCTTGTTGCGCGCGGCGGTGGTCGGCAATCACGACGTTGCGGCGCTGGAGACACAGGACGCCGTTGCCGCGAAGTTCAATCCGTTCGCGTACGAAGCCGTGGTCTGGACCCGGCGCCAACTGACTGAACCGGTGCGCGGCTACCTGGAGGGCCTGCCCCGCCGGGCCACACCGGACGGGTTCCTGTGCGTCCACGGAAGCGTGCGCGACCCCATCGAGGAGTACATCTTTGACATCGCGACCGCGCGGGCCAGTTTCGACGCCGCGCCGTTTGTGCTGTGTCTGGTCGGCCACACGCACGTCCCCGCTGTGTTCACGCAGGCGGGGGAAGCCGTGATCGGCGAGCCATTGCTGCCCGACCGGCCCCTGCAGTTGCAGTCCGACCGGCGGTACA
Organism: Candidatus Segetimicrobium genomatis; assembly: GCA_005888595.1. Taxonomy (GTDB): domain Bacteria; phylum Sysuimicrobiota; class Sysuimicrobiia; order Sysuimicrobiales; family Kaftiobacteriaceae; genus Telluricultor. The sequence continues at coordinate 6,412 of VBAL01000060.1, forward strand.
TCATCAACGCCGGCAGTGTCGGGCAGCCCCGGGACGGTGATCCGCGCGCGGCATACTTGTGGTTGGATACAGACGAGCACATCGCCACGCTAATCAGGCTGGAGTATTCCGTGGCCCGGACGCAGGAGAAGATGCTGGCCGCCGGGCTTCCGGCGATGCTCGCAGAGAGACTGGCGTATGGACGATGATTGAAGTGAATAGTGAATAGTGAATAGTGAATAGCCAGAAGCCCAGTCGGCGGTGTGGCAGTTGCCTACTCACTATTCACCATTCACTATTCACTCCGTGTACGGGGGAAATAACATGGCGAAACGTAAGATCACGATCGAAGACCTTCTCTCATTGAAGTGGGTGAGCGATCCGCAGCTCAGCTCCGACGGATCACGCATCGCCTTCGTCCAGACGGTGGTCGATGGCGAGGCGGATACCTACCGCTCACACCTCTGGGTGGCGCCGGTCGACGGCGGCGCCTCGATGGAGCTCGGGGCGGGCGATCCTCGACAGTTCACGGCCGGGGAGCACCGCGACTTCATGCCGCGCTGGTCGCCCGATGGTCGGTGGATCGCGTTTCTGTCGGATCGCGGCACGGGCAAGCCTGAGCCTGGGGCCAGGCGTCCGAAACAACTTTTTGTGATTCCCGCCGACGGCGGTGAGGCGCGGCTGCTCGTCCGGGCGGCGTATCATCCGTCAGGCCTGGTATGGGCGCCGGATGGGCGGAGCCTCGCATTCGTGGGCAAACCGGTGCGCGATGATCCGAAAAGCGACGTCAAGGTTATTACCCGCGTCCGCTACAAGCATGACGGCGAGGGGTTCTGGGATGGCCGGTACAAACATCTCTTTCGCGTTCCGGTCGAAGGCGATTCCGCGCCGGACCTCGGTGCGGGTGCCCCACACCAGATCAGCAGCGGCGACTTCGACCACGCCGATCCCGCCTGGTCGCCCGACGGCCGGTATCTCTCCTGCGTCGCCAACCGGACAGAGGAAGCCGACTATGCCAACGTGACGGATGTCTGGATCTTCCCGGTCGAGGGCGGGGAGCCCCGGCAACTCACAAAGTCCGTCGGACCCAGCGCCTCTCCGGCCTGGTCCCCGGACGGGCGGTTCATTGCGTACTACGGACACGACAACGCGTGCATGAGCGCGACCAATACTGCCGTGTGGATTGTTTCTACCGGGGGCGGAGATCCGGTCAACCTGACCGCTGCCTTCGACCGCAGCCTCGAGCATCACGTCATCACCGATATGCGCGCCCACCCTGAGATCGGTGGCCCCCTCTGGTCCGCCGACGGCAGCCGGATCTTCGCGATTATTGCCGAGGGCGCGACCAACCAGCTGGGGGTAGTCGATGCCCGCCACGGCGGTGTGACCGTGCTCACCTCGGCGCGCCGCGAGATCTTCGGCTTGGCGATCAGAAGGACCGGTGACGTGGCCGTGATCGCCGCCTCCGACCCGGCGACGCCGGGTGACCTCTGGGTCGTGCCGCTGGACGGACGCGCCGCGGAACGCCGCCTCACCCGTGTGAACCAGACGGTCCTCGACCAGGTTCTGGTGAGCGCGCCGGAGCGGTTTACGTACCAGGGCGCCGACGGCTGGCCGGTTGAGGGATGGGTGATGCGACCCGCGGAGTTCCACGACGGCGTGCGATACCCGGCGGTCCTGCAGATCCACGGGGGGCCGCACGGCGCGTATGGTGAGGCATTCTTCCATGAGTTCCAGCTGCTGGCCGCCGAGGGGTTTGCCGTCGTGTATACGAACCCGCGCGGCAGCCAGGGATACGGGCAGCAGTTTACGGCCGCGACCCATCATGACTGGGGCGGCAAGGACTGTGAAGACATCATGCGCGGGCTCGATGACGCGATCGCGCGCTTCTCATTCATCGATCCCACCCGGCTGGGCGTGGCTGGCGGCAGCTACGGAGGCTTCATGACCAACTGGGTCATCGGACACACCGATCGCTTCAAAGCCGCGGTGACGATGCGGTCGATCAGCAACAACCTCAGCCAGTGGGGGACGAGCGACCTGGCGTTCATGAAGGGAGTCTGGGAATTTCCCGGCGACCCGTGGGATGCCCCGACCTGGTATTGGGAGCACTCCCCGCTGGCGTACGTCGAGCGAATCACGACGCCGCTGCTGATTCTGCACAGTGAGCAGGACCTGCGCTGCCCGATCGAGGAGGCCGAGCAGTTGTTTGCCGCCCTCAAGAAGTTGAGGCGCGAGACGATGTTCGTGCGTTTCCCGAATGAGAGCCATGATCTCTCGCGGGTCGGTCAGCCCAGCCACCGCGTCGAGCGGCTGCGCTGGATCGTGACCTGGTTGGCGGATCACCTGCGCCGGCCGGCCGCGGCGCCGGCGCGGGAGCCGGCGGTCGCCGGCGGCGGCACCGAGTGACCCCAAAGCGCGTGCGGTCTGGGTCCGCCGCGGCCGGCGGATCCACCGGGCCGCGTATCTATACTCGGACGGGTGACCGCGGCGAGACCGGATTGATCGGCGGCCGGCGGGTGCCCAAAGACCATCTGCGGGTCGAAGCATATGGCGCCGTCGATGAGCTCAACGCCCATCTGGGGTTCGTGCGTGCGCAGATCGAGGATGCTGAACTCGTCGCGCTGCTGGATGACATCCAGCACCGGCTGTTCGATCTGGGGGCAGAACTGGCCACGCCGGCGGGCATCGCAGACAGCGCTCCCGCCATTGACAGCGCCGAGGTCGAGCAGCTGGAGCACAGCATCGATCGCTATCAGACGTCGCTGCCTCAGCTGCGCGAGTTCATTCTTCCCGGCGGGACGTCACTGGCCGCGGCGCTGCACGTCGCGCGCACCGTCTGCCGCCGCGCCGAACGGCGGCTGGTAACGCTGGGCCGGAAAGAGCCCGTGCGCGCCGGCCTGCTGCAGTATCTCAACCGCCTCTCCGACCTGCTGTTCGTGCTGGCCCGCGTGGCGAACTCGCGTGCCGGGCGATCGGACGTCGTCTGGAAAAAGCGGAGCAACACCGAAGGGAAGAGGGAAGAAGGAAGAGGGAAGAAGGAACACGACGCGTAGGTCCATCTTCCCTCTTCCTTCAACCTTCTTCCCTCTTCCCAAGTTCAGCGGTTGACGGATCCCCAGCCCGCGGCGTACGATTAACCTCGTTCGTCATTCAAACCGATTGAGTCTCTGGAGTCCCTACGATGCCCCGCTCCTCGGTCGTCGACGGCGGCCCGCCGGATCAAGGCGTGTCCCCGGAGCCAGAACTTCTGACAGTCGAGCAGGCCGCCGCCTACCTGCAGATGCATAAGGTCACCGTCTACAAGTACATCCGGGCCGGCCTGCTGCCCGCCGCCAAGTTGGGCAAGGTGTATCGGATCTATCGGAGGGATGTGGAAGCGCTGCTGCAGAGGTTGCGCGCTCGGCCGCGATGATCGCGGCGCTGACACGGCTGTCCACCTTTTCCGCCTTCCGGCACCGCAACTACCGGCTGTTCTGGACCGGGATGCTGGGGTCGCAGGTGGGCACCTGGATGCAGAGCACCGCCCAAAGCTACCTGGTGTGGGAGCTCACGCGGTCTGCGCTGGCGACCAGTCTGGTGACGCTCTTCTTCTCCTTTCCCTCGACCGTACTGTCCCTCGTCGGCGGCGTGGTCGCCGACCGGATGGACCGCCGCCGGCTCATCCTCGTCACCCAGACGGTCTTTCTGCTGCAGGCCGTCGTGCTGACGGTCCTGACTTTTGCCGGGCGGATCCGCATCTGGGAAATCTATGCGCTGGCCCTGATGAACGGTACCGTGATGGCGTTTGACTCGCCCGGCCGACAGTCGATGCTCCCCTCCCTGGTGCCACGAGAAGACCTCAGCAACGCGGTCGCGCTCAACTCGACCGTCTTCAACGCCAGCCGCGTTGTCGGCCCGCCCCTGGCGGGGTTGGTGTACGCGGCCGTGGGACCGGGCTGGTGTTTTGCGCTGAACGCGGTCTCATTTTTAGCCATCCTGTATCCGCTGTGGATCATGCGTTTGACCCGCGCGCCCACGGGGATTGTACGCACGCATCTGTGGGATGATCTGCGTGAGGGCCTCTCGTACGTGCGCCGTCATCAAGTCGTCCGCACACTGCTGATCCTCGTGGCGCTGGCGGGGTCCCTGGCGTTCGTCTACATCGTGCTGATGCCGGTGCTGGCGAGCAAGGTGCTCGGCGGCGGCCCGGCAGAAAACGGATACCTGCTTGGTGCGGCCGGGGTCGGCGCGACAGTGGGGGCGCTGGGAGTGGCCACCCTGCGGGCAGCGCGGCCGGGACGGTTCATCTTCGGGTTCGCGTACGCGGCCTCTGCGGCGCTCGTGGCCCTGGCGTTCTCCAGACACCTGCTGCTGTCGATGGTGCTGACGGCCACGGTGGCAGGCTGCGTGATGGCCGTGCTGGCCACCTGCAACGCCACCATCCAGGGCTATGTGACGGATAGCCTGCGCGGCCGGATCATGAGCATCTACACCCTGGCGTTGATCGGCAGCGGGCCGCTCAACGCCGCCATTGCCGGGACGCTGGGCAGTTGGCTTGGAGCGGATCGAGCCATCGGCATCAGCGGGCTGGTGATGGGGCTTTCGGTCGGGATCGTCGCCTGGCGCAACCGGGCCGTCGTCGCGATTGACATGGTCCGCGCCACACGGGCAGAGCAGGTGTCCGACTACAATGCCGGCGGACGCGCCGCCGCCGAAGGCACCGAGGATTAGAACCTGATGAGGACCAGCGCGGCAAGGATTGTGCCGGCGACCGCGGCACCGTAACAGACCCCGGCCACCAGAGCACGGCCCCACTTGAACCCCAGATCGATCAGCGTGAACCGGAACCGGTGCGCCCAGTGAAACAGCGGCAGCGAGATGAGCACAAAAAGATACAGCCGGCTGAGCGGGTGGGAGACCAGGGCTAGCGCCCGATCGTACGTGAATGACTGGCCGGCCCATCCCCTGGCAACAACGATTCCTGTGAGCGCAATCTGCACCGGCGCCAGCAACGCGGCTACGGCGCCTCCCGCGGCGAACAGCGACCACCAGAACGGTTCGCGTGTTCCGGCCATTGGCTAGCCCCGCAGCACGATCCAGGCGACCAGGGCAGAGAGCACGACCCAGGCCGCGTAGTTGACGCCGGCGATAATCGGCGCCGGCACGCTCCGCGCTCCCACACGCACGACCAGTACTTTCGGGGTGAGGTTGAACCACGTGACCGTGTGGAAGAGTGCGGCGGCAAGCGCGATCACATGGAAGATGACCATCCCCGGCGCCCCCAGAAACCGCAGGTAACTTTCGTAAGCGTCCCTGCCCGCGTTGAGCCGGTAGAGTAGGATCAGGAGCAGGATCACGTAGGCAGCGATGAAGACGCTGGTGAGCTCCCGGAGCATGAACAGAAAATATGCGCGGTTGTGGAGCCACCAGGTGGACGGCACGGGACGGCGATACGGACCGGTCATCGCCCGCCCCACGGCATCAACACGCGCTTGTACCAGTTGATCGTGCTGGCCAGCTTGGCACGCTGTATGGCGCCCGCCGGATCGACGTGCTCAGGACAAGCGACCGTGCACTCGCCCACCAATGTGCAGTCCCAGATCCCGTCCTCGCTGCTCAGGACCGCTTGCCGCTGGGAACGGCCTTGATCCCTCGAATCGAGGTTATAGCGTTGGGCCAGCGCGATTGCAGCCGGTCCGAGGAAGCGGGGCTCCAAGGCGTATACCGGACAGGCCGCGTAACAGAGCATGCAGTTGATGCACATGCTGTACTGCTTGTACGCGGCTACCTCATCCGGCGTCTGGCGGTATTCTCCATCGGATAACGGTCGCTCCTGCGCGCGGATGAGCCAGGGGTTGACCTCGCGGAGCTTGTGCATGAAGTCATCCAGGGCGATGACGAGGTCTCGTTCCACCGGGAAGTTGGCCAGCGGTTCGACCCGGACGGGGTTTGGATAGTACTCGCGCAGGAAGGCGGCGCAGCTGAGCCTCGGCGTGCCGTTGATCATCATGCCACAACTCCCGCAGACTCCCATCCGACACGACCAGCGGTAGGCGAGGGTGCCGTCGATACGATCCTTGATATAGTTGATCGCGTCTAAGACCACCCAGTCCTCGCGGTAAGGAATCTCGTAGCGGCGGAAGCTGGGCGTTTCGTCTTGCTCGGGATGGTAGCGGAAGATCTCCAGGGTAATCGTAGGGTCCGTCATCTTGTCCTCAGGTCGATCTGTCATCGGCCATACACGCGTTCGGCCGGCGGCCACCTGGTGATCACCACGTCCAGGTAGTCGATTCGCGGCGCCGTATCGGTCCGGTAGGCCAGGGTATGCTTGAGAAAACGGGAGTCGTCGCGCCTGGGATGATCGGTCCGCTGGTGCGAGCCTCGCGACTCTGTCCGTGCCAGCGCCGAGTGTGCGACCGCCTCCGCCACGTCCAGCATGAAGTCAAGCTCCAGCGCGGTGATCAGTTCTGTGTTGAAGCTGAGGCTGCGGTCGTCCAGCCGGATGTTTGGGAATCGATCCCGCAGCGCGCGGAGCACATCGCAGGTCTTCCGCAGCGATGCCTCATCCCGGTAGATGCCGGTTCCCTCTTCCATCGCCCGAGTCATCTCGGCGCGCAGCGCGGCCACACGCTCGGCGCCGGTGTCTTTGCGGATGAAATTCGCGGCGACACGCTGCGCCTCATCGCGCGCCTGGGCCACCAGCGCGGCGCGGTCACGCGGAGGACGCTGCGCAGCGAACGCAGCCGCATGCCGTCCCGCCCGGGCACCAAAGACCAGGCATTCCGTCAGCGAGTTCGATCCCAACCGGTTTGCGCCATTGATGCTGACGCACGCTGCTTCCCCCGCTGCATAGAGGCCGGGGACCGGCGTCGCTCCAGAGACGTCGGTGTGCACGCCGCCCATCATGTAGTGTACGACCGGGCGCACCGGGATCGGTTCGTGCACCGGGTCGATGCCCACATACCGGTGCGCCAGTTCCCGCACGAAGGGGATCTTGGTGTTGATCTTTTCCTCGCCCAGGTGGCGGACATCGAGGTGCACGTAATCTCCGTAGGGCCCCGCAAAGGTGCGGCCTTTGCGCGTCTCATGCACAAACGCCTGAGAGAGTTTGTCGCGGGGGCCCAGCTCCATCGCGCGCAGGCGGGGCCAGGGCTCGGGCGGGCCTAACCCGTAGTCTTGCAGGTACCGATAGCCGTCCTTGTTCACCAGGATGCCGCCTTCCCCACGGGCGGCTTCAGTGATGAGTATGCCGGTCCCTGGCAGTCCTGTGGGATGGTACTGCACGAACTCCATGTCTTTCAGCGGCACCCCAGCCCGGTAGGCCATGGCCATTCCGTCGCCCGTCTTAATCGCCCCGTTGGTCGTAAACGGGTAGATGCGGCCCGCGCCACCCGTGCACAGAATCACGGCGTTCGCTACAAGTGCGCGAACCTGCCCGCTGCGGAGCTCAATGGCCACAATTCCCTGGCACCGTCCATTCTCCACCAGCAGTTTCGTTCCGTACCACTCGTCGTAGCGCTTGATCGTCTCGAACTTCAGGGAGGTCTGAAACAGCGTGTGCAGCAGATGGAACCCTACCTTGTCGGCGGCAAACCAGGTGCGCTCGATCTTCATGCCGCCAAACGGCCGCACGGCGATACTGCCGTCCGCCTCCCGGCTCCACGGGCACCCCCAGTGCTCAAGCTGGATCAGCTCGTGGGGAGCTTCGCGGACGAATGCTTCCACGACATCCTGGTCGGCCAGCCAGTCCGATCCTGAGATCGTGTCGTCGATATGCTCATCGAGGCTGTCGTTCGGTTTGATGACCGCGGCCGCACCGCCTTCGGCGGAGACGGTGTGGCTGCGCATGGGGTAGACCTTCGAGACGATTGCGACGTCCAGCCCGGGGTCGGTCTGGACTGCGGCGATCGCGGCACGCAGACCGGCCGCGCCGCCGCCGACCACGATGATGTCGTGCTCGGAAATCTCGTTCATCTGGTCTGCTGCCCTATTCGTCCTTCCATTTATCCTCCCCCGCCGCCGTGCAGGCCCGGTTTGG
>VBAL01000061.1 GCA_005888595.1 Candidatus Segetimicrobium genomatis
AAGCTGCCGGACGGGGTGGAGATGGTGATGCCGGGGGACAACATCACGATGGAGATTGCGCTGATCACGTCGGTGGCGCTGGAAGAGGGGCTGCGGTTTGCGATCCGGGAAGGCGGGCGGACGGTGGGCGCCGGCGCCGTCGCCAAGGTGATGGAGTAACTCGATGGCGCAGCGCATCCGCATCAAGCTCAAGGCGTTCGACCACAAGGTGCTGGACCAGTCCGCAGAACGCATCGTGGAGACGGTGCGCCGCACCGGCGCCCGCGTCGCGGGACCAGTCCCGTTGCCGACGGGGCGCAACCTATTTTGTGTGATCCGCTCGCCGCACATCGATAAGGAATCCATGGAACACTTCGAGCTGCGGACGCACAAGCGGCTCATTGACATCCTCGAGCCGACGCAAAAGACTGTTGATGCCTTGAGCCACCTCGACCTACCGGCGGGTGTGGATATCGAGATCAAACTATGAAGTGCAGTGAATAGTGATTAGTGAATAGTGAATAGCAAAGGAACAAGATGACGACGCGAGACACAAAAATGTCCCTGTTTGGTAGTCACTATTCACTATTCACCATTCACTATTCACGTGGAGTTGTGTAATGGCGGCCATCATCGGACGAAAAATCGGGATGACTCAACTGTTCGACGAAGCGGGGAACGTCGTGCCCGTGACGGTGATTCAGGCCGGGCCATGCGTGGTCATCGAGGTCCGCACCTCCAAGCGGGATGGCTATGCGGCGGTGCAGCTGGGTTTTGAGCTGGCGCCCGAACGCAAAGTGACCAAGCCGATGAAGGGTGTGTTCGCTCGCGCGAAGACGGCGCCGCGCCGTCTGTTGCGGGAGTTCACCCCGGCTCCCGGGGAGACCTATACGGTCGGCCAGGAGATCACCGTGGCAGTCTTCGGGAGCGGCGATCCCGTGGACGTCATCGGGACCAGCCGGGGCCGCGGCTTTTCGGGCGGGATCAAGCGCCACAACTTCCGAGGGCAACGAGACACCCACGGTGTCTCGCTGATGCACCGCGCCGTCGGCTCGATCGGTTCGTCGGATATGGGACGGGTTTGGCCCGGAAAGCGCATGCCGGGACGCTACGGCGGCGATCGCGTGACCGTGAAGGGACTGCGCGTGGTGAAGGTGGATCCCGGCCAGCACCTGCTCTTGGTGCGGGGTGCCATCCCTGGACCCCGGGGTAGCGTGGTCATGGTGCGCAAAGCGGCGGCCGCCGCGGTGCGGGGCGTCAGGTGACCGAGATGCCGACGGCCCAGGTATTCGACGCAGAGGGGAAGGGCACGGGGACGGTGGAGTTGCCGGCGGCGGTGTTTGGGATCAAGCCGCACGCCGCGGTCGTGCACGAAGTTCTGGTCGCGCAACTTGCCAATCGTCGCGCGGGCACGGGCGCAACGAAAACGCGCGGCGAGGTGTCCGGCAGCACACGCAAGATCTGGCGGCAGAAAGGTACGGGGCGCGCCCGGCACGGCAGCCGCAAAGCGCCGATCTTCGTCGGGGGTGGGATCACGTTCGGCCCCAGACCCCGCGACTACAGCCAGAGGACGCCACAAAAGGTGCGGCACCTGGCGGTCCGTTCGGCGCTCTCGGCCAAGGCTGCGGCCGGACAGATCGTCGTCATCGAGCCGCTGGCGCTGGAAGCGCCTCGCACCAAAGTTATCGCTGGGCTTCTCCGACAACTTCCCGCCGGCGGGAAGACCCTGATCATCACGCCGGTGCCGGATGCGATCATGGTGCGATCGGCCTCGAACCTACCGGACGTCACCGTCCGGCCGGCGACGTCGCTGAGCGTCCACGATATTCTCAGGGCCGAGCGTGTGGTTCTGACGAGGCCGGCGGTGGCGGCGCTGGTGGAGGTGTTTGGGCAATGACCGATCCGCGGGTGGTGATCCGCCGGCCGATCTTGACTGAGAAGAGCATGCGTGGGACCGAGGCCGGGAGGTACACGTTCGAAGTGACCGCCGCTGCCAACAAGCCGGCCATCAAAGACGCGGTGCAGCGTTTGTTCAACGTGCGGGTGATGAAGGTCAACACTATCACGATTCACGGACGGCAGCGGCGGCGAGGACAGCACTACATTCACACGAGCGGGTTCAAGAAAGCTGTGGTGACGCTCGCGCCGGGCCAGAAGATTGACTTGGAAACGCTGACCTAGCGACAATCAGATTCCGAAGTCCGGTAGTTAGGGGGGTTGGTGGACGTGGGATTAAAAAAGTTCAAGCCGGTCACGCCGGGACAGCGCTTTGCAACAGTTCCGACGTTTGATGAGATCACCAAAAAGAAGCCCGAGCGATCCTTGATCGAACCGGTGCGAAAGACCGGCGGCCGCAACGCGCAGGGTAGAGTCACTGTACGCCATCGGGGTGGAGGACACAAGCGGTACTACCGCGTCGTGGATTTCAAGCGCGACAAAGATGGCGTGCCGGCAAAAGTGGCGGCGATAGAATACGATCCGAACCGGTCCGCGCGCCTGGCGCTGCTGCGCTACGCCGACGGCGAGAAGCGGTATATCCTCGCGCCCGAGGGCCTGGCTGTTGACGATACGGTGCTGTCCGGAACGGACGCCGAGGTCCGTCCCGGCAACGCGATGCCGCTCCGCGGCATCCCTATCGGCACCATGATCCATAACATTGAAATGGCTCCCAAACGGGGTGGTCAGATGGTACGTGCGGCCGGCACCTCGGCACAGGTGATGGCCAAGGAAGGCGACTACGCCCATGTGCGGCTGCCGTCCGGCGAGGTGCGGCTGCTCGGTCTGGACTGCAGAGCCACGATCGGCCAGGTGAGCAACCTGGAGCACGACTCGGTCACGCTGGGGAAAGCTGGACGATCGCGCTGGTTGGGGATCCGTCCCGGGGTGCGTGGCGTGGCGATGGATCCGGCCAGCCACCCGCACGGCGGCGGCGAGGGCCGTTCGCCAATCGGCATGCCGGGTCCCGTCAGCCCTTGGGGGAAGCCGACGCTTGGTGCGAAGACGCGCAAGCGGAAGCTGAGCGATCAGTACATTGTGAAACGGAGAAAATGACGCAGTCAGGCGGTCGTTTAGGCGATGTTCTGCGACCGCGCGACGGCGCGACCGCTCGACCGCGCGACTGCGAAGCGAGGTAGCATATGGGACGGTCAACGAAGAAGGGCCCTTTCGTGGATGAGCACCTGAGTAAGAAGATCCAGGAGCTCAACCGTACCAGGGAGCGGCGGGTGATCAAGACGTGGTCGCGGCGGTCCACGATTACCCCGGAGATGGTGGGCCACACGATCGCTGTGTACGACGGCCGCAAGCACGTGCCCATCTACGTAACGGAACAGATGGTGGGCCACAAACTCGGCGAGTTCTCACCGACCCGTATCTTTAAGGGGCACGGTGCCGCCGGCGCGACCGCGGCCGCCGCGGCTGCAGCGGAGCGGACGACCGGCGTGACGCCCGCCGCCGCGCCGACGACGGCGACACCGCCGGCGCCGACGGGATCGTGACGGGAGGCCCTGGATGGAAGCCAGAGCTGAAGCCAAATACCTGAGGCTCTCTCCGAGGAAGGTGCAGCTGGTCGTGCGGATGATCCGCGGGCGGCCCGTGAAGGAGGCGGAGGCACTGCTCCGCTTCGCTCCGTCTCGCGCAGCCCGAGCGGTGGGGAAAGTTTTGAAGTCGGCGGTCGCCAACGCCGAGAACAACTTGGAACTGGACCGTGACACGCTGAAGGTGTCGCGGGCGTACGTGGACGAGGGGCCGTCTACGAAGCGGGTGCAGCCCCGGGCCCGAGGCCGGGCCGACATCGTTACCAGGCGCAGCAGCCATGTCACTGTAATCGTCGCCGAGAGTGGGGGGTAGCGTTGAATCTACACGGTCTCCACGGTCTTCCCAGTCTCCACAATCCGATGATCCTGTAGATAGACTGGGAAGACCGGGTAGACCGGGAAGACTGGGTGGACTGATGGGGGTGCGTCGGTGGGGCAAAAGATTCATCCTATAGGACTGCGGGTCGGGATCATCCGCGATTGGGAGTCGCGGTGGTTCGCCAAGAACATGGCCGTCCTCATCCAGGAGGATCTGGCTATTAGGACCCACATCAAGAAGAAGCTGTCGCGCGCCGGCATCTCCCGGGTGGAAATCGAGCGGTTCGGCACGCAATCCGGGGTCGGCGGCAAGCCTCAGGTGCGTGTGATCATCCATGCCGCGCGACCCGGGATTATCATCGGACGCGGTGGGACAGGCATCGACGCCTTGAAGAAGGAACTGGACGAGCTCACTGGTAAGCAGGTGCAGCTGAACGTGCAGGAGATCCGCAGGCCGGAACTCGAGGCGCTGCTGGTCGCCGAAAACGTGGCGCAGCAACTAGAGCGCCGAGTGGCGTACCGGCGTGCGATGAAGCAGGCGGTACAGCGCAGCCTTCGGGCAGGCGCAAAAGGTATCCGCATCGCCTGTGCCGGACGACTGGCCGGGTCAGAGATAGCCCGCTATGAGTGGTACCGCGACGGGCGGGTCCCGCTGCACACCCTGCGGGCCGACATCGACTTCGGGATCGCTGAGGCACTCACGACATACGGCCGCATCGGCGTGAAGGTCTGGATCTATCGCGGGGAGATCCTGCCTGAGCGTCGGCCGGAGGTAGAACTCCGGCGGCCGCCCCGGCTGGCCGAGCCCGCGCCGGTGGGCGGCGAAGGTGCGAACGGGCCGAATATCGATCGCACCGTCGTCATCCCGACGAAGGCGCCGCGCCCGGTAGTCACCAGGAGAGACACCGATGTTGATGCCTAAGCACACCAAGTTCCGGAAGGCCCACCGCGGCCGGATGAAAGGACGGCCGTTGGCCGGCGCGACGATCGCGTTCGGGGAGTACGGCCTCCAGGCGCTGGAGCCCGCCTGGATCAAGAGCACACAAATCGAGGCGGCGCGCCGCGCGATCACACGGTTCATCAAGCGGGGCGGGAAGTTGTGGATCCGGATCTTCCCGGACAAGCCCGTAACCAAGAAGCCGGCCGAAACCCGGATGGGCAGCGGGAAGGGCAACCCGGAGTTTTGGGTGGCGGTGGTGCGCCCGGGACGCATTCTGTTTGAGCTGGCCGGTGTCGACGAGGGCCATGCGAAAGCAGCGATGGCGCTCGCGGCGCACAAGCTGCCGATCAAAACGAAGTTTGTGACGCGCGAGGAGGTCGTCGTCTAGTGCCCCTCGAGGCGCGCGAGCTACGGGAACTCACCCCGGAGGAGTTGCTGCGCAAGCTGGACGAGCTGCAGCGGGAACTGTTTACCATCCGGCTGCGGGTTGCCGGCCAGCAACCGAATACGACCAAGATCGGGGCGCTCCGGCGGGACGTCGCTCGCTTGAAGACAGTCCTGACGGAAAAGGGAGTTCGAGCGTGATGGACGAGCGGGGACAGCGTAAGACGCGCGTTGGCGTTGTCATCAGCGACAAGATGGACAAGACCGTAGTGGTGCGGGTCGAGACGACCCACCGGCATCCCATGTACGGTAAGACCCTCCGCCATGTCCGTAAGTTTAAGGCACACAACGTGCAGAATCAGGCGCGACAGGGCGACAGGGTGCTGATCGAAGAGACGCGTCCGCTGAGTAAAGAGAAGCGCTGGCGTGTGGCAGAGATCCTGGAGAAGGCGCGATGATCCAGACGTACACACGGGGTACGCGACGGTGGGCGACGTGGTCGTGTGCTCAATCAAGCAGGCCATTCCGAACAGCGCGGTCAAGAAGGGCGAGGTGGTGCGGGCCGTGGTAGTGCGCATCGCGAAGCCGATGCGCCGGACAGACGGCTCGTACATCCGTTTTGACGACAACGCGGCGGTGATCTTAACCGATCAGCTCAATCCACGCGGTACGCGTATCTTCGGCCCGGTGGCGCGCGAACTCCGGGAGAAACAGTTTATGAAAATCATTTCACTGGCGCCGGAAGTACTTTAGATGATGTCTTCCGAGTCTCCCAGGTCTTCAAGATCTCCCAGGTCTCAAACCTTGGTTCCTGTGAGGGGGCAAGTAGACCCTGTAGACTTGGTAGACAGTGTAGACCTAGTAGACGCCGTGGCTGGATAGGGGAATCGCGATGGCAATCACTATCGAACGAGAACGGATTCACATAAAGAAAGGCGACACGGTTGAAGTCATGGGCGGCCGGCAGCGGGGCAAGCGCGGCAAGGTGCTCAAAGTGCTGCCCAAGCACGGCAAGGTCATCATTGAGGGCGTGAACGTCGTCAAGCGACACACCAAACCGACCCAAAAGATGCCCCAGGGCGGGATTGTGGAGAAAGAAGCGCCGGTCTACGGCAGCCGGGTGATGATGGTCTGCCCGAAGTGCGGGCGGGCGGCCCGAGTCGGCCACGGCTACCTCGCGGATGGGACGAAGGTTCGAGTTTGCAAACGGTGCGGGGAGCAAATCGAAAAATGACGGAAGCGCGGAAACGAGGAAACGCGGAAACGAAGAAGGGCAAGGGTGGGGACGCACCTGCGCCAAAGCCTGAGCAGCCGAAAGGCGATCGGGCGGCCAAGCCACAGAAGCCCGCCGTGAAGGCCGCCGATCGCAAAGTGTCTGTTCCTGAGGGCAAAGGGCCGGTTCCGGAAGTGAAAGCGCCCAGCCCTGAACGAAAGGCGCCGGCTCCGGAACGAAAGGCGCCGGCCGCCGTACCGGTGGAGCGGACGGCAGAGGAGCCGGCCAGAGCGCCGGCCAGGCTGAAGGAGCAGTATCGCAAGGAAACCGTACCGCGCCTCCAAGAGCGGTTCCGCTACCGGAACGTGATGGAAGTGCCGAGGCTGGAGAAGGTCGTCATCAATGTGCGCGTGGGCGACGCCACCACGGACTCGCGGTTCCTGGATAAGGCCGTAGAGGAGCTGACGGTGATCGCTGGGCAGCGGCCGGTGATTCCGCGGGCAAAGAAGTCGATCGCAGCCTTCAAGCTGCGCCAGGGGATCCCGATCGCGGCGAAGGTCACTCTGCGCGGGGACCGGATGTATCAGTTCGTCGACAAACTGTTTAACATCGCCTTGCCGCGCATCAAAGATTTCAAAGGCATCTCGGAACGGCAGTTTGACGGGCGCGGCAATCTGAACATCGGCGTCCGCGAGCAACTCATCTTCCCGGAGATTGATTACGACAAGGTTGAAAAGGTGCGGGGAATGGACATTACCCTGGTCACCACGGCGCAGACGGATGAGGAGGCCAGGGAACTGCTGCGGTTGTTGGGGCTACCCCTTCGGGAAGCGGGAGCTGCAGCAACATAGCCGATGTCTACCATGTCTCCAAGGTCTACCGGGTCTACCATGTCGCTTGACATGAGAGCAGCCTGAGACCTTGAAGACCTGGGAGACGTGGACGACCGGGTAGACGTAGTTTAGGGGGTTTAGAGAGTGGCCAAGAAATCGATGCTGGAAAAGTGGAAGCGGGCACCTAAGTTCAAGGTACGCAAATACTCGCGCTGTCTGCGCTGCGGCCGGCCTCGTGCGGTGTTCCGGAAGTTCGGCCTTTGCCGGATCTGCCTGCGGCAACTGGCGCACCGGGGCGAGATCCCCGGCGTAGTCAAGGCGAGCTGGTAATACATGAAACTACGGGACTAGGGAACGGGGACTAGGGACTGGATGGCGTTTCGTCTTCACCAGTCCCCAGTCCCAAATCCCCAGTCCCGCAGTTAGGGAGGTAAGTACGTGGGTGTGATCACCGATCCAATCTCAGACATGCTCACGCGGATTCGCAACGGCATCCGCGCCCGGCACGACTATGTCGACATTCCGGCCAGCCGGCTGAAGATGGAGATTGCGCGGATCCTGAAAGACGAGGGGTTCGTTGCAGACTGGCATCGCATCGACCGCGGTCCGCAGGGGGTGCTGCGCGTCACTCTGAAGTATGGTCCCCGCAAGGAGGCCGTCCTGTCGGGGCTCACGCGGATGAGCCGGCCCGGGCTGAGACTGTACACCGGCCGTACCGAAATCCCGCGGGTGCGGGGCGGGATGGGGGTCGTCATCCTGACCACCTCGCGTGGGGTGATGACGGACCGCCAGGCACGGCGGCTTGGGGTTGGTGGAGAGGTTATTTGTTATGTCTGGTAATCGCGCGGTCGCGCGGTCGCGCGGTCGCGAGGAGATTTTACGATGTCGCGTGTAGGGAGGGCGCCCATTCCGATTCCCAAGGGCGTGGAGGTCACGGTGACCGGTCGCACCGTCGAGGTGAAGGGGCCGAAGGGCCACCTGGCCCGCGAGTGCCATCCGGACATGACCGTCCAGGTGCAGGATGGCACCGTGGTCGTGAGCCGACCCACCGATTTGGAGCACCATCGCGCGCTGCACGGGCTGACGCGCGCCCTGCTGGCCAATATGGTTCGGGGCGTCGTCGAGGGTTACAAAGTGGAACTGGAAATCGTAGGTGTAGGGTACCGCGCCGCCAAGCAGGGCAACGTCCTTGCGCTACAGGTTGGGTACTCGCACCCGGTCAACGTGGCGCCGCCCAGCGGCATCCAGTTTGACCTTCCCCTGCCGACCCGTATCGTGGTCAGCGGAATCGACAAAGAACTCGTCGGCCAGATAGCGGCCCGGATTCGCGCCATTCGGCCGCCCGATTCTTACAAGGGCAAGGGAATTCGTTATACGGATGAGCAGATCAAGCTCAAGCCCGGCAAGGCCGGACGCACCATCGGTGGGAAGGTCTAGCCCAGATGCTCAAGCGAGCTGATCGCAACGTGCTCCGGCTGCAGCGCCACGCCCGGCTGCGGAAGACGATGGCAGGGACGCCGGAGCGTCCACGGCTGTCGGTCTTCCGGAGCCTCAAGCATATGTATGCCCAGATTGTCGACGATAGCCGCGGGGTGACGCTGGCGGCGGCGTCGACGCTGGATCCAGAGCTGCGTCCGCAGGTGAAAGGCAAAAAGAAGGGTGAGGCAGGCGATCTGGTCGGCCAGCTCATCGCGCGGCGTGCGTTGGAAAAGGGCATCAAGAAAGTGGTGTTTGACCGGGGCGGCTACAAATACCACGGGCGCATCAAGGCTCTTGCCGATGCGGCGAGAAAAGCCGGCCTTGAATTCTAGTCTCCCCGGTCTTCCCAGTCCTCCCAGTCTACCCGATCTTCAATGATGGAGATGGGGAAGACCAGGTAGACTGAGCAGACTGAGAAGACTGATCGGTGGAGGAACTGAATGGCAATCAAGAAAGTTGACCCCGCGAGCGTCAACCTGACGGTAGAGAAAGCCGTCTGGATCAACCGCGTCGCGAAAGTGACGAAGGGTGCGAAGCGATTTAACTTCGCGGCGCTGGTTGTTGTCGGTGACGAGCAGGGACACGCGGGCGTGGGGCTGGGGAAGGCCGCCGAGGTGCCGGACGCCATCCGCAAGGCAGTCGAGGATGCGAAGAAACAGCTGATCGAGGTCCCGCTGCGGAAGACCACGATTCCGCACGAGGTCATTGGGTACTTCAGCGCGTCGAAAGTCCTGCTGCGCCCGGCGTCTGAAGGCACAGGCGTTATCGCCGGCGGATCAGTCCGCGCGGTGCTCGAGGCGGCGGGGATCAGAGACATCCTGACCAAATCCCTGGGCTCGCGGAATCCGATTAACCAGGCCCGGGCCACGCTGGCGGCGCTGCTGGATCTGCGCCAGCCAGAGGACGTCGCCAAAACTAGGGGCCGGCCGATCGAACAGATCGCGGGTGTTCGCCGATAGACACGTTACGTCTTGTTGCGTCCATCGCGTCTTTCGCGTCCAGGACACTGCGGGTGACGCAAGAGACGCGATAGACGCGAGAAACGCGACAGACGCGTTCTTACGGAAGGCGAGGTCGGAAGAGTGATGAAGATCGACGAGTTGAAACCCGCAAGAGGGTCGCGCCGTCGGCGCCGGCGCGTCGGCCGGGGCCTGGGTTCGGGTCGCGGCGCTTACAGCGGTCGCGGGCGGAAGGGTCAGGCCGCCCGTTCCGGGACGGGCCCGCGTCCGGGGTTTGAAGGCGGCCAGACCATTCTGAGCAAGCGGCTGCCCTTCCGGCGAGGAGTGCGCGCCGGCGGCGTCAGCCATGCGGGCGGGCTCCCCCGGGTGAAATACGCCCCCGTGAATCTGGAAGCCCTGAACCAGTTTCCAGCCGACAGCGAGGTGACGCCGCGTCAGCTGCGCGCGGCCCGTCTCATCAGGCGCGGGCCGGTGAAAATCTTGGGGACGGGCACGCTGGACCGCCCCCTGACGATCAAGGCGCATGCGTTTAGCAAGACTGCGATGGCGGCGATCGAGAAAGCGGGCGGTCGCGCCGAGGTGATCCAGGATGCTGGCCGGACTGATTAACGCACTCCGCATCGCGGACCTGCGCCGCCGGGTGCTCTTTACGGCGGCCATGCTGGTTTTGTACCGGCTGGGCGCACACCTGCCTGTTCCTGGCGTCAATGTGGCGGCCCTGGAGCGATTGTTCCGGCAGCAAGGCAGCGTCTTCAACTTCTTGGATCTGTTCGTGGGTGGCGCGTTCAGCCGGTTCGCCATCTTCGCCCTGGGCGTTTTCCCCTACATCACCGCGTCCATCATCATGAGCCTGTTGCAGGTAGTCTTTCCGAGCCTGAAAGAGCTGGCCCAGGAAGAGGGCGAGGCTGGCCGGCGCAAGATCGGCATGTACACGCGCTACTTGACCGTGGCACTGGCCGTTCTGCAGGCCGCCGGGCAGACCGTCCTGATCCGTAACTTGGGTGCGCTGCCCGACGCGCGGCCGCTGACGATGGGAATGATCGTTATCACGCTGACGGCCGGGACGATGCTATTGACCTGGCTGGGCGAGATCATGACCGAGTACGGCGTCGGCAACGGCGTTTCGTTGATCATCTTTGGCGGCATTGTCGCGCGGCTCCCCAGCCAGACCACGCAGACCCTGCGGCTGCTCAGTGTGGGCGAGGTCCAGTGGTGGCAGTTCCTGCTCGACCTGGGGGTCGTCCTGCTCAGTATCGTGGCCGTGGTGCTGGTGACCCAGGCCGTGCGAAAGATTCCGGTGCAGTATGCGAAACGCGTGGTGGGCCGGCGCGTCTACGGCGGGCAGAGTACCCACCTCCCGCTGCGGCTGATCCAGGCCGGCGTCATCCCGATCATCTTTGCGGTGTCGGTGCTGCAGTTTCCCGGAACGATCGCCCAGTTCGTGCAGTATGAACCGCTCAATCGCATCGGTCGGATGATTTTGCCCGGGATCGGTCAGCCGCTGGGAGATCTGCTCTACGCGGTGCTGATCATTGTGTTTACCTTTTTCTATACGGCGGTCAGCTTCGATCCCAACGACGTGTCAGAGAATATTAAGAAGTACGGGGGGTTCGTCCCCGGCATCCGGCCCGGGCGGCCGACCACTGAGTACCTGACCCGTGTTGTAGACCGGCTGACGATGGTTGGCGCGCTCGTGCTGGCGGGCATCGCGGTTCTGCCGATCTACCTGGCCCGCGGCACCGGCGTCCTCACCTTCTATCTGGCCGGCACGTCGTTGCTGATCGTGGTGGGCGTGGCCCTGGAGACCATGAAGCAGATCGAAGCGTACGTCCTGATGCGCCACTATGAAGGATTCATGAGGTAGATGAACCTTATCTTTCTCGGGCCGCCAGGCGCGGGCAAGGGGACCCAGGCGCAACTGCTCCAGCAGCGCGAAGGCATCCCACAGGTCAGTACCGGCGATATACTGCGCGCGGCGATGGCGGCGAAGACCCCGCTTGGGCAGGAAGCCGCACTGTACGTGGATCGGGGCGAGCTGGTCCCAGACGACGTGATGATCGGTATCATCAACGAGCGGCTCAACCAGCCGGATGCACAGCGCGGCTTTGTGCTGGACGGATTTCCGCGCACCCTGGGACAGGCTCGCGCACTGGACCGGGTGCTGGGGGCGACTGGACGCCATATCGATCTGGTATTGTACTTTGACGTCGCCGATGATGTGATTATCCGCCGCCTGACAGGCCGGCGGGTGTGCCGGTCGGCCGCGCACATCTATCACGAGGAGTTGAGCCCGCCCCGGATCTCGGGTCGATGTGACATCGACGGCAGCGAGTTGTTTCAGCGGGAAGACGACCGGGAAGAAACGGTGCGGCGGCGTCTCGAAGTCTATCATCGAGAAACCGAGCCGCTGGTCGACTTCTACCGTCGCCGCGGGCTGTTTGAGCCTGTGCGCAACGGCGACATTGAGAGCGTGTACCGCCAGCTGGTCGAGATCATCAAGGCGCGGGCGGGCTCGCGGTAGCCCGATGCACAGGCCAGTACGGAAGGCAATGGCGACGCGCACAGCGATGGTCATTTTGAAGACTCCGGTCGAGATCGAGCAGATGCGGCGCGCCGGC
This sequence comes from Candidatus Segetimicrobium genomatis, assembly GCA_005888595.1. Lineage (GTDB taxonomy): Bacteria > Sysuimicrobiota > Sysuimicrobiia > Sysuimicrobiales > Kaftiobacteriaceae > Telluricultor. Next base: position 12,260 of record VBAL01000061.1, read on the forward strand.
GTGCTGGCCGCGGAGGCCCTGCGCGAGGTCGTGCGGGCGGTGCGGCCGGGTGTCACCGGGACACAGTTGAATGCGATCGCGGAACGATACCTACGCGCGCGCGGCGGGACGCCATCGTTCTTGGGGTACCGTGGATTTCCGGCCAGCATCTGCATCTCGGTGAACGATGAAGTGGTGCACGGCATCCCGGACGGCATGCCGCTGCCAGACGGCGCCCTGGTGTCTCTCGACCTTGGCGCCGTGGTGGACGGGTTCCACGGCGATGTGGCCGTCACCGTGCCGGTGGGCCAGGTCGAGCCCCGCCTGCAGCGGCTGGTGGCGGTGACTCGGGAGGGCCTGTACCACGCGATCGAAGTGGCCCGGCCGGGCAAGCGGCTGGGAGACGTCGGGGCAGCCGTCCAGCAGCACGTGGAGGCGGCAGGACTCTCGGTGGTACGAGATTTTGCCGGCCACGGCATCGGGCGATCGCTGCACGAGGAGCCGCAGATCCCGAACTTCGGAGAGCCCGGGACGGGGACCGTGTTGCGGGATGGCATGACGCTGGCGATCGAACCGATGGTGAACCTCGGCACTTATGAAGTGGTAATGGACGGGGACGGGTGGACGGTGCGGACGAAGGATGGCCAACCCTCGGCGCACTGCGAGCACACGGTCGCCGTCACCGCAGATGGAGCGATGGTCCTGACGGCCATCCCCGATGGCGTCATCTGACGCCCAGCCGCGCCGGACCGAGAGAGGGGCGGGCCGCCGGTGGACGGGGAAGCGCCTCCGCCGTATAATCTTGGAGGTTACCCCGCAGACTTCTCCTGCGAGTCTGCGGGGGGCTGTTGTTCCTGAGGACGTTTCCGTCGGCGCCGCCATGCGCCCGAGCGGAGCGAGTGGTGCATGGCCGGGGTGAGGGATGCCGAAGAAGGACGCGATCGAGGTTGAAGGGACGGTTGTGCAGGTGTTGCCCAATGCGATGTTCCGGGTCGAGTTGCCCAGCGGTCACCGGGTGCTGACGCATATCTCCGGGAAGATGCGGATCAACTTCATCCGGATTCTGCCCGGTGACCGGGTGAAAGTGGAACTCTCGGCCTATGATCCGACGCGCGGGCGGATCACGTACAGATACCGGTAGAAGTACGTGACTCGTGACTCGGGAAGGCAAAGAGATTCAGGTAGTGTTTGCGAATCACGAATCACTCCAGTTAGACTGAGAGGACACGGGAATGAAAGTGCGAGCATCCGTGAAAGTCAGATGCGAAAAGTGCAAGGTCATCAAGCGCGGGCGGCGGGTGTATATTATCTGCGAGAACCCGAAGCATAAGCAGAAACAGGGATAGAATTGCGAATTGGCGGATTGGCAATTGTGAATTGAGGGACGCAGCAGTTCAATTTCCAATTGACAATTCACAATTCGAAAATAGGAAACAGAGGAGCGACATATGGCTCGTATCTCGGGAGTGGATCTGCCGCGGGATAAGCGGGTGGAGGTCGCGCTCACATATATCTTCGGCGTTGGGCTGAGCCGGGCGCGGCAGGCGCTGGCGGCCACCAGCGTCAATCCGGATACCCGGGTTCGCAACCTGACAGAGGAAGAGGTCACGCGGCTGCGTGACTATGTCGACCGGAACTACAAGGTCGAGGGGGATTTGCGCCGCGATATCTCCCTGGATATCCGCCGTTTGATAGAGATCGGATCATACCGGGGGCTGCGCCACAAGAAGAATCTGCCGGTGCGCGGCCAGCGCACCCGGACCAACGCGCGCACTCGGAAAGGTCCAAAGAGGACCGTAGGATCTGGGAAGCGGCGGTTGGAGAAACGCTAGAATTCAGAACGCAGAACACAGAACGCAGCGACGTGATTTCTGCCATCTGCGTTCTGCCGCCTGCGTTCTACATCGATGAGGGAGTAACAGATGGCCAAAGGCAAAGGGCGCAAGAAGGAACGGCGGAATGTGCCCACGGGCGTGGCGCACATTCAGTCGACGTTTAACAACACAATCGTGACGATCACCGATCCCCAGGGCAACGTGCTGGCGTGGTCCAGCGCCGGGGCCACGGGATTGAAGGGATCCCGCAAGGGTACACCCTTTGCGGCCGGGCTGGCGGCGGAAGCGGCGGCCCGCAAGGCCATCGAGCACGGCGTGAAACAGGTCGAGGTGTACGTAAAGGGGCCGGGCGCCGGCCGTGAGGCGGCCATCCGATCCCTCCAGGCGGCGGGGCTAGAGGTCAACCTCATCCGCGACGTCACCCCGATTCCCCACAACGGGTGCAGACCTCCGAAACGACGGAGGGTCTAGTCGTCTATTGCGTCTATTGCGTCTGTGGGCCTGCCAACACAAGTAGACGCAAGAGACGCGGCAGACATTGGGAGGTTTGAATGGGAAGATACACGGGACCGGTTTGTCGGTTGTGCCGCCGTGAGGGTATGAAGCTTTACCTCAAGGGCGAGAAGTGTTACACGGAAAAGTGTCCCGTGCACAAGCGGCCCGTGCCGCCGGGGATGCATGCGAAGAGCCGGCGCAAGCCGTCGGAATTCAGCGTCCGCCTGCGGGAAAAGCAGAAGCTCCGCCGCATCTACGGGGTGCTGGAAACGCAGTTCAAAACGTACTTCCGGCAGGCGGCGAAGGCAAAGGGTGTCACCGGCGTGCGGCTGCTGCAGCTGCTGGAGACGCGACTGGACAATGTCGTGTACCGCCTCGGCTTCGCCACGTCGCGCAAGGAAGCGCGGCAAATGGTGCTGCACGGCCACGTTGGCATCAATGGCCGCAAGGTGACGATTCCTTCGTTTCAGGTGAAGCCGGGTCTAGTGATTGCGCCGACGCCGCGGGGCCGTGACCATCCCCGGGTGAAGGAACTGGCCCAAACCGGGCTCAGGACGCTTCCCAGCTGGCTGGAGTTCAACTCCACCGCGCTGGAAGGGCGCGTCCTGGCGTTGCCGGCGCGGGAAGAAATCGACGTGCCGGTTGCGGAGCAATTGATCGTAGAATACTACTCGCGGTAGGGACAACCTATTGAAGCTGTTGGATCTTTTGATCCATTGGCCAAACGGTCAGTGGATCTAGTGGTTGATCCGATAGATTCAATAGATCCAGTAGATTCAACAGATTCACGGATTCATTGCCTTTTAGGAGGTTCGAGATGAGCATTGCCACGATATGGGAAGCACCGAAGACGAAGATCGAGTACGCGGAATTATCTGAAACCTACGGGAAGTTCATTGTTGAACCGCTGGATCGAGGATTTGGCGTCACCCTCGGCAACGCACTGCGCCGGGTGCTGCTGTCCGCGATCGCGGGTGCGGCTGTGACCTCGGTGAAGATCGAAGGGGTGTTGCACGAGTTCTCAACGATTTCCGGCGTGGTAGAGGATGTCACGCAGATCGTCCTCAATCTCAAGGAGCTGACGTTGCGGCTCCACACGGACAAGCCGAAACTCCTGCGCCTGGACGTCAAGGGGAAGCGCGACGTTGTCGCCGGGGATGTACAGCAGGACGCCGAGGTCGACGTCCTCAACCCCGAGCTGCATCTCGCCACGCTGGACCGCAAGGACGCGCGGCTGGCCATGGAACTGGTCGTCGAACGGGGCAAGGGATACGTGCCGGCGGAGAAGCATCGCAAGAGCGAGCACGTAATTGGCGTCATCCCGGTGGACTCCATCTTCACCCCTATCCAGAAAGTCAACTACGTTGTCGAGGATACCCGCGCCGGGCAGTCCGAGGCCGACCGGCTGGTGCTGGAGGTATGGACCGACGGTTCTGTGCGTCCTGAGGAGGCGGTGCAGGAGGGAGCGCGGGTGCTCATCGACCAGTTCAAACTGTTCGCCGGCATGGGGCAAGAGGGGGAAGCGGCCGCCGGGTTGGAACAGGGCGCCGACGCGCAGATGGCCAAGCTCCACGCCATGCCGATCGAGGAATTGGAGCTGTCGGTGCGACCGTACAACTGCTTGAAGCGCGCGGGCATCAACACGGTGGGCGATCTGATCCAGCGGACGGAAGAGGAGATCGTCGCCGTCAAGAACTTCGGACGGAAGTCCCTGGATGAAGTGCGCGAGAAGCTCACCGTGCTGGGACTGTCCCTGAAGAAAAAGGAAGGCGAAGGTTAGGAGTACACGGCAATGCTGGGAGCGGCGACACGCAAACTAAATCGAGACACGGGCGAGCGGAAGGCACTCTTCCGCGACCTGGTGGGCGCCCTGATTCTGCATGGCCGCGTGGAGACAACCGTGGCTCGGGCGAAGGAGACGAAGAAGATCACCGACGGGCTGGTGGATCTGGCGCTACGCGGCGACCTCCACTCCCAGCGGCAGGTGCGCCGGCTGTTGACCGATGACCGGATCGTCCACCGGTTGTTCGCCGAGGTGGCGCCAAAGTTTCAGAAAGGCCGCGGGGGATACACTCGGATCGTGCGGACCCGGGCGCGCCGGGGCGATGCCGCGGAGATGGCCATCATCGAACTACTGGCGTAGTTCGAACTTACTCGACCCACACAACCTACACAATGGATACCTCGGGACGCCCTGCTGAGTGTGAGCAGGGCGTTCTGATAGGTTATTGTGTAGATTGTATAGGTTGTGCTGATTGACATGCCTCTGATCGAGATCCGCAATCTCCGACATGTCTACCATGCCGGCACCGCCGACGCGGTCGTGGCCCTGGATGGCATCTCCCTCACCGTCGACCGGGGAGAGTTTGTGGCCATCGTGGGCGGAAACGGATCGGGCAAATCTACCCTCGCCAAGCATCTGAACGCCCTGCTGCTGCCGACGGAAGGTGAGGTGTTTGTCGACGGCATGAACACTCGGGACCGCGGCGCGCTGTGGGAGATCCGTCAGCGTGTCGGCATGGTCTTCCAGAACCCCGACAACCAACTGGTCGCGACTGTCGTCGAAGAAGATGTCGCCTTCGGTCCTGAGAACCTCGGGCTGCCGCCTGCGGAGATCGTGGCGCGCGTCGACGAAGCCCTACGCGTCGTGGAGATGGCGGAGTACCGCCAACACGAGCCGCACCTGCTCTCCGGCGGCCAGAAGCAGCGCGTGGCCATCGCCGGTATCCTCGCGATGCGGCCTCAGTGTCTGGTGTTGGACGAAGCCACCACCATGCTGGATCCTCAGGGCCAGCGCGAAGTCATGGAGACGATCCAGCGGCTCAACCGCGATGGCGTGACCGTCATTCACATCACGCATGCAATGGAAGAAGCCGTACAGTGTCCCCGCGTGATCGTGCTGGCGGACGGTCGGGTCGCGTTGGATGGTCCGCCGGCCGAGGTGTTCTCGCGAGTCGAGGAGTTGGAGCGGTTCCGGCTGGTCCTTCCGCCCATCCCCGCACTGGCCCACCGCCTGCGCCGCGACGGCCTGCCGATTCCGGAGGGGATTCTCTACGTAGAAGAACTGGCCGGCGCTCTCACCCGCCTGGTGGCGGAGGGTGCGGGCCGGGGGAGGGCAGGCGATGGCACTCATTGAGTGCCGCAACCTCACCCACGTATATCTGAAGGGTACACCTTTAGAAGCGGTGGCCCTCCAAGATGTGACGCTGTCCGTCGAGGCCGGCGAGTTCGTCGGCATTATCGGGCCGACAGGATCAGGGAAGTCGACACTCATCCAGCACTTTAATGCCCTGCTGCGGCCCACCGGGGGCGCTCTGCGCGTATCCGGTATCGACCTGGCCAATCCGCGCGCGGACGTGAAGACCCTCCGCCAGCAAGTGGGCTTGGTCTTCCAATACCCTGAGCATCAACTCTTCGAGGAGACCGTGTACGATGACGTCGCCTATGGCCCGCGCAACCTGAGGTTGAATGAGGATGAGGTCGGCGAACGTGTCGTCGAATCGTTGGCATTGGTTGGCGTTGACCCAAACCGCTTCGGGCGGCGGTCCCCATTTTCGCTGTCGGGCGGGGAGATGCGGCGCGTGGCCATCGCCGGCGTTCTGGCGATGCGCCCGAGGGTCCTCGTGCTGGACGAGCCGGCCGCGGGCCTGGATCCGAAGGGCAAAGAGGAGATCCTCGGCCAGATCCGCGCGCTGCATCAGGCCCAGGGGCTGACCGTCCTGCTTGTGACCCACAGCATGGACGAGGCGGCCCAACTGGTGCGGCGCCTCGTCGTCCTCGCCCGGGGCCGGGTCGTCATGGACGGGCCGGTGCGGGAGATCTTCCGCCGCGCCCAGGACCTGGCGGCGCTGGGGTTGGGGATCCCGGCCATTGCCGAGCTGATGCTGCGTCTGCGGGGTTCGGGACTGCAAGTCAGCCCCGACACCTTGACGGTGGACGAGGCAAGGGCCGCGATCCGTGAGGCGCTGCGATGGAACTGACCCGCTACGTGACCATCGGGCAGTATATCCCGCGGGAGTCGCCGGTCCACCGTCTGGATCCGCGCAGCAAGATCGCCGCCGTCACAGTGCTGACCGTCGCAGTCTTCGTGGTCCGCGACTTCAGCGGCTACGGGCTCCTCACGCTGTTCCTGCTCGGCGTTGTCCTGGCCTCGCAGATTCCCCTCGGCTACCTCCTGCGTGGATTGCGGCCTGTTCTGTTTTTGCTGCTCATGACGTTGGTGCTCAATGTATTCTTCAGCGGGATCCAGGGTGGCACGGTCTTATTCCAGCTCGGCCCCGTGGTGGCCACCCGGGAGGCGGTGCTGCGGGCCGTGTTCATTGGCTACCGGCTGGTGGCGCTGGTGCTGGTGACCTCGCTGCTGACGTTTACCACCTCACCGGTGCAACTCACCGATGGGATCGAACGGATCCTGCGACCATTCCGGCGTCTGGGAGTCCCCGCCCACGAACTGGCGATGATGATGACCATCGCCCTGCGCTTCATCCCCACCCTGCTGGAGGAGACGGAAAAGATCATGAAGGCGCAGATGGCCAGGGGAGCGGAATTTGAGCATGGCAATATCCTGCGGCGGGCCCGCGCGCTCGTCCCGGTGTTGGTGCCGCTGTTCGTGAGCGCCTTTCGCAGGGCCGACGAACTGGCCCTGGCCATGGAGGCACGCTGCTATCGCGGCGGCGAGCACCGCACACGGATGAAAGAACTGCGTCTTGCCCCGCGCGACGCCGTGGCGCTCGTGCTCACCCTCGCGGCCTCCTTCGTGTTTACAATCCCGTACACGACGTGGCAGGCGTTGCTACGCTAACTGACGGGAGCGCGAAATCGCGGGAGCGCGGGAACCCCCACGCCGGCTTCGCCGGCTCGGGGCGGAGCGCGAAGATTTCCAGCATTGCTCTGTCGTGTTCCCGCGATCCCGCGTTCCCGGGACCATTAGGTAACCATGCGCAACATAAGACTTATCATCGAGTACGATGGAACTCCCTTCAGCGGCTGGCAGCGTCTGAAGGGCCGCCCGTCGGTGCAGGCTGAGCTCGAGCGGGCGGTGCTGAAGGTCACCGGGGAACGGCTGACCGTGATCGGCGCCGGCCGCACCGACGCCGGCGTGCATGCCTTGGGTCAGGTCGGCAATTACCCCACCGAGAGCCGCATGGCTGCCGGCCGCTTCCCCGCAGCACTAAATGCGTACCTCCCGCCCTCGATTCGTGTGCTCGCGGCCGACGAGGTTGATCCAGATTTTCACGCCCGGTATGCTGCGACCGGCCGTACCTACCGGTACGCCGTCTTGAACCGTCCCGCCCCGTCGGCGATCCTCCGGAATCACGCCTATCATGTCCCGTATCCCCTGAGGGTCGACAGCATGGTTTCTGGGGCGGCGGCGCTGGAAGGGACGCACGCGTTTGGCGCCTTCCGGGGAGTCGGGTCGTCTGAGCGCACGACCATCTGCACGCTGCGGAGAGCCGGCATAGCGCAGAGCGGGGATATGGTGATCTTTACGTTCGAGGCAGACCGCTTTCTTCGCCACATGGTGCGGATGGTCGTCGGCACATTGCTAAGTGTCGGGGCCGGGCCGCAGAAGACAGCAGGCAGGCCGGTCCGAGGGCGCCTGCGCATGGATTATACCTCGTTCGGGTCATTTACGGCGAACCTACACCACCAGCACAATTCACTGGAAGATAAAGGCAGTCTCGGGTATCGCAGAAGTTTGGCGGGTGGTTGTGGAGGTTGTGTTGATTGTGTAGATTGGTGGCTGTGGGGCCCGTAGCTCAAGGGCAGAGCAGCGCCCTCATAAGGCGTTGGTTCCTGGTTCGAATCCAGGCGGGCCCACCATGCCTGCTACGAGACAACTCTCTCGAACGTACTCAGAACTTTGGCGGCCGCGACTCCAGCGGAGTATCTGCCGGTTCGTGATCTTGACCGTTCTGCGAAGGGGCGCTGAACTGTTCGGCGATGCGGGCCGAGATCCGCTGGACCAGATCGCGATGCTCCGCCCGGCGGTGCGCTGACCGGAGGGGGCGCATCGCTCCGGTCTGGCGCCGCATAATACGCAGGAATACGGCAACCACCTCGGGGTCGAACTGCGTTCCCGCTCCGCGCTGAATCTCCTCGATCGCCCGCAGGGGGCTCATGGCCCGCCGGTACGGTCGGTCCGTGACCATCGCCTCGTATGCGTCCGCGACGAGAATCACGCGGGCCCCAATCGGTATCTCGTTACCCGCCAGCCCGTCCGGATACCCGGTCCCGTCCCACCGCTCGTGACTGTGGCGGATGGCCAGCTTGGCGGTTTCCGGAATAGGCACCGGCGCCAGGATCTCATAGCCTTGGATGGGGTGGCGCCGCATCGCTGCCCATTCCTCGGAGGTCAATTTGCCCTCCTTGGCGAGGATCTCATCCCGGATGCCGAGCTTTCCGATGTCGTGCAGCAACGCCGCTACCTGGACTTCGGCGACGATGGCCTCATCCAGGCCCATCTCACGGGTGATTGCTTCCGAATACTCAGCGACGCGCGAAGAGTGATGAGCGGTCGACATATCTCTGGCGTCGACCGCGTTGGCGAGCGATCGGATGATGCCGATGAAGGCCTGACGCAAGGCTCCCTGCTGGCCCTCGAGGTCGCGCGATCCCTGCCGGACGATCGTAAACAGCGCCAAGTAGAGCAGCAACACGCCGAACACCACGCTGCCACGCATCGCCCAGGTGATCCGGATCAACGTGGGCTCGAGGTCGGTCAGGTCAGAGACGACGTGATAGACGGCCACGGGCCGGGTGTCCGCGGATACCACCACCGGTACGAACACTTCCATGCGGTGGCCGGCTGAGGCCGCATCGTCACCAGGAGGGACAAACCGCCATGTCAGCGTTCCATCCAGCGCCCGCTGGATCGCACCGGACACCGGCTGCGCCGTCCCGACCGGAGCCGCGCCATCGCTGTACAGGACTTCGCCGTTACGGTTCCAGACGGTAATGTGAACGATGTTGGCTCTGCCGATGAGGCTCCGCAGCGTGAACTCAAACTGGGCCCGCACATTTTCCGCGGGCGACAGGAAGTCTTTGGGGACCAGGCGGGGTGCGGCGAATTCCGAGACGTATACGGCGAAGGTGTGGGCCTGTCGCCGTAGTGCGTAATCGGTGGCGATACGGGCGGCGATTTCGCCGAAGAGGATACCGAGCAAGACGGTCAGGATGAGGCTAACGACAGTGAAGCGCTGCAGCATGGACAGCGCGGACGATTCGGGCGCCCGTTCCGACGCCTCGATCCCGATCGATTCCCGCCAGCCGCGTGGTTCGATACCCCACCTCGTGTTGCGTGGATTCGCAGCCAGCGGTATCAGGGGCGCACCGGTTTCCCCCTCAGGTCCCCAGTGCGGAAGCCGCTAAGCGCGGACGATCTCGACTCGCCGAGGTGGAAAGGTGCGACGCACGCTGCGAGGGTGGGTGGGTTAAGTGTCCATCAAGAAGCGCGTAGGTAGATAATGTCCTCGGCAAGCTTGAACGACGGTATCGCAGAGCCTATCACAGCCGCCTCAGGATCGTCAAGGAATTCATACCCTGCCGGGCCAGTTTCTACCACAAAAAGACGCGTTCGACGCGTGGAAGGTTCATTTAACAGGAACATCGTCCGGTTCGGGGGAATCTCTAGCCCGGCGAGCAGGGTGGGGGATATGGAAGGCGGTGGCCGAGGTGAAGGCCCATGGATGAGCGCGAACGCACCGGCGTATTCCGGGTCGGCGCCCCAACAGCGAAGGATATCCACCAGATTTTTTCCCATGTGTATGGAGCGTTGCGCGAGAAAGGGTACAATCCGGTGGACCAGATCGTTGGCTATCTTCTCTCCGGCGATCCCACCTATGTAACCAGCCATCGCGACGCGCGCACGGTCATTCGCCAGGTGGACCGCCTGCTTCTCCTGGAAGAACTCGTGCGCTGCTACGTGGAACACAAACTGAAGTAGCACCCGCGGGATACGCAACAGCGACGCAGCGACGACGGAGAGGGTGGCATGGAAAAACTCATCGTCAATGGGGGCCGGGCTCTGCACGGGGCGGTGCGGATTTCCGGGGGGAAGAACAGCTCGCTGGCCATCATCACCGCTGCCTGCCTCGCCGCTGATGTCTCGGTGCTGGAAAATGTCCCCCAGTGCCGGGACGTTCTGACCCTCAAGGCCATCCTTGAAGCGCTTGGTGCTCGCATCGAATTGGACCGCGGCCGGATGGCGATCGATGCGCGGGCGCTTGCCTCGCACGCGGCGCCGTACGATCTCTGCCGGCAGATGCGCGCGTCGTTCTACGCGGCCGGCCTGCTCCTGGGGCGGGGAGGACGCGCCGAGATCCCGCTGCCGGGGGGGTGCGTGATCGGCTCGCGGCCCGTGGATTTTCACCTTCGCGGGTTCGCCGCGCTCGGCGCGATGGTGGAAATCGAGCACGGCTACATGAAGGCATCGGCGCGGCAGCTGGTGGGGACGACGTTCTTTGTGCCGCGCAGCAGCGTGGGCACGACGATCAACCTCATGCTGGCCGCGAGTATGGCCAGCGGTACGACGGTGCTGGACAATGCGGCGCGCGAACCGGAGGTCGTCGACACAGCTGTCTTCCTGAACCTGATGGGTGCCCGTATCAAGGGCGCCGGCACGAACAGCATTACGATTGAAGGGGCCGATGCCCTGCACGGCGCGTCGTACGCGATCATTCCCGACAGGCTGGAGGCCGGCACCTATCTGCTGGCGGCCGCAGCGACCGGTGGCAACGTGCTGGTTGAGCAGATGATTCCGGAACACATCAGTGCGCTGCTGGCCAAGCTCGAGGAGGCGGGTGCCATTGTCGAGCGGGGAACCGACGGGGTGCGGGTGCGCGCCGGCGGGGTCCACCGCGGCGTGCACGTGGACACTGCGCCCTATCCGGGTTTCGCCACTGATCTCCACCCACCGTTCGTCGCCTTGATGAGCCGGGCGGATGGTCAATCGCGGATCCGTGAGACGGTTTTTGAGTCGAGGTTCGGCTACGTGGACGAACTGCGGCGCATGGGCGCCGATGTCCATGTGGAGGGTGATTCCGCCATCGTGAATGGCGTCCCGTACCTTACGGGCGCGCCGGTCGAGGCGGTCGACATCCGGGCTGGAGCCACCATCATCATCGCGGCGCTGTCCGCCCGGGGGACCAGCGAAATCGCCGGCGTGGACAACGTGGACCGGGGGTACGAGCAACTGGACGGCAAACTGTCCGCGCTGGGAGCCGATGTCCGCCGCGTTGAGGTCCGCGGTGAGTCCGTCCCCCAACCCGTCGCCTGAATTCCAGGGACCAGTTCCTGGGTCGCTTAGTACTTTGTTGGCTTGGTTCCCTGGTCCCCTGGTTCCTGGGTCCGGAACTCCTCAGTCTGGGAAGGGTAAAGCATGCGTGGTCCCCTGGCACCTTGGTCCCCTGGTCGCGTATTATCGTCCTGAGGGGCGAGTAGCTCAACGGGAGAGCACCCGGTTTACACCCGGGAGGCCGCAGGTTCAACCCCTGCCTCGCCCACC
>VBAL01000062.1:0-4293 GCA_005888595.1 Candidatus Segetimicrobium genomatis
TCGGCCGGATCGGCGACGTCATCGGCCGGAAATACACCTTCCTGATTACGCTCACCGGGATGGGCCTCTCCACGGCCCTGATCGGGTTCATTCCCACCTACGCGCAGATCGGCCTGCTGGCCGCCATGCTGCTGTTTGGCCTGCGGCTGATTCAGGGCCTGACCCTGGGCGGTGAGTACGGCGGCGCGATCACCTATGTCGCTGAACACACGCCGGATAAGCGGCGGGGATACTATACCGGGTATCTCCAGACCTCGCCGACGATCGGTCTGCTGCTCTCCTTAATTGTCGTCGTCGGCACACGCCTGGCGCTGGGTGACCAGGCCTTCAACGCGTGGGGCTGGCGGATTCCGTTTGTGCTGTCGCTGGTCCTGGTCGTCATCTCGTTCTACATCCGTCTGAAACTCCAGGAAACTCCGATCTTTACCGAGATGAAGGCCAAGCGCCAGACCGCGACCAACCCATGGCGCGAGGCGTTCCTCAGCGCGAACATCAAGTACGTGCTGATCGCGGCCGTGGTGGTGATCGGGCAAGGGGTGGTGTGGTACAGCAGCCAGTTCTGGGCGTTGTTCTTCCTGCAGACCGTCCAGAAACTCGACGTCGTCACCTCCAGCACCATCGTGGGCATCGCGCTGTTGCTGGCCGCTCCGTTCTTCGTGATCCTCGGCTCACTCTCAGACCGGATCGGCCGCAAGCCCATCATCCTGGGTGGCATGGCGCTGGCCGCCATCACATACTTCCCGATCTACTCGGAACTGGGCCGGGTCGCGCTGCCGGGCAACGTCAACTATCCGGCGGCCGTGTTCCTGGTCTGGATTCTCGTCCTCTACGTGGCCATGGTGTACGGGCCGATCGCGGCGTTCCTGGCCGAGTACTTCCCGGCAAGGATTCGTTACACGTCGGTCTCGGTGCCGTATCACATCGGGAACGGCTGGGGCGGCGGGCTGGTGCCGTTCATCACCTCGGCGGCGTATGCGCACACCCACAGCCTGGGTTCGGCGCTAGTCTACCCGATCGTGGTCCCGGCGGTGGCCTTCGTGATCTCACTGTTCCTTATGCCGCAGACCCACATGCGAACGATGTGGGCGAAACCTGCCCCGGCGCCGGCGATAGGAGGCGAGCGCTAGACCGATCGACCAGACGCGCCGGGTGAAACATTCGCGCGCGGGGGCTCCGGGCGAAATGCCCGGGGCCCCTCTTGCTCCCCTCCGGGCGCGTGACTATAATGGGGAGCAATATCCCTGCGAAAACCTCATCCTTGGCGCCTAATCTCGCCATCAACCGTACCTGGACGGGCCGTGGCGTACGAATTTCGCACCCGGAGGTGCAGTGGTGAAGGTTCTCTATATCCTGCCGGGCAGCCTATCTCGGACTGAGCTGGGCACGCGAGAGGTCGACCGGCGTCGAGCCGTCCTGCAGCGCCTTGCCGCCCCGGGCACCGAGGTAGACATCGTGGACGTGCCTGAGGGTCCCAGCTCCATCGAATCGGCCTATGAGGAGTATCTGTCCATCCCCGGGACGCTGGTCCACGTGCAGGAGGCCGCCCGGGCCGGTTACGCGGGTGCCATCATCGGGTGCTTCGGCGATCCGGGATTGGATGCGGCACGCGAGCTGGTTGAGATGCCCGTGGTGGGACCCGCCGAGGCGTCGATGCTGATGGCCTGCACGCTGGGCCACCGCTTCTCGGTGATCTCCGTGCTGGAGTCGGTCCTGCCATCGCTGCGCCACCTGGCGCACCGCGTCGGCGTGAGCGAAAAGCTGGCGTCCGTGCGCGCGGTGGACATCCCGGTGCTGGAACTGGCCAAGAACCGTGAGCGCAGCATCTCGCGCATGATCGATCTGGGCCGGCGCGCGGTGGCCGAAGACGGGGCGGATACGCTGGCGCTGGGATGCATGAGCATGGGTTTCCTCGAAGCCCATCAGACGATTGCTGCTGAGGTCGGCGTGCCGGTTGTGAACCCGGTCTATGCCGCACTGAAGATGCTGGAGGCCCTGGTGGGCGCGGGGCTGGCGCACAGCAAGCGCGCCTACCCCGTGCCGCCCAAGCTTGCCCCGTACCAACGCGTAGAGTCAAGGGTACCGTAGGAGTCCAGCCTAGTAATCGCGTTTGGTTCGGGGATGGTTCCATTGCAGGTGACATCGAGATAACTGCAGGCGCGACGCGCGGGGAAAAGGCTCCGCGCGGACGTTGCGAGGGGGAGGGGACAGATGATACGTCTCTTAGTCCGGATTGTTGTGGCCGTCGTCGTCCTGACGTTGACAGCGGGCGCTGTCGCGGTAGGGCAGACGCAGGACCGCCGTGTCCGGGAGTTGATCCTGCTGACCAGGCCGCAGGCCGTGGATCCGCAGGAGTTTGAGATGGCCAGGCTGCTGGCCCCGGAGTTCGAGAAGCTGGGGTTCAAGGTGACGGTGCGGGTGATGCCGTGGGAGCAGCTGGCGGACTATGTCTGGCTGGAACGGACCAAGTGGGACATGACGATGTGGCAGATGGTGGGCCGGGCCGAGCGGTCCGACCCGGATGAGTTCACCTTCAACCTCTTCCACGCGTCGACGGCCGCCAAAGGCTACAACTTTGTCGGCTATACCAACTCGACGTACAACGGGATCGCCGAGGCGCAGCGCATCAAGACCGACCTGAAGGTACGCCGGCAGCTCATCTTCGAAGCGCAGAAGATCATCGCCCGCGATGCCCCATACGTCTTTCTGGTGTTCCCGCAGAGCAGCTATGCGTACAACAACACCGTCTGGGATCCGAAAAGCATTGTGGAACAGAAGGGCATTGGCCTGAAGAACTTCTGGACATTTGACTCTGCCACGCCCAGAGGGACCCAGAAGGACATCGTCCTCAACACCGCCGATCCCGTCCTGGCGATCAACCCGCTGTACATCAGTGGCGCGACGGACTCCTGGATCACCGAGCTGATCTGGGACCGGCTGCTCCGCGTGGGGCCCGATGGCCTGCCCAAACCGTGGGCAGCGGAGAAAGCCGAGTGGGTGGACAGCGTGACGCTGGACGTGACCCTGCGGCGGGGAATGAAGTGGCACGATGGACGTCCGGTCACCGCAGACGACGTCATCTTCTCGTTCACGGCGCCGATGGGTGACGAAGTGCCGATGTATAGGCCGTTCGTCAGCATCATCGACAAGATTGAGAAACGCTCCGACACGGTGGTTCGCTTCACCCTTAAAGACCCGTACGCCCCGTTCCTGACCAGCAGCCTGGCTAAGGTCAACCTTATCCCCAAGCACATCTGGGAGCCGGTGCTGGCGGATCTGGCGAAGAAACCCGAGAATGCGGAGTCTTACCAGGAGCAAGTGCCGATCGGCTCCGGGCCGTTCAAGTTCGTGCAATGGAAGAAGGCTGAGGAGGTCGTGCTGGAAGCCAACCCCGACCACTTCGCGGCGCCGAAGGCCCAGCGGTGGGTGCTGCGGATCATCCCTAACGTCGAGGCCGCCCTGGGCTCGCTGCGCAACGGCGAGTTGAATTTCCTGTCTGCCTACGGCGGCGACCCGCAGATCCTGGACCGGCTGGCGAAGGAGAATCCCTCCATTACCGTCGTCTCCACGATGGACATCGGGATGCGCTTCCTGGCCTTTAACCTGCGGCGTCCGCCGTTTGACGACCTGGCCGTGCGGCAGGCGCTGAACATGGCCGCCAACAAGAAGGCCATCCGCTCGGTGGTCTTCAAGGGGTACGCGACCATCGCCGACTCGTACGTCTCACCGGCGCTGGAGTTCTGGCACAACTCTGAGGTTCCCAAGTTCGAGTACAACGTCAAAGCGGCGCGCGACGCGCTCGCCAAGGCCGGCTATGAGTGGGATGCCGACGGCCGGCTGCTCTACCCCAAGGGCAAAGTAGAAACGCTCGTCGGCAAATAAGGACATGTGTGCGGGCGGGAGGTGTCCCCTCCCGCCCGCCGTGTATCGCCGCCCCATGCCATTTCACCGAGCGCCCAGGCGCGAGGCCTGGTGCCCGAGGCCCGGTAGTCGATGAACCGCGTGTCGTTTCTCCTTGGCCGTCTGCTCCAGATGGTGGTGGTGCTGTGGGTCGTCGCCACCCTGCTCTTTCTCATTTTCCGGCTGATGCCGGGCAACCCGCTGGTCGCCTACATCGACACCAACTTCACCGCGGAGATGCAGCAGACGCTCCTCCGTCAGTTTGGCCTGGACCGGCCGCTGCACGTGCAGTACGCTATCTACCTCGGAAATTTGGTGCGGGGGGAGTTCGGCCGCTCATTCTTCAGCCGTGAGCCGGTGAGCCAGGTGATGTGGCAGGTCTTGCCCAATACGCTC
>VBAL01000062.1:4318-38645 GCA_005888595.1 Candidatus Segetimicrobium genomatis
CGTGGGGCATTCCCGCCGTCCTGGCCACACGCGCCGCGCCGGAGTTCTGGGTGGGCATGCTGGCGCTGGCGGTATTTAGTTTCACCCTGAACTGGTTCCCCTCGTTCGGCGCGACGAGCCCGGGCAGTGTATATCACAGCTGGTGGGCGAAGGTGGCCTCGTGGGACTTCCTGCGGCACCTCACCCTGCCCGTCTTGACGCTCGCCCTGTACCTGCAGGGTCTACCCACGCTGCTGATGCGGAGCACGATGCTGGAGGTGATGGACGAGGATTTCATCACCTTTTGCCGGATGCGAGGGCTGCCCGAGCGCACCATTCTGCTGCGCCACGCCGCCCGCAACGCACTGCTTCCGGTGGTGACCGCGTTTGCGCTGGGGATCGGGTACTCGATCGGGGGCAACGTCATCATCGAAACCGTGTTCAGCTGGCCCGGGCTGGGCCGCACGCTGGTGCGCGCGGTGGCGGCCAAAGACTACCCCGTCGCGCAGGCGGCATTTTTCCTCATCGCGTGCGTGATGATTGCGATGAACTTCGTGGCCGATCTCCTGTACACGCTGCTCGATCCGCGGGTGAGCCATGAGCAGCAGTGAGCGCGCCGCCGCCCTTCCCCAGTGGACGCGGGCGACATCGACGTGGCGCGACGCGCTGCTGGTCACCTGGGCGGTGGCCCGCCGCGACCGGTTTGCGCTCGCCGGTCTCGTCATTTACGGCGTGCTCCTGGTTGTCGCACTGGCGGCGCCGGTCGTGGCGCCGTACAATCCGCAGGACCTCAACTACCGGCCTGACGGCGAGGTCGCCGCCAACGAGGTTCCTTCGCTGCCGCACTGGCTGGGGACCACAAATTTGGGGCGGGACATCTTTTCCCAGGTATTGTTCGGAGCGCGCGCCGCGCTGGTGGTGGGGTTCGTGGCGGCGTTCGGGGTCGTCGTGCTCGGCACGCTGGTGGGCCTATTCGCCGGTTACTACAGCGGATGGGTGGATATGCTGTTGATGCGCCTGGCCGACGTGGCATTCGGTATCCCATTTCTGCCGATGGCTATTGTGCTGGTGGCCTTCTTAGGGCCCAGCATCTGGAACACGGTGCTGGTGATGGTCTTGTTGCTGTGGCGCGACACCGGGCGCGTCATCCGCGCGCAGGTGCTCTCACTGCGGACGCGATCCTACGTGGAAGCCGCGCGGGTGCTGGGCGCCAGCCACCTGCGCACGATGTTCGTGCACATCGCCCCCAACGTCCTTCCGCTGTCCTTTCTGTACGGATCGCTCGCGGTAGGGTGGGCGATCCTGACCGAGGCCACCATCAGCTTCCTGGGATTCGGTGATCCCAACGTCATCTCGTGGGGATTCATGCTGCAGGATGCCTACAAC
This sequence comes from Candidatus Segetimicrobium genomatis, assembly GCA_005888595.1. Taxonomy (GTDB): domain Bacteria; phylum Sysuimicrobiota; class Sysuimicrobiia; order Sysuimicrobiales; family Kaftiobacteriaceae; genus Telluricultor. The sequence continues at coordinate 5,684 of VBAL01000062.1, forward strand.
TCACAGGCCATGGCCCGGCACGCCTTCTACTGGTTCGTGCCTCCCGGTCTGTGCATCATGCTGGCGGTGATGGCCGGGTTCTTCATCGGCCGGGGCTACGAAGAGTTGCTGTTCCCACGTCTGCGGCGGCGGTAGCGGATCGATGTCGTTGCTGGAGATCGACACCCTTGCAGTCCAGTACCACACGCTGCACGGTGCGGTGCAGGCCGTGCGGGGCGTGACCCTGTCAATCGAGCGGGGCCGCGCCGTGGGGCTGGTCGGCGAGAGCGGCTGCGGGAAGACGACGCTGGCGCGCGCGCTGATCGGCGTGCTGCCGCGCAACGCGGCGATCACCGGCGGCCGGGTGCGTTTCGATGGCGCCGATCTGCTGCAGCTATCCGGCGACGCGCTGAACAACTACCGCTGGCGGCGCATCGCCATGGTCCCGCAGGCCGCGATGGACAGCCTCGATCCGGTATACCGGGTGGGGGATCAACTGGTCGAGACGATGCGGCTGCGGGGGGGCCTCACCTCTCCCCAAGCGCGGGAGCGCGCGGAGCGCCTGTTTGCGCTGATTGGGCTGGAACCCGGGCGGCTGCGCCTCTACCCGCATGAGCTGTCCGGCGGGATGAAGCAGCGGGTGGTCATCGCGATGGCCCTGGCGCTGGACCCGCAACTGGTGATCGCCGATGAGCCGGTGACGGCGCTGGACGTGATCGTGCAGCACCAGGTGCTCCGCACGCTGCGCGAACTGCAGGAGACCCTGCAGTTGAGCCTGCTGCTCATCACCCACGACATCTCCGTCGTAGCAGACCTCTGCGACGATGTCGCCGTGATGTACGCCGGGCGCATCGTGGAGGCCGGGAGTGTGCGGGAGGTCTTTGCGGCGCCGCACCATCCGTATACGATGGGCCTGCGCAACGCGTTTCCGAGCCTGCGGGCGCGCTCAGCCCGCCTGGTGCCGATCGAGGGATATCCCCCGGACCTCGCATCCCCGCCCGCCGGATGCGCGTTCGCCCCACGCTGCCCGTTTGCGATCGAACGGTGCTGGCACGACGATCCGGCGCTGTTGCCCACCACCGGTGGCCGTCTCGCTGCCTGCCACCGGGCCGCTGAGGCGGATGCGCTCCGGACGCAGGCTCCGCAGGCGTTTGCCCGCCTCGAAACGACCGGGCCCCAAAGCGTGCGGCCCGGGGCGCCGCCGGCCGGAGGGACTCTGTGAGTCACCTGCTTGAAGTGACCGACCTCCGGAAAGAGTACCCGCTGCAGTCCGGCTTGCTGAGCGCGGTGATGGGTTCCAGGCGTGTCGTCCACGCGGTCAACGGCGTCTCTTTCGTCTTGGACGAAGGCGGCAGCCTGGGCCTGGCCGGGGAGAGCGGGTGCGGCAAAACCACGACCGCCAAGCTCATCCTCAGGCTGTTGCACCCCACGGCCGGCAGCATCCGGTTCGCCGGGCGCGATGTAGCCGCACTCGACGGGTCTGACCTCCTGTCATACCGGCGGCAGGTGCAGTTCATATTCCAGAATCCGTACGAGGCGTTGAACCCGCGGTTTACGATCCTGCGGTCGCTGCTGGAACCCCTGATCATCCACGAGATCGGACAGTCTATCGCCGAGCGCGTCGAACGTGTGGCCGGGGCGCTGGACCGCGTCCACCTCAACCCTCCTGAGACATTCTTCCTGAAGTATCCGCACCAGCTCAGCGGCGGGCAGCTCCAGCGGGTGGTCATCGCGCGGGCGCTCCTGGTGGACCCGGTGCTGCTGGTCGCAGACGAGCCCGTTTCGATGCTGGACGTCAGCATCCGCGCCGGTGTGCTTAACCTGATGCGCGAGCTCAGCCGCGAGCGCAAACTCACCACGATCTACATCTCACACGATCTCGCCTTGATTCGGTACATGTGCAGCGTCACCGCCGTGATGTACCTCGGGACGATCTGTGAGATTGGGCCCACCGAGGAGGTCATCGAGCATCCGCGCCATCCCTACACGCAGGCGCTGGTCTCCGCGGTGCCGGACCCCGATCCCACACGGCCGCGCCGGCCGGTGGAGATCGCCGACACGGTGCCGACGCCCTTCCAGCTCCCCGCGGGCTGCCCGTTTGCCGACCGGTGCCCGCAGGTGATGGAGGTCTGCCGCCATCTCCGGCCGCTGTTGCTGCCCGTGGATGCCGGCGTCCGCGTGGCCTGTCACCTGTATCCCGACAGCACTCCCCGGACCGCAGAAGGTTACGGGGCGAAGATGGAGCCGCATTGATGCGACGGCCCGGTACGCTGGATCCGCTGGACATCGAGATCATCCGCCTCCTGCAAAAAGACGGCCGGCTGCCGTACAGCGCGATCGCCGAGCGCTTCGACGTCGCGGAGGGCACGGTGCGCAAACGCGTGACACGGCTGATGTCCGAAGGGTACTTCCGCATCGTGGGGGTGGCCAGTCCGTTCAAAGTCGGCATGGATGTCGTCGCCATCATCGGCCTCAACGTCGCCCGGCAGAAGATGACTCAGGCCCGCGCCCACCTGCAGCGGTTGGAATCCGTGCGGTACATCGGCATCACCACCGGGACGTTCGACTACATCATCGAGGTGGTGTTGCCCTCGATGCAGGACCTGCTGCACTTTCTCATGTCGGATCTGGCCCGCATCCCCGGGCTGAGTCATACCGAGACCTCGCTCATCTTGGACATTCCCAAGCAGAGTTATGACTGGTTGCCGTCGGCGCTGGCCAAACCCCGTGTGTTCCGGGATGCGGCACAGCCGTCGCGGCGCAGAGGAGGACGATGAGGTGACGTACGTCGATCCCAACGAAGGCACACTGCGGGACGAGGTCTCGCTGGAAGAACCTCGCGCCTTGATCCACCGCTTCTCGACCCTGGTGCGCGAGTCGGGCAGCGACGATGAGTGGACGGCGGCGCGCGAAATCGCCGGCCGCCTGGCAGCGTGGGGCGTGCCGCACACGGTGCACGAGCCGCTCCTGTATCTCAGCGTCCCCGAGCGGGCTTCGCTGGAAGTGCTCGCACCGCAGCGCCGCAGTCTCCGGGCGAAGACGCCGTCCTTCTCGGTCTCCACAGACGGCACGCCGGTTCGCGGTCAGGTCGTGTACGTGCCGACGGTCCCGGGGGCGCCATTCACCGACACGTTCGACACGCCGCTGCCTGCCGGGGTGGGCGATGTCTCCGGCCGGATCGTGCTGACCGAAGGTTTCCCTTCCCCGCAGAAAGTGCTGGCACTGCAGCAGCGTGGCGCGGCGGCGATCATCTTCACCCACCCGGGGCAGGCGATTCACGAGATGATCTGCACGACCATCTGGGGAGCGCCGGATCTGGACAGCCTGCCCCGCAAACCTACCGTGGCCGTGGTGAGTGTGAACCGTCCCGACGGCGAGGCGCTGGTGGCGATGGCGAAGAACGGCGGGCTGGACGTGGCGCTGCACACGCGCCTGCGCGAGGGGTGGATGCGCTGCCCGGTGGTCGTGGCGGAGATCCCGGGCACGGACGAGCCCGATGTATTCCTGCTGGCCCACGGACATCTCGACTCCTGGCATGCCGGCATCGGCGACAACGCCACCGGGGATGCAACGCTCTTGGAGCTGGCCCGCATCTTCTGGACGCACCGCAGCCGGCTGCGCCGCAGCGTGCGCATCGCGTGGTGGGCCGGGCACTCCACCGGCAGGTACGCGGGATCGACGTGGTTCGCCGATACCTTCGCGATTGATTTGGTGGAGCGATGCCTGGCCCACATGAACATCGACTCCCCGGGGTGCCGCTGGGCGACCGAGTACGAGGATGTGTCCTGGATGCCGGAGACGGCGGCTTTCTGCCAGGAGGCGATCCGCGATGCCACCGGCCAGGCATCGTTCGGCGAGCGACCGCACCGCGCCGGCGACTGGTCGTTCAACAACCTGGGCCTCAGCGGATTCTTCATGCTGTTCTCGACGATGCCGAAGCCCCTGCTGGCTGAGAAGGGCTACTATCCGGTGGGCGGGTGTGGTGCGAACATCGCCTGGCACACCGAGGACGACACACTGCCGATCTTCGACGAGCACAATCTTGATCGTGACCTCCGGGCCTACGTCACGACGGTGGTGCGGGCGCTGAACGCCCCGGTTCACCCATTGGATTTCCGGGCGGCCGTCCGAGAGTTCGGACAGACCCTGGTTCAATATCAAGGGATCGCCGGCGAGCGGTTTGACCTTTCAACGGTCGTCGCGGAGGCCGGGATGCTCGAGCGCGCCCTGGACCGTTTCTATGACCGCTGCGAGGAGCTGGCGACACTGCCGGTGACCGACGCCAGGGTCCGCGCGGCCAACGCCGCCATCCGCCGCATCGCGCGCCAGCTGGTGCAGGTGAACTTTGCGCGATCTGACCGGTTCCACCATGATCCTGCGGCCCCGATCCCGCCGCTTCCGGATCTGGCCGCGGTCCGGCAGCTCGGGACCGCCGACCCGGTGATCCGCGGCTTCGTGCAGGCGCACCTGGTGCGCGGGCGCAACCGCGTGGTGTGGGCGTTGCGGGAGGCGCGGCGGACGGCAGACGAAGCGCGGTAGCGACGGCATGGTCCTGGCCATTCATGGCGCCCAGGTTATCGACGGCACCCGCGCCGATCCCGTTCCCGACGGTGCCGTGGTGCTGGACGGCGATCGCGTCACTCAGATCGGCAGGATCTCTACGCTGCGGCTTCCGGCCGGGACAGAGATCGTTGAAGCCGGCGGCACCGTGCTCCCGGGTCTGGTAAACGCCCACACCCACTGCTCGATCATTCCTGGGCTCGGCGACCAGACCGGCCAGATGCGCCAGCCGCCCCTTCCCAGCGGGTTCCGTGCGGTGGGCAACATGCGCCGGGAACTGCTGTCCGGGGTGACCACCGCCCGCATCATGGGCGAGGAACACCACCTCGATATCGAGATGCGCCGTGCGATCGACGCCGGTGTGATTCCGGGGCCGCGGCTGCTGTGCTGTGGTATTCATCTCACCAGCGCACACGGCCACGGCCGGGCGTTGACCACGACCGATGGAGTTGAGGGCGTGCGCCAGCGCGTACGTCAGAATATTGCGGCCGGCGCGGACTGGATCAAGCTCTTCATCACGGGTGGAGTCAGCAGCGTCGGCGCATCTCTCGAGGCCTACACGTACACTCGTGAAGAGATCCGCGCGGCGTGCGAGGAGGCGCACCGTGCCGGACGGAAAGTGGCCGCCCACGCACACGGTGGACCTGGGGTGCGCGTGGCGCTGGAGGAAGGGGTGGACACGGTCGAGCACGGCGCTCTGCTTACTGGCGACGACGTCGACCTGATGAAACGCCTGGGCCGATTCCTCGTGTGCACCTTTGCGATTCTGTACCATCCTGAGGGCATCGAGAAGACCGACCGCCACAACCCGGCGATCTGGACCAAGGTCACGGCATTGCGGGAGCAGGAGGAGGCGCGTTTTCGTGAGATCCTCCGCTCCGGCGTGCGCTACGCCGTGGGGACCGACAGCATGCACGGCCTGCTGTGGTTTGAGATCGCGACGCTGGTGCGCTTCGGGGTCCCGCCGCTGGACGCCGTGCGCGCTGGAACGGCCTGGGCGGCCGAGGCCTGCGGGATTAGCGATCGCGTGGGGACGCTGGAGCCGGGCAAGCTGGCTGACATCCTGGCAGTCGACGGTGATCCGCTGCGTGACGTCGAATCGCTGCGCCGCCCGCGCGTGGTGATGAAAGGCGGACGCCGCTTCGACCGCCTCTCCGATGACTGACTCTGCAGCTAGAGGGAGGGTCTTGTCGTGAGCTGGACTGCAACGTGGAAAGATCCGCACGAGCAGGCGGTGACCGCGGCCGTGACGCTTGACGCGCCGTGGGCGCTGGTGGAGCGGTTCGACACGCTGGTACGCGACTCAGGGGGCAAGGCGGAACGCCGCGGGATCGAGTACATCATCAAGCAGCTGGCGAAGTGGGGCGTGCCCCACACCCTGCACGAACCCGAACTGCTCATCAGCGTGCCGCGCCGCGCCAGGCTTGAGGTGCTTGCCCCGGAGCCCAAGGCGCTGACCGCCAAAACGCCCTCCATGTCGCTGTCGATGGACGGACACTGGCAGCGGGGGCCGCTGGCATACGTACCAACGGGCCAGGCCGGTGCCATTACTGCGATCTTCGAGCGCGCGGAGATCTCGGCGGATGTCGAAGGTCGGGTGGTACTGACTGAAGGCTATCCCTCGCCCGGGAAGGTGGCGGCGTTGCAGGAGCGGGGGGCGCGGGCCGCGATCTTCATCAGCCCAGGCGAGCGCATTCATGAAGGCATCTGCACCACGATTTGGGGCTCCCCCGATCTCGATTCAATCGGCCGCAAGCCGAAGATTCCTGTCCTCGCCGTGAACAAGAGCGAGGGAAGATGGCTGCGAGACCTGGCGCAATCTGGGGCCGTGAAGGTGCGGTACTCCACCAAGCTCGACGAGGGCTGGCGGCCGATTCCCGTGCTGGTGGCCGAGATCCGCGGGACGGTGGAGCCCGAGAAGTTCGTCCTGCTGCACGGCCACATCGACTCGTGGCATCAAGGCATCGGCGACAACGCCACCGGCGACGCGACGCTGCTGGAGACCGCGCGCGTGCTCTGGCAGCATCGGCAGCACCTGCGCCGCAGCGTCCGGATCGCCTGGTGGTCCGGCCACTCTCACGGTCGCTACGCCGGGTCCACGTGGTTTGCCGACGCGTTCGCGATGGACATCGACGAAAACTGCGTCCTGCACATCAACTGCGACTCCCCGGGCTGCCGCTGGGCGACGGTCTTTGAGGACGTGTTCTGGATGAGCGAGGCTGAAGGCATCGCCAGGGCGGTGATCCGCGACGTGACCGGCCAGGACAGCAGCGGCGGCCGGCCCCTGCGGGCCGGAGACAAATCATTCAGCAACATCGGCGTCTCCACATTCTATATGCTGTCATCCACCATGCCGAAAGACATGGTCAAGGAGAAGAACTACTATCCCACCGGCGGGTGCGGGGGCAACATCGCCTGGCACACCGAGGATGACACCCTGGAGATCGCCGATCGGGATCACCTGCTCCGGGACATCAAGGTGTACGCGGCGGCGGTGTTGCGGGCGGCGAACAGTCCGATCTATCCTCTGGACTTCGCCGCCGTGGCCGCGGAGTTCGAGCAAACGCTGCGCCGGTATCAGGAGGCCGCGGGGTCGCAGTTCGATCTCGGCGAGGCGGTCGAGGATGCGCGGGCGCTGGGACAAGACGCGGCACGCTTCTACGATCGCATCGCGGGGCTGGCTTCGGCGTCGGTCGATGATCCCCGGGTGAAGCGCGCCAACGAGGTACAGCGCCGGCTGGCCCGTATTTTGGTGCCGATCAACTACACCCGCGCCGGGCGGTTCCGCCACGATCCCGCGGTGGACGTGCCGCCGCTGCCCGACCTGGAACCGGCTGCCAGGCTCGCCTCTCTGGAACCCGGCAGCGAAGCCCACCGCGTGACGGTGATTCACCTGACTCGAGGCCGTAACCGCGTGCGGAGCGGGTTGCGGGCGGCGCGGCAGGTGCTCGCCGAAGCGGGAGCGTGACGATGAAAGCGGTCGTCATCCGTGCGCACGGCGGCATCGATACGCTGAGACTCGAGGAGATTCCCACCCCCAGGCCGCGGCCCGGCCAGGTGCTGGTGCACGTGCGCGCCGTCGCGCTCAACAACCTGGACGTGTGGGCGCGCAGCGGCCCGCCGGGTGGGCGTCCGGTGTACCCGTGGGGCCGGCTGGCGTTGCCGCTTATCACCGGGGGCGACGTCGCCGGGGTGGTGGAGGCAGTCGGTCCCGGTGCGACCGATCTCGCGCCGGGTGACCGCGTCGTCGTGAATCCCATCCTCTCGTGCGGACAGTGCGCGTGGTGTCTGGCCGGTGAGCAGTCGATGTGCACCGACTACCGCATCTACGGCGAGCACATCCCCGGCGGAATGGCCGAGTACACGGTGGTGCCCGCGGCAAATTTGCTGCGCGTGCCGGATGACGTTTCCCTTGAGCATGCCGCCGCGGCGCCCGTATGTTTTACCACTGCGTGGCGAGGACTGATGACGGCGGCCCGGCTGCGGGCCGGTGAGGACCTGCTCGTTGTCGGCGCCTCCGGCGGCGTCGGCACGGCGGCGCTGCAGATCGGCAGGCTGGCCGGCGCGCGTGTGCTTGCGCTCGTCGGCGGCGCCGGTAAGGCGGCGAAAGCTGCGGAGCTCGGTGCAGTGCCGATCGACCGCTTGACTCATCCGCAGTTCAGCGCGCAGGTCCGGGAGATCACCGGATCCGGCGTACATGTCGCAATCGATCCGGTGGGTGCCGCCACCTGGCCGGAAACCATGCGCAGCCTCCGGCCCGGCGGACGCATGGCCATCTGCGGGGCCACCGGCGGGGAGCGGCCCGACATCGACATCCGGGAGATCTATCAGCGGCACCGCCGCATCCTCGGTGCCCCAATGGGAAGCGTCTCCGACTTCCTGATGGTGATGGGCCTGGTCTTCGCCGGTGCGCTGGTACCGGTGATCCACGCCGTGCTGCCGCTGGCGGGAATTCGAGAAGCCCACCGCATCTTCGAAGCCCGGGAGCACTTCGGGAAGATCGTATTGGTGCCGTAGTCGAGTTAGTGCCGTACCAACTTGATAGTTAGGCCTACCTCCTGAGCGAATCCGAGTTACTAAGAAGGGCACATGCGGCAAATCAAGTTGGTACGGCACTAGTGCGCGGCGAGCCGGAGCACGATCTCGATGGTACGCCGCTGTGCGCATTCTCCGCCGTACCAGTAGGAGACCTGCTCGGTGCTGTATTTGTTTTGGAAGAGTTGGTAGACTTGCGAGCGGGCGCTGTCGACGATGCGGGCGGCGCCCTCAAATGTGATCTCGTCCACTTCCAGTGTGACACGCGGGTTGGCGGCCACGTTCCTCACCCAGTTGGACTCCGGATGGCCCAGCAGATAGATGCGTCCCTCGTGATAGGCAAACCACAGCTCCACGGTGCGGGGGCGCTTCGTGCGGCGGCCAATGGTGGTGAGGCGCACAATCGGCGCGCCTGCCAGAACCTGTAGATCGCTCGTCTCGCCGGGCATCAGCGCCTCCGCCTCGCCGCCCGCCGCACCCGGTGCGCAGGTGCCGCCAGCGCGGCCATCGCTTCCGGCGGCAGCCCGCGTCTGTGCCCGGTGCGGCCCCCACTGTAGCCGCTGGCCAGCCCGCCGGTGCGGTTGACGATCCGCTGCCATGGAATGCCGTCTCCACCGGCGTGCGCAATCCATCCTACCTCACGCGCCGCACGCGGCCTGCCGGCCAGCCGTGCGATCTGACCGTACGTCGCGACGCGACCTTTGGGGACAGCGCGAACGAGCGCGTGAACGCGTTCGACGAACAACCGCCACCCGCGAACAGAGCGAACACGACGAACGGGGCGAGCAGGGCGAACAAACGAAGGAATAAAGAATGTGCAATTGGTCACGTGTTCCCCTTGTTCCTCGCGTTCGCTATGCTCGCAGGATAGGCGCCGGTCAGAAACTTGAGCAGTTCCGCCAGCGATTTCACGCGCGGCGAGTATTCAGGATGGTTGTCAAACCGGTCGAGCAGCACAGCGTTGAGGCCGGCGGTCCGGGCCGCGTCAACGTCGCGCGTGATGTGATCGCCGACGCTGAGCGCGTCCACGGCCGGGATGCCGAGCCGGTCCAATGCAATCTTAAACAGCCCGGGGTCCGGCTTCCACACCCCCTCGGCCGCCGAGACGACGACGGTGTCGAAATACTTGCCCAAGCTCAGTTTGTCCAAGGTGAGCGGCAGCGATGGTTCCCAGTTGGACACGACCGCCATGCGGTAGGCTCGGGCGCGCAGCCGGCGCAGTGTGGGCCCGACATCCCGGAACACTTTCAAATGGCGGTACCCATCAACAAACCAGCGTGCCAGCTCAGGGTAGAGGTCGCGCCGTCTGGGCAGCAGGATATCCAGCAGGTCCCGCGCCAGCTCCAGCCACATCCGGTGCTCATCGGCCACGGTGCGGATCTGGTGGACGAGGGTGTCGTGGCGTGGGTTGACGCCCTCCAGTGCCTCGGCGATATTGTCCCGTTTGAGGATCTCGTTGTGCTGGATGAAGAAATCTTGCAGCAGGATCCGCAGCGGGCGGCGATAGGCGATCAGCGTGTCGCCCGCGTCGAAGAGGATCGCCCGTATCCGCGGCGAGATCACGCAGGAGAAAAGAGAGGATACGCGCGGCAGGAAGGCCGCATTGGGCACCCCGGGCACGCCGGCGCGCGCGCGGTGCACACCGTGGCGCCGAGGTCCATCAACGCTTGGTTGAAGTCATAGGGCTGCCGGCGGGGGAGTACGGCGGCCGACAGATCCCATAACACCCGGTCGGTGACCGGGCGATTCCCGAAGAACACACGGTGCAGGACGCGCCGCACGTTGGTGTCAAGGATCGGTTCTCTCTTGCCATAGGCAAACGTCAGCAGGGCCCCCGCCGTATACCGGCCGATGCCCTTGAGTGCCAGCAGTTCAGGCTTGGTGTCGGGTAGCCGTCCTGCGTATTTTCGCGTGACGGTACGGGCGATCTCCCGCAGGCGAATGGGACGGACGTTGTATCCCAGCGGATACCATGTGTCCCGGACCTGCCGCACCGGCGCCTTCGCCAGCACGCCCCACGATGGATATTTCCGCATCCATTCGCGATACTTGGGAATCACCCGCGACACCTGGGTCTGCTGCAGCATCATCTCAGAAACCAGGACGCGGTACGGATCGCGGGTGTGCCGCCACGGTAGGTCGCGGCCGTGCCGGGCATACCACTGCAGCAGCTTCCGCGCAAACCAGCGTTTCCGGGCGGGCGATGGGAAGGTTCCGGCCACGGGAAGCGTCCTTCGCCGCGATCGCTGCGCTGCCCTCCGCGCCGGCGCGCTCACGCCGCTCTGCGGCTGCGCCGCCACATCACTGCGGCCCAGCCGAGGTAATATGCTGCGACGAGCAGCCCCACAACGAGAAGACCCCACGGGAGTCGCGGCCAGGGGACCGATGCGTTGACCGCGGCCACTGTCGCCGCGCGCAGCCGGATTTCATCACCAATCTGCTGCGTCCACATCACCAGGACCTTTTCGTTGACCGCGGCAATGATGGGATGAGTGCTCTTGGCCTCGCGCGTCACCCGGTTGGTTTCCCGCCAGGTACCGTCACGCCGGCGCAGGTAGATCTGCCGGTCGTCGTCCCATGCCACATACACGCGGCCGCGGCCATCGATGGCCACCGAGGGATTGAACCCGTTCTGCGCCGGGGCGGAGACTAGTTGCTGGCCGCTCCATCGCTGCGAGCGCTCGGCGAAGTAGATGCGGCTGCCACCGGAATCTCGGCGCTCCCAGACGACGACCGCAGTACCGTCCGGTCCGGCGGCCAGCGTGACGGCCATCGAATCCGCGCGCCCCGACGAGATGGTCTCGGGTGGCGTCCAGGCGCGGTCGTACACCCCCGCACCATTCGATGCAGGGCGCAGTGTGTGCCGTACCTGATAGTTTCGCAGATCGAACTGGTACCAGGCACTATGGAGCCGGCCGGTGCTGTCAATCACCAGCGCCGGATTGATGGCGTCGGGGATGCCGGGGCTGATGACTTTCGGCTCTCTCCACCCCGCACCATTCGATGCGGGGCGCAGCCGGTTATCGCTGGCGGCTGTGTAGAGGATCTCGTAGATGGAGCCATGGCGCGTGGTGATCGCCGGCGCGCCGGCGCGGATTCCATACCAGACCATGTGCACCGTCCCCTGTGCATCGACCGCCAGGGCCGGAATTCCGGCATAGGCGTCACCTGGAGAGATCTTCAGGGGCGTGCTCCAGCCCCGATTGGCGTAACGCGCATAGTACACTTTCCCGACGCCGTTGTCGTATTGCGTCCAGGCCAGGTGCACCGTGTTGTCGGGTCCGACCGCCAGGGCCGGGTATCGGGAGTGGGCTCTCGCCTGCGTGACCTGCTGAAGATCCCATCGCCGGCCGTCGGTCGAGGACGCCACAAAGATCTGTGAGTAGCCGCCCGCGGTGCTCACGAACGTGATGTAGATCTTCCCGGAGGCGTCGACGCCGATCTTCGGCTGGCTGTTGGCCTGGGTGGCGTCTTCCGTGACGTCTGTGGCCACGACGGTCTGCGCGTTCGCGCTGGAACCTGCGACAAGCGTGACAAGTACGACAAGGGCCGCGATTCTTTTCACGGCGCACTGACTTCGGCGCGCATGGCCATGAATCCCTGATTGCGCGTTCCGGGTCCCCGGTCCCGGGTCCCCGGTCCCGCAGGTTCGTTTTGCAAGGGGCAGGCAACGCTGTCCATCCCAGAGAAATCAACGCTGATTTCTTTGAAGGAGGATGCGATGGTCATGGGTCGGCTCAGCCGCGCGGTCGTAGTCGCCCAACGGGGGATGGTGGCAACGGGGCATCCGCTGGCCTCCGCCGCGGGGCTGCGGGTGCTGACCTCCGGCGGCAACGCCGTCGACGCCGCGGTGGCGACTGCCGGTGTGCTGGGTGTTGCTCAGCCGATGATGTCCGGTCTGGGCGCCGACACCTTCATGCTGGTGTACCGGGCGGCGGAGCGCAAACTCTACGCCGTCAACGGCAGCGGGGTCGCGCCGTACGCGGCGACGGTGGGCTGGTTCGCGGCGCACGGGCATCGCACGATGCCGTTGCGCGGCATGCTGGCGGTATCGGTGCCTGGAGCGGTGGACGCCATGGTCACCGCCCTGGAGCGGTGGGGCTCCGGCCGGTTCACATTGGAGCAATTGCTCGAGGCGGCGATCGGCTACGCCGACGAGGGAGTCCCGATTGCTCCGAAGGTGGCCTTCTGGGTGCAGCAGGCCGCCGACGTAATCGCCCAGTTCCCCTCCACCGCCAAAGTGTTCATGCTGCGGGGAGTTCCGCCTCGCGCCGGTGATGTCATCGTGATGAAGGATCTGGCCCGGAGTCTCCGCGCCGTGGCCGCGGGCGGTCGCGAGGCGTTCTACCGCGGCGATCTGGCGAGGCAGCTGGTGCGGTACTCCCAGGCCCACGGAGGATTGATGACTGAGCGCGAATTTGCCGAGCACCGCAGCGGTGTATACGACCCAATCGCGACAACATATCGGGGGCATACCGTCTACACGACTGCGCCGCCGTCGCAGGGCATCGTCGTGCTGGAGATGCTGAACATCCTGGAAGGATACCCCCCGGACCAATTGCGCTGGGGGACGGCGGACGCCGTGCATCTGGCGGTGGAAGCGAAGAAGCTGGCGTTTGCCGACCGGCTGGCCTATCTGGGCGATCCCCGGTTCACAGACAACCCGCTCGACATCCTGCTCTCAAAGGACTACGCTGCCCGCCGGCGGGGCGTCATCGATTCCCGGCGCGCCCGGGCCGAGGTCCCGGCAGGGTTGCTCGCACAGAGAGTGGGCGACACGACGTACTTCTGTGTCGCCGACACGCAGGGCAACGTCGTGTCGTACATCACCAGCCTCTCCGCCAGTTTCGGCTGCGGCGAGATCGTAGAAGGGACCGGAATTCTGCTCAACAACCGCGCCGGGCGCGGATTCGTACTGGATGAAAAGCATCCGAACTGCATCGGGCCCGGCAAGCGCACCATGCACACACTCATGCCTTTCATGGCGTTCCAGCAGGGCGCGCCGTACCTGGCCTGGGGGACGCCCGGTGGAGATGGGCAGCCTCAGTGGAACACCCAGGTATTCAGCAATATCGCAGACGGTGGGCTCTCGATTCAGGAGGCGATTGAACGGCCACGGTGGTTCAGCTTCCCCGGCACGGATCCCGCGAACCTCCCGGCGGCATCTGAGTTGCGGGTGGAGGCTGGGTTTCCGGCAGAGACGGTGGCAGAACTCACCGCGCGCGGCCACGCTATACGAGAGATGGGGGAGATGGAATCGGGGGGAGGCTCCCAGGCTATCATGATACGCGACGGCGTGTTCTATGGTGCCTCGGATTCTCGCGTTGATGGGTGTGCGATCGGCTACTGAGGAAATTGTCGATTGTGGATTGCAGATTGTGAATTGAACAGCTGTAGTTCAATTCGCAATCCAACAATTCACAATCCACAATCGGGCATGGGGGTGAATATTGGAGGAGATTCGGAAAGAGCGGACCTTGGTCTTCCTCAAACCTGATGGTGTGCAACGTGGACTGGTTGGAGAGGTTGTGGGCCGGTTCGAGCGTGCCGGGCTCAAGCTGGTGGGGATGAAAATGGTGTGGCCGGATCGGCCGCTGCTGGACCGGCACTACCCTCGGGAAGACAGCTTCTTGCGGACGCTCGGAGGCAAGACGAAAGACGCGTTTTCCACCTACGGCCTGGATGTGAAGAAAGAAACCGGCACCGACGATCCACTGGAAATCGGCCGGCGGGTGCGTGGCTGGCTCATTGACTACGTCTCATCGGGTCCGGTGGTCGCGTTCGTATTGGAGGGGATTCATGCGGTCAGCGCGGCGCGCAAGATTGTGGGTGACACGCTGCCCTACCGGGCGGCCCCAGGCACCATCCGGGGCGACCTCTCCGTGGATTCTCCGACGGTCGCCAACGTCATGAAGCGTCCGGTGCGCAACCTGATCCACGCCTCCGGGTCGATCGAGGAGGCGGCATCCGAGATTCCACTATGGTTCCGCAAGGAAGAACTCCACGAGTACTCACGGGCCGACGAGCGGGCGATGTTCGGATAGAACAGGAACCAGGATTCCAGGGTACCAGGGGACCAAGCCTAATGCTTGCCTGGTTCCCTGGCTACGTGGTCTCCTGGCCGGTCACTCACGGTTTGCGTTGGTCCCCTCGTCCCCTGGTTCTGCCGTTCTCCCTATCAGCCAGAAGCTGGCCCCCAGAATATTGCCGGTCCGTGGTTCTTTGCCGAGTGTCTCGCGGTCGGCAAAGACGTGCAGCGTTACGCTGCGCAGCGAGACCTGCATCCACCAGTACGGAGCCTCCGACACGGGATTGATGAGCAGCCTGGCCTGCGCGACGCGTCCGCTGACAAGCGCGGTGGCCTCCGCAAACTCCACGGCGTCGTCGATGCCGGCGTGGGCAGTCGACGCGAATGACTCCAGCGGAGGCCGGTAGATCTCCCCGGGCGCAGTGCGATAGGCGGCTTCATTTTCGTACAGCTCTGCTTCGTGCGTCAGGGCGGCGATTTCAACTCGGCGCGTGGTGGGAAACGTGGTAATCCGGCTGCGGGCCAGTGCGAAATCCACCAGGCCGACCCGCATGGGGAAGGCGCCCGAGTAGGGCTCGTCGGGCTCGGACGGCTCCAGCCAGCCATCGATCCATCCATCGAGGGGTTCCTCAGGATCCTCGCCGATGCCGGTGATAGCGAGGGTGTGAGGCTCACCGGTAGCGAAAAACGGCGTCGCGCCGGTGACCTCGCCTGTCTGGTTCACCTGAGCCCAGATCTCCGGCCCACCCTTCCCTCTCCCGGCGGGAGAGGGTGGGGTGAGGGTAGGAGCCCACCGCACCAGCGCGCCGCCGTCCGGGACGGGAAAGCGTATCCCTTCGGCGGCCGCGCGCCGCGCCAGGGTCCAGTACGCGTCCATGTCGTCAACCGGAAAGCCGATGCAGCTGAAGTGGCTGGACACTCAGGACCTCCCGCCGAAATAATCCTCATCGAGCATCCCATACAACACCGTATCGTACCACTGCCCGCCCCAGAACATTTTCTTGCGTGCAATGCCCTCCCGGCGGTAGCCGGATTTCTCCAGGGCTCGCTGGCTGCCCACGTTGTCGATGCGCGCTTCCGACTCCAGCCGGTGCAGGCCCAGCGTCTCGAAGGCGAACTTCGTCCGCACCAACATGGCGTCGCTGCCGAAACCTTTCCGCCAGGCCGATTTCTCACCGATCACGGTGCCCGTCCCGCCCATTCTCAGCTTCCAGTTAATGCGGTGGATGCCGGTAAAGCCAATGTGCCGGTCCTGGTCGTCCAGGATCGCCCACACCACCTCGACGTCCCGTTTCTGAACGCGGTCGAACCATTCTTCCTCCATGCCGCGCGTCACGCCGATCGTCATGAGCAGGTATTGCGTCACCTCGGGATCATTCAGCCAGCGGATGCTGTTCTCCAGGTGCGTGTGCTTGTCCGGGGGTACCAGCCGGACTTTGTCTCCCTGCAGGCCCGCCATCTTCTCCGCCATGCCACCACCTCCCCGAGTTGCAGCCATGATAGCATCTTGGAAACGGACCGGACGCCGGAGGTTGGCGGACCTACTGCAGCCGGAGGACGCGGCGGGCGTTGTCGCCCAGGATGGCCGCCCGATCCTGCGGGGGCAACTCCAGACGGTCGAGAATCTCGACCTGTTCTTTCAGGATGTGGTGCCGGTAGCCGCCCCACACCGTGGAGTCAGTGCCGAAGAGGATGCGCCGGGGGCCGAACGCGCGCAGAGCATCGCGGAAGATCTGTTCCAACGGTGGCCCGCCCGGGTAGTACTCCCGCCAGTTGTTGGTTCCCGAGGTGTCCACGCACACGTTTTCGGTATGGTAGGCCAGGAACAGCGTTTCCCTGAAGAACCCCGCCCCGAAGTGCGCGATGAGGAACGTTACTTCTGGAAACTCCTTCACCGGCGCTGAGAGCGGGAGTGGACTGGCGTACGTCAGATCGTAGAATGAGCCGACCGTGATCCCGAAGTGAAACAGGACCGGCAACTGTTGTTCGGCCGCCGCCTCGTAGACCGGATAGAGGGCCCGGTCGTTGGGATAGAAGCGCTGGATGGGCGGATATAACTTCAACCCGCTGAGGCCAAGTGTCCGGAACTGCGCGACTATCCGTGCCGCGTTAGAGTCGCGGGGGTCGACCACAGACCCCCAGCCGGCAAACCGCCGGGGGTTGATGGCGACGAACCGCGAAAGTTCGTCATTTCCCTCGCCCACGGCGATAAAGGCCCCGGTGTCGACGCCAGCCTTGTCGAACTCCACCAACCAGGAGCGGGCGTGATCTTCCAGCGAGAGCCCTTCCAGTTCGGCCAGCCGCTCCTCGTAGGTCTTCCCCCGCATGCGGGCCGACTCGACGGCTTTCTGCCGGTAGGCCGGCATCCGCTCCCGCCCCCGGCGCAGCATCGAGGCGGTAATCAGATGCAGATGGCTGTCGACAATCGCCACGCCCTTCACGATACTGCCGCGCCGACAGAACCGTCAAGCAACAGGGTCATGCTTGCGACGAAGTTGACGATGAGCATACTGGAAAGGTCAAGAGGTCCTGGCCTGTCGGCCTGGAAGAAAAAAGGAACTTTGATGGAGATCCAGGGCTAAGGCGTGGCACGGGGCTTGCTCATAGGGATGTTCAGCAGGTGTTGAGACCGCGAGGCCAGGCAGTTAGTTCACAAAATCCGCCATAGGCGGAGGGTGAGAACGGGGTAAAAGAAGGTAGCCGGTAGTCGGCAGTAAGATGAGGCCCGGTCCTCATCTCGATAAAGGCAAACCCGTCGTGAGGCGGGGACGCAAAGCCACGGGACTCTACCCAGTAGAGTTAGCCGGGTTGCCGAAAGAGGAGGACGTTTTCATGTTCAGTCCAGTGCGGGCATCTTGGAGTGTGCTGTTCATAATGGTCACGGTGGCGCTGAGTGCGCTGCCGGCTGCGGCGCAGACCGCGAGTTCGACGGTCACGATCGCGGTTCCCTCAATCCAGAAGGTAGAAGGTACCACGTCGCTCGTCGTTCCGGCGGGTGCTCCCCTGCAGCAGGGCCAGCTGGTCGTCAAGAGCAACATCGCCTGGGTACTGGTCGCACACGTCTCCGACCCGAATGCGGTTATCGCCTGGAGGATCGCCGGTAGTGCGACCTGGCAGCGGCTCGGCGCGGCGACGCCCGTGCTCCGGGGCCTCAAGGGTGTGCATCAGGTGGAGTACGAGGTGCAACCGGACGGCGGCTCGGCGAAGCAAGGCCTGCCGGTCGCGGTGACATTCTCGGTGGAACCGGTCGGCGCCCCCTAGGAGGACACGGTTGTGGCACGATTCGTGCTAAGTAGTCACCGTGGGAGCAAGATTACTCGTGGGGTGCGCAGGGATGTCGGCGAGACTAAAGCTTGAAGATGTGCACTGCACCGTGGATGGGCTGGTCACCGTGGCGCGTGTCCGGCTCAGCCATCGCGGGCGTTCCGCGTCCGGGACAGCCAGTGCCCGTACGACGGAGGGCATCTGGCGTCACGTGGTCGCGGAGGCTGCCCTGAGCGCCGTGCGTGAGATCATCGATGGCAACCTCGACGTGACCCTGGATGCCGTCGCCGAAGTCGGCTCCGGCCGGCACCCGATCATCGTGGTAACCATGGCGATGGGCCGGGGGCGAAACGAAGTGTTCCTCTCCGGCACCGCGTCGCTGCAAGGGGACCGCGTTGCAGCCGTCGCCAAGGCTGTGTTGCACGGCTTGAATCGGTGGGTAGAACCGTTCCTGGCAATTGCTGCATCGAGTTCATCCGTCGGCCCGCGGCCGTCCGGGCCGCTGCCCCGCATTCGCTCGAACTAACTCCGTACCAACGCGATAATCCGTCTAGTCCGGCTAGCGGGACTAATCCTGCGCGGGGTGTTCGACCAGCCGCAAGAAGACCTCGACGATTGCCGGGTCAAAATGTTTCCCGGCCTGCTCCCTGATGTAGTCGAGGGCCCGCTCCTGCGGCCAGGCCGCACGGTAGGGACGGTCGGACCGCAGCGCATCCCACACGTCTGCGACAGCGAAGATGCGGGCCGCCAGGGGGATCTGGTTTCCCCGCAGCCCACGGGGATATCCGGTTCCGTCCCACTTCTCGTGATGACCATAGGGGATGTCGAGGGCTGGACGTAGGTGCGCGACCGGCGCGAGTAACTCAAAGGCGTACACCGGGTGCTTTTTCATAATGATCCACTCTTCATCCGTGAGCGGGCCTGGTTTAAGGAGGATGCTGTCTGGTATTCCCATCTTGCCGATGTCGTGCAGCAGTGCGCCGCGGCGCAGGTGCACTATTTCTTCTTCCCGCAGCCCTATAGCGCGGGCCAGGCGCACGGTGAGTTCCATGACCCGCTGGGTGTGTCCTTCGGTTTCCTTGTCGCGGAGGTCAAGGGCTTTCGACCACCCTTCCAGGGTAGTGTCGTAGGCCAGCGTCAGGTCAAGATTCGCGCGCTGCAACCCCTGGAAGAGCGCGGCGTTGTCGATGGCGACGGCGGCCTGACCGCCAAGCGTCTCCAGAAACTCAAGCCATTCCGCGGTCGGCTGGAACGGCCGGCGTTGGAAGATCTCGAGCACCCCGGCGACCTGCCCTTTCGCAATAAGCGGCGCCATGAATGCGGTGACGAATCCTTCTTCCTCCACGAGGTGCCGGCGGACGAAATCCACATCCTTGGTGAGATCGGCAACGGTGACCGTGCGGCGATCCAGCACGGCGCGCCCGGCGTGGCCCTCCCCGAACCGCAACCGGTACGCCATGATGGTGTTCCCGCGGAATCCCCGCCCGGCACTGTAATACAACTCCTGGGAATGTGGATCAACGAGCAATACGTCCGCCGCATCCGCGTGGAGCTCGGCAACGACCTGATCCAAGACGACGGCGAGTGTGAGGCGAAGGTCCAGACTCCCGGTGATGGCCTGGTCAATCGCGCGCAACGCCTGCGTGTGCCGCAGTCGCCGCTCTGCGTGCTCGCGCTCCTCGCGCTCGGCCTCCCGCGCCTGCCCCAGCTGAGCTTCTCGCCCCTCCAGGGCCGTGGCCATGCGGTCGAATGTGCTGGCCAGTCGTCCGAATTCCCCGACATCATGCGGGAGGCCGCTCCGGACGGTGAGTTCCCCGCGCCCGAGTCGCTCGGCGGCCATGATGAGCCTGTTCACTGGATTGAATAGAAAATGGCTGCCACCGGCCCACGCGGCAAGCAGGGCAAGCGCGCCGAAGAGAGTGACAAGCAGCGCGTTGCGGATCAGATGGTGTGTGGCCTCGACCAGGGCGGCAGCCCTGGGGATTCCGACACTGAGGAAGAGGGCGGTCTCACCTGGTCCGGTCCGTAGAGGGACGAAGCCAAAGAGCCTCGGCACAGCGTCCAGCCCCGGCGCGTCCGCGGTCCCCTCCCCACCCTTGACGATTGCCGCGACAATGGGTGCCTCGGGCTCTGTCTTGCCCACCCATCGGTCGGGATCGGGGAAGCGCGCCAGGATCGTCCCCTTACGATCGAGGACAGTGATGGTCGACCCCGGTGGTAGGTCTGCGTTGGCGGCGAAGTCGTTCAGCCAGGCCAGGTCGAGTGCGGCATAGACAACCCCTGTCACATGGCCCGGGGCGTCCAGGACTGGGTAGCCGAAGGTGATCGCTCCCTTGCCGGTCACCCGGTCGACCAGGTACTCCCCCACGGCGAAATCGGCTGTCGTCACTGCCCGCCAGAAGTAGGACCGATCGGCGACGTTAACCTCGCCGGAAAGCGGCACGGCGCTGCAGACGAGATTTCCGTTGAGATCGGCGACACCGATGTTTGCGTAGTATGTGGTTTCCCTCATTCGCGCCGCCAGGAGAGTGTGACAGGCAGCGCCGGCAGTCTGGCGCATTGCAGGCAACTGGGCGAGTCCGGCCAGCATACTGTGCGTTTGGACGGTCAGCCGCTCATAACTGATGGCGGCGGCGCGGGCCAGTTGCAGCCCGGCTTGCTTGGCTTCGTCTGTCCCCTCGCGCCGTTGCTCTTTGAAGGTGAGCAGCGTGAGCAGAAGCGCGGGGACAAAGGCGAGCAGCACAAAGACCAGCATGCGGACGCGCAGGTGCACGAATGCCTTGTTCATGGCAGTGTCGACCATTCATACGCATTCCCCGCAGTCCGTGTAGGTTAGGCGTATTCAACAGGCAAATGCAGGGTTGGACTTCAGGCGAAACCGCAGACGCGTGCGGAGACCCGCGGTTATGAGAGGCCGGTCAGCGCAAACTCGATTTCTTCCCGCACCCGGGGGTCGCTTTCTTGCGTGAGGCGATCGCGCAGAGTAGCTCTGGCCTGGGGGTGTGCGATGCGACCGAGGGCCCACGCCGCGTGGCCGCGGACAATGGAATCTTCATCATCCAACGCTCTCACCAACGCTGGAACGGCACGCGGATCTCGAAGGTTCCCCAGCGCCACTGCGGCGTTGCGGCGCAGGCCCTGCCGTTTGGCGCGCTTGATGGCGCTGTGGCGGAAGCGCTCCTGATACGCCGCCTCGTCAATGTGCAGCAGCTCGACGAGGTCTGGAAAGGCGACGTCTTTGCGTGGTGCAAACTCCTGGTGGATTCCCTCCCGGACCAGCGCGTTATGCGGGCACACGTCCTGGCACACGTCACAGCCGAAGACCCAGGTCTGCATCAACGGCCGCAGCTCGCGGGGGATCCACCCGCGCAGCTCGATGGTGAGGTATGAGATGCACCGCCGGGCGTCGACGACGAACGGCGCCACGATGGCGCCGGTGGGGCATTGGTCCAGGCAGATGCGGCAGCGCCCGCAGGATCCTCCGGCCGGCTCGTCCGGCTGCAGGTCGAGATCGGTGAGGACTTCACCCAGAAAGACGTATGATCCGTGGCCGGTCTTCGTGATCAGCATCGTGTTCTTCCCAAACCAGCCTAACCCGGCGCGCTGCGCGATGGCGCGGTCGAGCAGCGGACCGGTATCCACGTAGTAGCGCGCCAGTCCGGCGCCGCGCTCGCTCAAGAATCCCGCCAGGTCCTGCAGCCGGTGTTCCATCACCTCGTGGTAGTCAGTCCCCCGGGCATAGGACGAGATGCGTCCGGACAGGTTGTCGGGTGGAGGCGCAGGCGCGTCCCAGCGATACGCCAGCCCCACGACCACAATCGACCGAGCGCCCGCTGCGGTGTACGCTGGATTCGCCGCTTTCGGTGCGTGGCGTTCGACGTAGTCCATCTCCCCATGCATGCCGGCGGCGACCCACTGCGCCATACGCTGGCCGTCCTCGGGCAGAGGATCTGCCGTGGTGATCCCGACCAGGTCGAACCCGAGACCGCGCGCATGAGCCTTGATATCAAGCGTGAGTGCGTGGTCCATCAGCTTGAATGTATCAGGTCCGCATCTGCGGGTCGAGCAGGTCCCGCAGGCCGTCTCCCAGCAGATTGAACCCCATTACCGTGAGGAAGATCGCCAGACCGGGATAGATTGAGAGCCATGGAGCCTGCCGCAGATAGTCGCGTCCGGTGCTGAGCATCGAGCCCCACGAGGGCGTGGGAGGCTGCGCTCCCAGGCCGAGAAACGACAGGCTCGCTTCGGCCAGAATCGCGCTGCCGACGCCGAGCGTGACGAGCACGATGGCCGGCGCCACGGTGTTGGGAAGGATGTGCCGGAAGATGATCCGGGCGTTCGAGGCGCCCAGGGCGCGCGCCGCGTCGACATACTCCAGCTGCCTGTTGACGAGCACCTGACCCCGGACGAGACGGGCCAGCGCCGTCCAGCTGACGAGTCCCAGCGCCAGGAACACGTTGTACAGGCTCGGGCCGATCACGGCCATGATCGCAATGGCGAATAGCAGCCCGGGGAACGCGAAGATGATTTCGGCCAGACGCATGATGAGGTTGTCCACCCAGCCGCCGTAGAATCCGGAGAGCAGTCCCAGGGTGATCCCCAGGGTGAGCGCAGATGCCTGCACGGCCGCGCCGACCCCTAGCGAGACACGCGCTCCGTACACGATCCGGCTGAACACGTCCCGGCCGAAGAGGTCGGCGCCCATCAGGTACGGGCCGCCCGGCGGATGCAGGTAGTTGTTGAGGTCGGCATCGCGGATGGGGTCCCGGGGCGCAATCCACGGAGCGAAGATCGCCACGCCGATCAGCACAATGATAATGCCGCCGCCGATGGTGAGGTTGCGCAGCTTCCGGGCGCGCCGCCATCCCCGGCGCCGTCCGGTGATGGCTGGCGTCTGGACCATCATTCGTATTTGATGCGGGGGTCCAGCGCGACGTAGGAGAGGTCGACGAGCAGGTTGAGTCCGATGAAGATGGTGGCGATGAACAGCACGCATCCCTGAACCATGGGCAGATCGCGCACCGCAATGGAATCGACTAGAAGCCGGCCGATCCCAGGCCAGGAGAACACACGCTCGGTGATCACCGCTCCGCTCAACAGCCCGCTCATCTGCACGCCGATCACGGTGACAATGGGAATGGCGGCATTCCGTAGGGCGTGGACCATGAAGACGCGGCGGCCGGCCAGCCCCTTGGCGCGGGCCGTGCGGATGTAATCTGCCCGGATGACGTCCAGCATCGACGAGCGGGTCAGGCGGGCGATGACCGCCGACAGGCCCGTGCCGAGCGTGATCGCCGGCATGATGAGATAGGGAAAGGCCGGTCCATAGCCTGACGGCGGCAGCCAGCGCCACTGCACGGCCAGGAGGTAGATCAACAGCAGGCCGAGCCAGAAGTTCGGGATGGAGACGCCGATCGTGGCGAGTACGATGGACGCCGAGTCAAACACCGTGTTCTGACGCAGTGCGGCGGCAATCCCCGTCGTCACGCCGATGAGGATCGCCAGGCCTAATGCCGAGATGGCAAGCATCGCCGTGGCCGGCAGGCGCTCGAGGATTGACGTCAGCACGTTGCGGTCGGTGCGATAGGAGATCCCAACAGGTATTGGACCGGGACCGGATCGTCCAGCCCCCACTTTGCGCGAATGATCCTGGCCGCGGCCGGATCGACCGACGCTACCTTCTCTTCCATCAAGAGTGCCACGGGGTCGCCCGGGACGATCTGCATCAGCACGAACGTCACCAGGGTGACCCCGACGAAAACCGGCAGTGCCAGCAGCAGCCGGCGGGCGATGAAAGACGCGATCCCCTTGGGCATTGTCCTCAACCGTCACAAACCGGAAATCATTGCAAGGTCCGGAGCCCGAATCCCGGCGCCCGTCAGTTCATCGCCGCGGCTGGATCCAGACCTTGTGCATCTGAATCCAATCCAGCTCCAGAGGGTTCCCGACAATCCCGTGTATGTTGGGCTGGTGCACCAGCGCGGCCTTGTTATAGTTCCAAAAGAACCACGGCGCATCCGCGACGACCAGCCGCTCCGCCTCCTGGCAGAGCTGGATCTGCCGGCGCGGGTCGAAGGTGCGCTCCGCTTCGTCCATCAGCGCGTCTACCCGGTCATTCTTGTAGAACATGCGATTGCCCGCGACGCCGAAGTTACGGGACCGGAATGGCCCCAGGTAGTTCACGCAGTTCGAGCCGCCGCCGTGGGACAGCACGTAGGTCATGAGCTCGCCCTTGCCCGCGCGGTCCAGCATGATGCCGAAGTCCTGCTGGACGATGCGCGCCCGGATGCCGGCGTCGGCCAGGTAGCGCTGCAGCACCTCCAGCCACCGGCCGGCCACGGGCGAGCTCGAGCCGTTCAAGTCCATCTCGAAGCCGCTGGTGAATCCGGCCTGGGCGAGGAGTTCCCGCGCCCGTTGCGGATTGTACTCATAGCCGCGCAGGCTTGGATCGAAGGCGGCGAGGCTCGGCGGGAAGACGCCCGTGGCCACGAAGGCCTTGTCCTGCAACACGGTGCGGACGGTTGTCGCCTTGTCGATCGCGAAGTTGATGGCCTGGCGGACGCGGGCGTCGTTCAGCGGGGATTTGGTTGTGTTCATTCCCATGTGGCGGGTGAAGAGCTCCGCCACCTCGACGACGTAGGGTTTCCACTGAGGATCGTCTGCGTAGCGCCGGTACGTGGGGTCTTCGAGGAGTATGAAGTCCAATCTCCCCGTTTCGAATTCTGCCTGGAGTGTGGCGGGGTCGGGGATAATGCGGAACTCCAGCGCGCTGATGTACGGCCGGCCCTCCCAGTAGTCTGGGTTCTCCTTCAGCAGGAGAGAACTGTCGCGGCTCCAGGACACAAAAATGAACGGACCCGACCCTACGGGGCGCTGGCCGAAGTCGCGGCCCAGCCGCTCAGCCTCGTCTTTGGGCACGATGAACAGCCCGGTGAAGACGAGGGGGAACGTGCTGTCCACGACGGAGTTGGTGATTTGAACAGTATAGCGGTCCAGCGCACTGATGCCGCTGACCTCCCGAGCCTGCCCGGCCGTGAATTCTCTGGCGCCCACGATGCGGTCAAAGGCGCGGATGAACGGTGAAGCCATCTGTGGAGTGAGGGTGCGCTCGATCGTGTACTTGACGTCATCCGACGTCATCTCACGACCGTGGTGAAACTTGATCCCGCGGTGCAGGCGGAACGTCAGGATCTTTCCATCGCCGCTAACGGACCATGCCTCGGCCGCTCCCGGCTCGATGGCCAGGGTCGAAGATGGTCATCTTGACCGCGATGGCCCGCGACGTGTTGGTCAGGGCGGGGTCGAGATTCGCCGGGTCGCTGCTGAGCGCCCGCCGGAAATGTCCACCGGATACCGGGATCTGCCCGGCGGCCGGCTGGATCGGCGTGAATGCCGCAATCACCGCGAGGGAGGCTGCCGCCAGCCAGGTGAACACCGACGTGCGCATTTCACACCTCCGCAGGTCTTAGTGTCGTTCCTAGTGTAACAGCGAAGTAGAATGTAGCATAAGCATGTCTATGTCGACTGCCGATCTCATCGGTCAGCGGTTTGTCGTTGACTTCGCAGGTCCAGAAGTCACGGCTGACCTGGAGCGCCTGATCCGCGAAGGCCGCGTGGGAGGCGTGATCCTGTTTGTGAAAAATGTCCGGTCGGTCTCTCAGGTGCGCACGCTGACGGCAGATCTCCAGCGGCTGGCCGCGGACGCCGGTCTACCCCCGTTGCTGATTACCATCGACCAGGAAGGCGGTCTCGTCAACCGGCTGATCGACGGGTTCACCGTCTTCCCCAGCGCGATGGCACTCGGCGCCTCGGGGCGGGCCGCGGACGCCGCGACCGCCGGCCGGATCACATCTGTGGAGCTCCGTGCGCTCGGGGTGAACGTCAACCACGCCCCCGTGCTGGACGTCAACAGCAACGCGGAGAACCCAGTCATCGGGATCCGCGCATTCGGTGACGATCCGGCAGACGTCGCCCGCCTCGGCGTCGCGTACATTCAGGCCGCGCAGGGCGCGGGAGTCCTGACGACGGCCAAGCATTTCCCCGGACACGGCGCCACCCCTGTGGACTCGCATCTGGACCTGCCCGTCGTCACAAAGGACCCAGAGCGCCTGCGGCGGGAGGACGTGTTCCCGTTTGCGGAGGCCGTCCGCGCCGGGGCGGACGGGATCATGTCCACCCATATCGTCTTTCCTGCGCTAGACGCCATGCGCCCTGCCTCGCTCTCGGCCCAGATCATGACCGCCCTGCTCAGACACGAGTTGGGTTTCAGCGGCGTTTCATTTACGGACTCGATGGCCATGAAAGCGATCACCGATCGGTGGCCGCGTGGGACTGCTGCCGTCGCTGCGCTGCAGGCTGGGATTGACGTCGTGCTGGCGTGCGGACGGCACGACGCGCAATGGGAGTCGATTGAAGCCGCGCGCCGCGCGGCCGAAGACGGTACGCTGGATCCCGCCGGCCTGCGTGCCGCTGCGGACCGGATCGCGAGGATCCGGATGCGCTACGCGTCCGCTGGCGCTCCGGATGAGGCCGCCGGCGCCGAGGACCACCGCCGGCTGGCGCAGGAGATTGCGGATCGCGCGATCACCCTCGTGCGCAACCGGGCGGAGCGAATCCCCCTGCCTGCCGGACGCACGGTAGTCCTCAGTACAGCCGTGGATGAAAGCGAGACCGCGGCGTCCGGCGATCGGATGGCCTCAGCGCTGCGGTTGGGCGACGAACTAGCGGAGCTAATGTCAGACGTCACGGTCGCGACCGATCTCGGCAAGATCGTGAATCAGTCTTGGGACAATGTCGTCGCGGTGAACGTGTCCTGGAGCTCCTCCCAGGGCACGCAGATGCTTCAGACGCTGTACTCGAAATTTGGGAAGCGGCTGGTGGTTGTGGGTGCGGGCAACCCGTACGAACTCCTGCGAATCCCGAGTCTGGACACGTATCTTGCCGCGTACGGTCCCGATCCGGCCAGCATGCGCGCCGCCGCGAGAGTGCTCAGCGGAAGGCTTGACCCGGCGGGACGTCTTCCGGTCGCCCTGCCGGGTCTGTACCCCCGGGGGCATGCGGCTTAGATGTAGCTCCGAAGCCACCCAGCCGCAAGTCCAGGCTTTGCAACCCAGGTGACTAAGAAAGGCCTTCGGATCGATGCACTCAGGTATCGCGCAAGGTTCCTGAATGGGACGCGGGAATGACTCCGGGTAGACGAGGATAGGGTATGTTGACGAGAGGAAGAAAGCGCGGTGAATGACAGGATGGAGGGGCTTGGTGTGAAGGTGCGGCCGGTGAGAGGCGTTGCAGCGATCGCCATCGTTCTGGTCACGGCGATGAACGGGGTCGCCGCGCCGCAGACCACGCTGGAGTTCTGGACGATTTCGTTGCAGCCGTTCTTCACCGACTACGTGAACGGACTGGTCGCCGGCTATCGGCGCGCGAATCCGGGTGTGCAGGTCAAATGGGTCGACGTGCAGTTTCAAGCGGTGGAGCAGAAACTGCTGGCGGCCATCGCCGGCGGTGTCCCCCCCGATGTTGTGAATCTCAACGTGGAGTTTACGTCCCGGATCGCCGAACGCGGAGCGCTCGTGGACATGGACGCCGCGGTGCCGGCGGCCGATCGGGCAAAGTACTTTGAAGGCTTGTGGAGTTCGGGCCGGTTCAAAGGAAGAAGTTACGGCATCCCCTGGTACATTGCCCCACCCGTCCTGATCTACAACGGTGACCTGTTCAAGAAGGCGGGACTGAACGTGCTGACCCCACCGGCCACCGAAGACGCCATGATCGAAGCGGCCAAGCGCGTAAAGGATCGCGCACGGGTGTACGGGTTCATGCCGCCCCTTGACGGCACACGCTTGATGTACCTGTTCCTCGAGAATGGATTGCCGGTGCTCAGTGCGAACGGCAAGCTGGCTGTCTTCAACTCCCCCGCCCACGTGGCCTATCTCCAGAAGTACATGGACCTGTTCAAAGCGGACTACTTCCCAGACGATACGCTGCGCCGCGGGTTCACCGGCGCGGTGGAGCGCTACAGCGCCGGCCAGCTCGGGATGCTGCTGGTGGGTCCGCAGTTTCTGCTGCGCATCAAAGAAAGCAACCCCGAGGTGTATGCGAAGACGTTCGTCGCACCTTATCCCATGGGGAAAGGCAGGGTAATCCATGCCCCGCTGATGGCGCTGGCGGTGCCGAGGGCCAGCAAGAACCACGAGGAGGCGGGCAGATTCGCGCTCTACGTGACAAGCGACGAGAATCAGCTTGCGTTCTCGAAGTTGACGGTGATCTTTCCGTCGACGAAGAAGGCGGCCGCCGATCCGTACTTCAGACAGAAGGGAACCGGTCCGGAGTGGCAGGCTCGGGCGATTGCCGTTGGTGAACTCAAGTTCGGACGCGACCTCACCGTGGTCGTGCCCAATCAGACCGAACTCTTCAAGATCTTCCGGGAAGCCGTCGAGGGCGCATTTTTCGGGAAAATGAGCGCGAAGGCAGCGCTGGACTGGGCCGTCCGGGAGTGGAATGCCCGGCTGTAGCCTCGGAGGGGGAGGGCGATTCCCTCCCCCTTCCGATACCTCCCCCTCTCCCAGTGCCCCCACCTTCCAACCACGCGCGATGCTCGGACTCGGCAAAGCCGGTCCTGCGCATGAGACAAATCTGGGGCCTGGGGTCAGCCTAAACTCCCGGACTATAGATTCAGCATGCGACTGAGCGCACTCTTACTGATGGCTCTGTTGACCGCCGGGATTCCTCCGGCATGGGGCACCGCAGGCCAGGTTGTTCCAGATGCTTTTAGCCCTACACTGCAACCGGTCGATCTGCTGCCCGTCCCTAAGCAAGTGCAATGGGGCGATGGTGTGTTCGCCGTCACCTCCGGAACTCGCATCGTCGTCAGCGATCAGGCTACGGCCGAAGATCTCTTCGCGGCCCGCGAGCTGAACGAAGAGCTGCGCGCCCGCTACCGGACGGAACTCGACGTTGTCCGGGAGCGCCAGGTTGCCGATCCGGCCGGGCATATTGTGATCGGCGAACCCACCTCCAACGCAATGCTTGGCCGGCTGCTTGAGCAGGCCGGCATCTCGGTCACGGCAGCGTCCCCGGGCCCCGAGGGCTACGTGTTGCGCGTCACGCGCGGACAGATCACCATCGCAGGATCGGACCGTCGCGGGACGTTTTACGGCGTCCAGACGCTGCGACAGTTGCTGGGCCCTGCGCCGGCCGCCGCGGGGCCACAGCCTGGCATCGTAGCCAGCGTCCGGGTGGTGACCATCCGCGACAGGCCTGATCACGCCGTGCGCGCGGTACATCTCCTGCTGGACGGCTCATCGGGCGAGTTCCACTCCGCGCTCATCGACCGTATCCTGGCTCCATACAAGTTCAATACGCTGATTGTCGAAGCCGAGGACGTGCAGTGGGAAAGCGGGAGGTCGTTGTGGAGTCCCGACCCGCGCGGGGCCACAAAAGCACAGGTCCAAAAACTGCTCGAGGTCGCCCGGCAGCATCATATCCAGGTCATTCCGCTCATCCCGACGCTGGGGCACAGCGAGTGGGTCTTCGCCGGGCTGCGCGACGAGGCGCTCTGCGCCCAGGTGGCGTACATCCCCAAACATCTGCGCGAAGAAGGCAAGCCGCAGATGACCTGCGACCGCGCCCGCGGCGTCTACCCCGACGTCTACGATCCGGAGCGGACGATTACGATCAACGGCACACCCACGACCCTGAACGAGGCGCTGATCTTACCCATTCTGAAAGAGGCCATCGATCTGTTCCGGCCGGCCTATGTCCACCTCGGCCACGATGAAGTCCGCGGTCCGTCGGGGCTGCGGTATGACATGGACCTGTACCTGCGAGATATCGTCACGCTCTCGCGATTTCTTCGATCCTCTGAGGTCCGGCCGATGGTGTGGGGCGATGTGCTCTGGGAGCGCCGGACAGAAGCTGCCGCCGAGCCCCTGTTCCGGGAGTTGCCACGCGACCTCGTGATCGTCCCGTGGAAGTATGAAGACATCCGGGAGTATCCGGAACTGTCCTACTTCCGCCGGGCGGGGTTCCCGGTACTGGGGGCGACATGGTACCGCCTGCACAATAACTACTGGTTCAGCCGCGCGGCAAAAGCGGCGAATGCGCTGGGGATGGTGCGCACCACCTGGACCGGGCACTTTCAGAGCCAGGCCGCGCTGACCCGAGCGTATCAGCAGCTCTACACGTACCTGAGCGCTGCGGCTTACTTCTGGACGTCGGACAGGCCGGAGCCGGATCGCGCCCCGCGGGAGGCCGAGCTGGCCCGCCGGTTCGCCGAGGCGTGGAACGCGGGCACGCGGCCAGCCGCGCCGATCCCCGGGACCCTGCTGAATCTCTCTAGCGCTGCCACGCAGCGGCACATCGACGATGACGGCGCCGGATGGCTCGGCAAAGGAGCTGATTACGACCTGCGCGCGCTGCACAGCGGCCGGCAGCGTTTCGGCGGGGTCCTGTTCGAGGTGCTGGACCCCCGCCGCCATGATGGAAAGAGCATCGTCATGCTCAGAGGGGAACGCGACGTGGCCGCCGCGATGCCCCAGCGCGTCACGATCCCATGGCGGGGCCGGGCCGCCTGTCTCGTCTTCCTGCATGCCGCGCTGGACCGGGCCGTCAACTTCGGCGACGTGATCGGTCGGTACACCATCACGCTGGAAGGTGAACGGCGCGAGACGATCGACCTGCGGTACGGCCGGGACATCAGCAGCTGGCTGTGGGACGCGGAGAGGGGGATCGCCTCCATTGAGCAGGAGGTAGCGTGGTCCGGTTCCACGCGGGCCGGGAACGACGTTCAGCTGCAGATGCTGCGCTGGACGAACCCGTCCCCGCAGACCTCCATCCAATCGATTGAGCTGACCAGCAGCGGCGGCCGCGCGAGCCCGGTCGTGTTCGCCATCACGGCGCTGGATCGATGCCCGTGAGACCGGCCCCCAAGCCGAGTGCAGCGCGTGGTTCAGGGCGGCGGACCACGCTCGTTGCGTACCTCTTCTTGCTTCCCGCGCTGGCGTTGCTGGCGATTTTCACCTTCTATCCCGTCATCTTTGGCACGGTCCTCAGCCTGTTTGAGTACGACGTGATCAATCCGCCGCGCTACGTCGGGCTGCAGCAGTTCCAACGCCTGCTGTCGGACCGCTACTTCTGGATCGCGCTCACCAACTCCGCGAAGTACGTGCTGGTCGTGCCGGTCATCCAGCTCTGCTCCATCCTGCTGGCGGTGCTGGTGAACCGGCCGTTGCGCGGCATGGGTGCGTTTCGCGCTGCGTACTATATCCCGGTCATCACCTCCTGGCCCGTCGTCGGGATCATGTGGACCTGGATGTACGACCAGCAGGGGGTTGTGAACTGGGTCCTGCGCGGTTTGGACCTCGTGGCGCGTCCCATCTCCTGGCTGAATCACCCCACCATCACGCTGTACGCCGTGATGTTTGTGACCCTGTGGAAGGGGCTGGGCTGGTACATGGTGATTTAGAGTACGAGGAGGCGGCGATGATCGATGGCGCGTCGCGCAGCAGGGTGTTCTGGCATGTCACCATCCCGCTGCTGCGGCCATACGTCCTGCTGGCCTCGCTGCTCTCCACGATGGCGGCGGTGAAGGTGTTTGAGGAGATCTACGTGATGACGCGCGGCGGGCCGTTCTTCAGCACCTACACGATGTTCATGTACATCTTTGACAAGGCGTTCGAGGAGCTCAACATGGGCTACGCGGCGGCGCTGGCGTTGGTGCTGGCCGCCATTCTCCTCGTGCTCTCGGTCATCAACTTCCGTATGTTCCGCCGGGGAGGACTTGAGTGGTACTAACTAGCGGGAATGCAATAGGCATGACAGCAACCGGCCATGACGCGTAAGTTCGTAGTGTACCTCATCCTGATCGGGCTGGCGATCTTCACGGCGTTCCCGTTTCTGTGGACGCTGCTGGTGTCGTTCAAGACGCGCGGACCAATTTTCTCCATCCCGCCTGATCTCAGCCTCACCGGTTTCTCCCTAGCGAACTACAGCGGCGTGTGGAAGACGCTCCCGCTGCCGCGGTATGCGCTGAATAGCCTGTACATCGCGGCCATGGGCGTGAGCCTGACGCTGGTCATCTGCTCGCTTGCCGCTTACCCGCTGGCCCGGATGCAGTTCTGGGGGAAAAACGTGGTCTTCTACGCGATCCTCGGCACGTTGATCTTGCCGGAACATATCGGCTTGATCGTAAACTTCATCACGATGATGCGGTTCCGGCTGGTCGACACCTACGCCTCGGTGTATCTGCCGAGTATCGCCAGTATCTTCGGCATCTTTCTCCTCCGCCAGGCCTACCTGTCCATCCCGCAGGAACTGGAAGACGCCGCCCGGATCGACGGAGCCGGTGACCTCACGATCTGGTGGCGCATCATGCTGCCGCTGACCGTGCCGGCCCTGGCCACGCTGGCCATCTTCCAGTTCGTGGCGTTTTGGAACAGCTTCCTGTGGCCGGTCATCATCCTCAAGACACCGGACAAATACCCTCTCGCCGCGGGCCTGCTCTACCTGCGCGGGCTGTTCGCGTACAATACCCGGTACATCGCCGCAGGCATCGTGATCGCCACCCTGCCTGTGATCGTGGTATTCCTCTTTACCCAGCGGTACTTCATGCGCGGTCTCACCGCAGGAGCCATCAAATAGATGGCCTCCCCCGTGCTGGTGTTTGTGCCGCTGGACGGCCGGCCGGTGACGATGGACATTGTGGCCGATCTGGGTCGGGCTGCCGGGGTCGATGTCCGTACCCCGGACCGTGTGATGCTCAGTGACCGGTTCCGCCTCGGAGAGGTTGACGGGGTGTGGAAGTGGTTGGAGCGCGAAGCTGCCGGTGGCAGCGCAGCCCTCATTGCATCGGTGGAAACGCTGTGCTTCGGTGGTCTGGTGGCGTCGCGGAAAAGCGAGGTGGGGTTTGAGGAGATTGTCCCGCGGCTCCACCGCCTCTACGAGATCGCCTCGCGGCTCCCCACGTATGTCTCCGCAGTCATCCCCCGCACGCCACAGCAGCCTACGGATGAGGATGCGGCGTATTGGAAGACCGGGGACCAGGCCGCGATGCTCCGGCATCGCAACCGCCACCTGCAGTTGAACGCCGACTTAATCTCC
>VBAL01000079.1 GCA_005888595.1 Candidatus Segetimicrobium genomatis
ACCAAAGACACCCCTGCTTGCCCCACCAAAACTTTCACGTTAGAGGGTGGAGCAGCGCCGGGAGAGCAGTTCGTGGTCGCATCGGTAATGGCAATATGAGCCTGGGAGATCGTCTGGGGAGTGGTGTCAATAAACGGGAAGACAGCGCCCGGCGCCAAGCCGGAAAGCATAGAGCTTGCTACGACGAACTGGCTTTCGTCGCCTTGTGCGGACGCCTTCTTAGTCGGAAAGACCATAGCGAGCGCAAAGAGCACAAGACCAACTGCCAGAAACGCATAATAGTTTCGAGCCTTCATTGGAGCACCTCCTCTGAACTGATTCTGTATGAAGCCGCTATGCGCAAAGCGGCGCGGAGCCGCGACCCATCCGGGCTACGCGGTACCCTTCCTCAGGTCCCTCCTAATGAGATTGAGCTTGCAGTACAGGTGCGCAATTGAACGCCTACCGCCCGTTCTGAGCGCAGTCAATTCGGACGAATGTCGTGCGCGCCCAGACTCCGGGGCACCTGTCGAGGCGGCGCTGAAACCGGCCGGTATGCCACTATCCTCTTCACCTGCACCGGCGCGAACCCCCCGTGCTGGCTACAAATGCCATCCGCGCGGGGTAAGACGCCACACATGATCGACCTCCTTCGGTTCGTTTCGGGACTCGCCACCGATCTTGTTCGCCGTCACGGAGAACTCATCGCGGAAAACGCGCTGCTTCGACAGCAGCTCATCCGCGCGGTGCCCCAAAGCGCGCATGAGGCCAAAGTGCACGGGCAGGTAGACGAGGCAGACAAGGCCGCCCAGCATCACGGCAAGATGGATCGGCGCCGGGCCGAAAGAGCGGACCCAGATCGGATCGCGAAACGCGAAATTGAGGTTGGTGGCCTGACCGAAGGCACGCGATGTCGCCAGCACGCAGAGCGCGATGCCGACCTGCAAGGGGAACCCTCGACGATCGTACCCGACGCGACCGAGCGACCAGACGAGGAGCACGGGCCAAACCACGTGGAAGAGGGACAACAGCCGCACGGCGAGCGGGACCTGCTCGCTCCACATGTACTCCGTGCCACCGACCAGATGCTTGCCCGAGAGCAGGCGCCAGCCGACGTCGAGGTCCCACACCAGGTCGACCACGATGGACGAGACGGCCTGGCTCGAAAGGAGGAGAGGGCTGCCGAACCAGAGTCCTGCGCAGGTCAGGATGACGGCGATGTCGCAGAGGTGAAGGAAGTTGGTCCAGCCCCAGACCGAGGCGTAAGCGGGACCCAGACCGCCAGCCACGCCACCGCCGCCCAGCGCATTCGGGGAAATGCGCGCGGGCCCATTGCCGCCGGTTCGAGTTCGGAAACAAGACGTCAGCGCTTGCGGGCCCGGACGAGGATGTAGTCGAGTTGGCCTCTCGCCCAGGAGGTGTGCACGAGGAAGTCCATGGCGAGGCCGAGCCAGAGCGCGAAGCGGCCGCGGATGGCGCGGAGCGCCCTGCGGTGGCCGCGCGAGCACTGTTCGCGGAAGTAGCCGGGGATGGTCCGGTCGCCTACGCTCTCGATCTCCACCTCGCAAAAGCCCGCCGCCTCCACCTTGCACCGGTAGCTCTCCACCGTGCCGACGTTTCCGACCGGCACCTGCCAGCACCGGCGCACGAGTGAGACGAAGAGGCGGTCCAAGAGCCCGCGCGGCGGGCGGCGGAGCGCGTAATCCGCGAGGAGCAGCGTTCCGCCGGGGGCGAGCACGCGCGCCGCCTCGCGGAAGAAGCGCTCTCGCGTGTCGAAGTGCACGATGCTCTCGAGGCCGAGCACGTGCGTGAACGATCCCGCGGGAAAGAAGCTCAGGTCGGTAGCGTTGCCGTGCTCGAAGCGGACCTCGAGGCCGAGGCCCGCCTCGCGGGCGCGCGCCCGCGCCGCGAGGACGTGCGGCCAGACGATGTCGATGCCGACGATCGCGTGCGGCCGAAAGTTGCGCGCGAGGTAGACGTCCTGCGCCCCGAAGCCGCAGCCGACGTCGAGAAGACGCGAGCGGTCGTCGACGCCGCCCCAGGAGGCGAGGTGGCGGACCAGGTTCTCGGCCGCGCGCAGGTAGTCGCAGCCATCTTCCCAGAGGCCGAAGTTGAGGTAGCCCCCGTGGCAGTCGCCGAAGCGGGTGGCGCCGATCGAATAGAACGCCTCGACGCGCCGCTCGTGACTCTTGCGGGGCCAGGCGACCCTCCCTCCGCCGCTCGCGCGCTCGTAGTTCATCCGAGTTCCACGGCCAAGGTGTTCACCGGCGCTCGGGTGCCGAGCCGCGCGGCGCCTTCACCGAGTCGTCTCCACGACCCGATCCTCTTCCCCTTCCATCTCCGGCCTCAGCAGATCCATCACCAGGTCGGAGCACTGGTCGCGCGGTGGGCACGGTCCCTTCGCCTTTGCTGCATGCCACGAGGGGAGGGTCAAGGCGAATGATGCTGCACGCTGCATCCAGTAAGCATACGTGAATGCGCGATGGGTCCCTCCTCTCAGATCGAGCCAGTGCTATAAAACACTCCTCGCGGCGAGGAGTACGCTACGGCAAGGCAATGGGTGGGTGCCAACCGAGTCTTTCTGCACGAGCCTCGCCGACGTGGGGTGCGGCGCGGCGGTGGGGTTCGAGCGCCGTGTAGACAGCCAGAACCCACGAGCCGAAGAACAAGGTTCGCCGAGCAGGGATGAGGTAAATGCAGACCCGGTTCGCGTTGCGCACGGGCACGTCAAAGCAAGGGGAGCGCGGGTTTGAAAATTGCTCTCCAACCCTTCCAGATTCAGACTTTCTTGCCAGTAGTCGAGAGGAAGAACCTGATGGCGGGATCCGACAAGCAGAAGCAGAGCCTGTACTTCCCAGAGGGCATGCTGGGGGAGATCAAGGTCGAGGCGAACCGGCAGGACCGCTCCCTTTCGTGGATCGTCCAGCAGGCCTGGAGGATCGCGCGCAGCGAGATCATGCGCTTCCCCTCGGTGGGCGACGTGGTCGGCGGCGTGCGCCGCACGGGCGAGCAGGACGAGTAGCCATGTCCATCAACGACGCGCGCTCATCACGTTGCCGGTGGTCGTCGCGCTTTCGTTCATCCCGATGTGTCTGCTCGACATCCCCTCGACCATCATGAGCCTCGGTGGCATCGCCATCGCGATCGGCGCGACCGTCGACGCCGAGATCGTCATGATCGAAGCCTCGCGACAGGCGTGACCACGCGTGCCCGTCCTTTCACCGAGCCATCCAAAGGCGCTGTCCGGCGACGTAACCAGCTGGACGAGGCGCATGCAGTCGCCCAGCCCGAAGATCGAGGGGCGAACACGTCGCGATAAGGGAGCGCCGCTGCCGGAAGTTATGGATGCAACTCAGGCCGCAGCAGCGTCATCAGCTCCTCAACACCGCTGTGAGTGTAGTCTTTGTGGACC
>VBAL01000063.1 GCA_005888595.1 Candidatus Segetimicrobium genomatis
GATGGGGATGTTTAAGGTTACGGATTCTCATAAGCTGACCTGCTCCGCAGTCTGGTTCGACCAGCCGATTTGCTCCCCTTCTCCACGCGTTCGTTTTACCCTAAGGGCCACGCGGCACTCGGGGTCTTCACCGCGACGCTCCTGAGGTTGGACCCATGTTCCCGAAGACTTCGAGTTTTCCATTGGGAATCGTCCAGAGTTCCCCGCCGGCCGTGCGGATCTGCGTTGTGCGGATGCTGATGCGCTCGACGGTGCCGGTGTGACCATCGAACGTAATGACATCGCCGACGTGGATCAGGCCTTCGGTAATGAGGAAGAAGCCGGCGATGACGTCCCGCATCAGACTCTGGGCCCCAAGGCCCACCGCAAGGCCCACGGCGCCTGCGCTGGCCAGGATCGCCGTGGCATCGACGTTCAACTCGCGCAAGACCATGACCAGGGCGATGAAGTACACGACGTACTTCACCAGGCTCTCCAGGAGTGGCTGCAGCGTGCGGCGCCGGGTCTCGTCCAGCAGCCGGTCGGTGCGGGCCCGGAGCGTCCGGCGAATGAGGAACACCGACAGCCGGAGCACGACGGCGGCGCCGAGGAGAATCAGCACGATGGCGACGATGTTCTCCAGCCCCTGCACGGCCTCGCGCAGGTGCGCGAGTTGATCGGGGCTCACGGCCTACACCTCCCCCCGTGAGCGGCGGATCGCCAGATCGATAAAGCTGGCGGCGGTCCACCCCTGGCAGGGTGCGGCCTGCGGCGGTGGCTGTCCCGTTTCGGGATGGTAATATTCCCGCATATCGGCGGATCCGGCGACGAGGTCCAGGGTGGAGTCACACAGTTGCCGCGCCAGGTCGGGGAATCCGGCCCGCTGCAACGCCTCCACGAACAGGTAATTGATATTGACCCAGACCGGCCCCCTCCACATCTGGGTGGGGTTGAACGCGGGATCGCTGCGGGCCACGCTGGGGATCGGAAAGCGCGTCCAAAAGGCCTCCGGATTCGTGAGATGGTCCACCAGTCGCTGGGTAACCGCCGGCGGCAGACGGCCGGTCCACAGGGGGAACAGGTTGAGCGAGGTGAGCACCTCCACGCGGCGATGCCCCTCGTCGGTCGGCCGCATGGCCCAAAACACCCCAGCCTGCGGATCATAGAAATGCTCGATCATCCGCGGGACAAGGTCGTCGGCGCGGGCGCGGAATCTCGCAGCGTCTTCAGTCTCCCCGAGCGCCTCGGCCATCCCGGCCAGCGCCTCCATGTGTAGGCACAGGTACGTCGAGAGATCCGGTGACTCCACCGGCATCCCGGCGTCCCACAGCGGGCTGTCGTCGAAACCGGACGAGAAGGGATGCGAATACTGGGCGATGCCGTCGCGGTCGTCGTCGGCGTGTGTGAACCACCACTCGTTCCACCGCACCAGCGGGGCGTAGATCTCCGCCAGGAAGTCCAGATCCCCGGTGGTCTGGTAGACCTTCCATGCGGCCCAGGCCGCCATGGGCGGCTTGGTGACCGGCGCGTCTACGGGATACGCCAGATGGTCGATCACCCCCTCATCGTATACGGCATCGGGCAGCATCCCGTCGGGGCGTTGATGGTCGATGAAGATGCGAAACTGGTCGCTGGCGAGTCTGAGGTCGACGTAGCGGTAGGCCAGCGCGTGAAAGAATGCGTCCCACTGCCACACGCCCACGTAGCGGACCTTGGACGGGACCATCGCTTCGCGGGTCAGGTAATATCGCGAGCTGACCAGGCCGGCGCGCATGATCCACCAGGCATAGTAGTAGGGAAGGTGGTACCTGGGGTGGACCGGTGGGGCCGCCTCGAACCAGCGCCGCCATTGGTGCTCGCTCTCAGCGAGCGCCGCCTGCGGGTGCAGGCCGCGATTGAATCCCAGCCGCGGGGTGATGTTCAACGAGACCGCCGCGTCCGTCCCGGCGTCCACACGCAGGTCGACACGATAGTGCACGCCCTGCGGTTCGACTGCGTTGCTGAGCAGGCGCGCGTTCGTGGTTAGGGCCACGTTGCGCACCCCTCGGAAGTGCGCTCCTCGCCGGTCCGCGGCGCCGTGTTCGGCGCGGACCAGACACTGCACCCCAACACGGCCTGGAGGCATGGTGATCAGCAACACCTCGGGGTCGGCGAAGACCATCGCAAACGGACCTCGCTCGGTCAGCAATTCGACGCGGTGCGGAAAGCTGGTCAGGGTGAAGGGAAGCGGCCGGCCGTCGCCGTCGGTGGGACGCAGATCGCGCACGATCGGCCGGCGGGTACGGTAGTCGCCTTCCACGTAGTCCAGCCGCGGCCATCGTTCGGAGACGCGGACGTGGAACGCTTTTCGATCTGGATCCAGGAACAGCAACAACCGGCTGGCCCGATCGGTAAAGGGGACCGCGGTGAGATCGTAGCGGTCGCGCAGCAATGCGAAGTAGTCGGGGCGCTCCTCACTGTCCGGCGGCGCCGCGGGCTCCCGTGCCGTCACCGTGCGCCCGCCTCCACGCTGCGCATCCCGTACGTATACCTCATACCGACCTCAGCCGGCGGGACCGTGACGCCTCGCCGGCTCTCTGCGCCGCAGCCGATGCGGTGGGGCGACCCCGTCGCCGGTGTTGCGCGACGAACTTGGCCCCCGCGAGGACGCCATTGAGCGGCAGCGTGCCCAACCGCCAGCGGATGGCACGGATCACTTCCCCGCGCGTCATCTCCGGAACGGGCTGGGGCGAGACGCTCCAGGGCCGGGCCTGCTCCATTAGCTCCAGCAGCTTCCGCTGCAGCGGCATGGGAAGCTGCAGCGACGCGATCTTGACCTGTTCGCGCAGCTCGCGGAGCTTCCTGACGTCCGAGCCCGACAGCCGCAGGCTCCCGGCGAACGGAAGTTCACTCATCACTCGCCAAATTCGCGCGGGGGCATGGAGAGTCCCCTTCATCGCGCGGTCAAGCGGTCGCGCCATTGCGAAATCGCGGCAGTAGTTTCGCGACCGCTCGACTGCCCGACCGCCTGTCGGCGGCAGGGTTCGCGCCTACGCCGCCGAAAAGTGTGCACCGCCATGAGGTTTGATCCTACTACCCTCGCGTCCCGCGATCCCCAGCGCATGATGGACCTGATCATGCGCTTTCCCCGGATGTGCGAGGAGGCCTGGGCGCTGGCCCCGCTCGCCGGGAGCGTGAAATCGCCGCAGGCCGTCGTGGCCTTGGGGATGGGCGGATCGGGGATCGGCGGGGATCTGTTGCGCGCCGTGGTGCTCGACGAGGCGACAGTCCCGGTCGCCTCGATCAAAGAATACCGTGCGCCCGCGTTTGTGGGTCCACAGACGCTGGTGTTCGCCTGCAGCTACTCCGGGGAGACCGAAGAGACGCTGGCGGCGTATGACGAGGCCGTGCAGCGCGAGGCGCCGTGCGTGGTAATTACCTCTGGCGGCGAACTGCTCCGACGCGCGCAGGTGCGCCGGCACACGGCCATTGTCGTTCCCAAGGGGCTCCCGCCGCGCGCCGCGCTGCCGTATCTCTTCTTGCCGATGCTGGCGATGCTCAGCAAGATCGGCGTGGTGCGAGCGTTCGACGCAGATCTGCGGGAGGCGGTGCAGGCGCTGCAGCGTGTCACAGACGAACACGGCCCGGATCGGCCGGACAGTTCCGCACGACGCCTGGCGGAAACGCTGGTGGGGCGGGTTCCGGTGGTGTACAGCGCCGTCCCGTTTCTGGAACCGGCGGCGGAGCGGTGGAAGGACCAGTTTAACGAAAACGCCAAGACGTTCGCGGTCTGGAATACGTTCCCGGAACTGAATCACAATGAAACGGTGGGCTGGGGCCTGGATGACGCCCTGGCGCGGATGCTGCATGTGATCATCCTGCGCGACGCGGTCGAGCCGCCGCGGCTGGCGCTGCGCGTGGCGATCACGAGGGACCTGGCATTTTCGCGGGCCGGCGGGATGGACGAGGTGCACGCGATCGGGACGGGGAAGCTGGCCCGGCTGCTGTCGGCTATTCTGATCGGCGATTTTGTCAGCTGGTATCTGGCCCTGCTGCGAGGGGTGAACCCCACTCCTGTCCTGGTGATTGATGAACTCAAGAAACGGCTTGCCAAAGGATAACGGCGGGATAAAGGGATACGGGATAGAGGGATACGGCGAATGGAAGGGAAATTTTTCCCTGAGTAGGTACTGGAGGGGTTCAGGTGGCGAGGGTGCAGCTGGCGGGTGTGACCAAGAAATTCGGCGCCGTGACCGCGGTGAATGAGATCACGCTGGAGATTCCTGACAAGCAGTTTACCGTGCTGGTCGGTCCATCGGGTTGCGGCAAGACGACGGCGTTGCGCCTCATCGCCGGGCTCGAGGAGGCGACGGCCGGCGACATCTTCATCGGCGAACGCCGGGTGAATGACGTCCCTCCCAAGGATCGAGACATCGCCATGGTGTTTCAGAACTATGCGCTGTACCCGCACATGACGGTGTACGACAACATGGCGTTCGGGCTGCGGCTGCGCAAATATCCCAAGACGGAGATCGACCGGCGGGTCAAGGAAGCGGCCGAGATGCTGGGGATTGAGAAGCTGCTGGACCGCAAACCCAAGCAGCTCTCCGGCGGTCAGCGACAGCGCGTGGCGCTGGGCCGGGCGATCGTTCGCGAGCCCCAGGTCTTCCTGATGGACGAGCCGCTGAGTAACCTGGACGCGAAGCTGCGGGTGCAGACGCGGGCCGAGATCAAGAAGCTACACGCCCGGCTGCAGACCACCACGATCTATGTCACCCATGACCAGGTCGAGGCGATGACGATGGGGGACCGCATTGTGGTGATGAAAGATGGCCTGGTCCAGCAGGTCGATACGCCCCTCAACCTCTACGACCGGCCCGCCAACCTGTTCGTGGCAGGGTTCATCGGCAGCCCGGCGATGAACTTCATCGACTCCGCGCTCGCCGATGCCGGCGGGAAGTTGCTCATCGACGCGGGGAGCTTCCGGCTGGAGGTGCCGCCCGACCTGGTGTCCCAGGCCAGGCCGTGGGCCGGCCGGCGCGTCGTCTTCGGCGTGCGGCCGGAAGACATTGCAGACCGGGCGATGGCTAACGGCGCGCAGCCGGCGTGGACCATCAAGGCCACCGTCGACGTGCACGAGCCGCTGGGGTCAGACTCCATCCTCTATCTCACCGCCGGCGCGCACTCTATCGTCGCCCGCGTCGATGCCCGCACCCAGGCCCGGATGGGAGACAGCGTCGAGGTCATCTTCAACATGCGGAAGATGCATCTCTTCAATCCGGAGACGCAGCAGGCGATCATGTAAGGAAAAGTGCGTTGAAACGTTGAAGCAAACAGATCCTGACACCGCACCCGGCTCGTCGCTTCAACCTTCCAACGTGTTACTTCTGTTCCCCAGCGTCTTTCGCGAAATCTGTGATGGGCTGCAGCAGTTTCGTAAACTCCAGCGGGAAGATGAATTTGGTGGCCGCACCTTCGCCCAACGCCTTCAATGCCTCGAGGTACTGCAGCGTCAATGTCTTGCTGTCGATGTTCTTGGCCACACTGAAGATCTTGTCCAGCGCCAGTGAGAAGCCCTCGGCCCGCAGAATCGCCGCCTGACGATCACCCTCCGCTTTCAGAATCGCCGCCTGCTTCTGGCCCTCGGCGACGGTCACGGCCGCTTCCCTATTGCCCAGGGCCTCGGTGACCACGGCGCGGCGGCTGCGCTCGGCGGACATCTGCCTGGTCATCGCCTCCTGCACCTCCCGCGGCGGGAGGATTTCGCGGATCTCCACCGTCGTTACCTTGACGCCCCAGCGCTCGGTGACCTCGTCGAGCTTGGTCCGCAGCACCTGGTTGATTTGCTCGCGTTTGGCCAGCACATCATCGAGGCTGATGTCTCCGACGACGGCGCGCAGGGTGGTAGTGGCGATGCCTCGCGCGGCGCCGGCGAAGTCCGTCACCTGGATAACCGACAGGTCCGGCTCGAAGACCTTAAAGTAGATCAGGAAGTCGATGTTGATCGGCGCGTTATCTTTGGTGATACACGTCTGGGAAGGGATTTCCAGGAAGAACTCTCGCAGGTCCACCCAAACCGCCCGGTCGACCACGGGCCACAGGAAGACCACGCCGGGACCTTTCTTCCCCACCGATCGGCCCAGCCGGAACACCACCAGCCGCTGATACTCCCGCACGATCTTGATTGCCGAGCTTAACAGCGAGATGCCGACGATGATCCCGGCAACAAGATACCCGAAGACCAACAGCGCGGGCATGCCCACACCTCCTCACCAACGCTCAAGGTTTAGTCTTCCTGGTGGCGGCGGCGGATTCCTATCTTTCTAGGGAAGAGGGAAGAAGGAAAAGGGAAGAGGGAACTGCCCTGACCCCTCTTCCTTGGAGGCTAGGTCTGGATCAACCCGCGGCGGATGGCATACCGGACCAGGCCCGCGGTCTGGTGGATATCCAGCTTTTTCATGATCCGGGTGCGGTGCGATTCTGCGGTCTTTACCCGGATGCCCAGCAGCCCCGCGATCTCCTTGGTGGTCTTCCCCTCTGCGACAAGTTGCAAAATCTGCCGTTCCCGCGGGGTGAGCGGGTCAGGCATCACGTCGCTCTTGGTCAGGAACGCATCCACGACCGTACGGGAGACCCCGGGACTCAGATAGATGGAGCCGCGGGCGACTTCCCCGAGGGCCTGCGCCAGGTCTGGCGCCGCCTGCGTCTTCAGCACGTAACCTGAGATCCCCCCCTGCAGCGCCTCCAGGACGTAGTGGTCTTCCGCGTACATGGTGAGGAGGATGACCTTGGTCTGCGTCGAGCTCTTGCGGATCTCCCGCGCGGCATCCAGACCGTTCATAAGCGGCATCGCCAGGTCCAGCACCACGATATCGGGCCGCGTATCCCTGGCCAGTTGAATCGCCTCCGGCCCGTTGCTGGCTTCGGCGACGATCTCGTAGCCTTCCCGCTCAAGCAGCGACCGCAGCCCCTGACGTACGATTTGATGATCGTCGGCCAGTAAGATCCGCTGCGTCATGAGATTCCCACAGGCAGTGCCATGGTCAATTTCGTCCCTCGCCCGGGGGCAGAGAGAATCTCCGCCTGCCCCCCAAGTACGTGGACCCGCTCGCGGATCCCCAGCAGCCCGAGCCCGCGGCGCCCATTGCGGCCGGTGACGGCGTCGACGTCGAACCCCACACCGTCGTCTGTCACCACGCACCGAACCGTGTTGCCGTTGCGGCGTATGTCTACCTTCACCTTGGTGGCCTGCGCGTGCCGGGCCACGTTGTTCAGCGCTTCCTGCACGCTGCGATAGATCGCCGTCTCGACGAGTGGCGGCACACGCCCCCCCGTCGACCCGCCCACGCTGATGCGCAGCCCGGTACGCTGGTGAACGCCTTTGGCCAGAAACTCCAGGGCCGGCATGAGGCCATGCGTGTCCAACATCGGCGCGCGCAGCTCGTGGCTCAGTCGGCGCAACTGCGACTCCACTTCTTTCAGCAGGTGCTGGACCTTATCCAGCCGGTCTGCGGCGGGTGCCGGCAGGTCGTGAGCGATCTCTGCCACGGCGAGATGGACGGCGGCGAGCATCTGTCCCGCTTCATCGTGGAGGGCGAGGGCGATCCGCTTCGCCTCCTCCTCCAGCGCCTCGTTCAGGCGGCGCAGCACCTCTTCTGTCTCGCGCTGGTGGCGGATGATGCGCTCGCGCTCTTCCACGAAGCTGACGGCCACCGTCGTGGCGATGCGGTTGGCCGCCGGTTCATAGGCGTTCAGCACGCGATCCAGTCGTGCCGGGTCGGCCTGGTACTTTGCAAACAATGACCGCGCCAGTACGTCGCGCAGCAGCAAGACGATCCCGACGACCTCGTGAGTTTGCACGCCCCGCGGGATAATGCGCTCGGAGA
Organism: Candidatus Segetimicrobium genomatis; assembly: GCA_005888595.1. Lineage (GTDB taxonomy): Bacteria > Sysuimicrobiota > Sysuimicrobiia > Sysuimicrobiales > Kaftiobacteriaceae > Telluricultor. The sequence goes on from VBAL01000063.1 coordinate 7,845, forward strand.
GGTCTTGCGCGTACGCCTGTAACACTTCAAACGTCCCGGTCTGCAGCGCCTTCACATAGTTGTCGTAAATGGAGGCCACCTCAGCGGCGACCTCCTTCCGGTTCATCGCGGTAAGCAGGCGGGCCTCGATGATCCGTTGTGCCCACTCCATCCGCAGGCGGGTGCGGTGTTCACGGAGATGCGCCACCAGCTCGCGGAAGACGGAATTGCCCCGGCGGCGAGTGGCGGCCGGAACTGTGCTGGCGACCTGGCGTGCGTCGGTCTGGATCGCTGGCATGCAGGACCCTCATTCGATTTTTCCCAACTTTTCGTATGAGTAATGGGGAAACGGACTATTCTGCGGGGTTTGGCTACGTGCTCAGGTGGGGGGCCAGGGCCGACAAGTCGATACGCCGCTGTACGAAGTTTGTGTACACCTCGCCGCGGCGGAAGAAGGCGTTGTCCAGGACCACCAGGTGGAACGGGATGGTGGTGGGTACGCCGGCGATCTCGAACTCAGCGAGGGCCCGCCGCATGCGCGTGATGGCCTCGGCGCGGTCGGCGCCCCAGGTGATGACCTTGGCCAGCAGGGAATCGTAGTACGGGGGGATCGTGTAGCCCGCATAGACGTGGGTGTCGACCCGCACGCCCGGACCGCCTGGCGGGACGAACATGGCCACCGTGCCGGGGGAGGGACGGAAGTCATGCCGGGGATCCTCGGCGTTGACGCGGCATTCAATGGCGTGGCCGCGAATCTCCACGTCGCCCTGGTTGATGCCCAACTTCTCCCCCACGGCCACCTTTATCTGCAACTTCACGATGTCGGTGCCGGTCACCATCTCTGTCACCGGGTGTTCGACCTGGATGCGGGTGTTCATCTCCATGAAGTAAAAATGACCGTCCCGATCCACCAGGAACTCGACCGTACCGGCACTGGTGTAGTTGATAGCGTGCGCCGCGCGGACGGCCGCCTTGCCCAGGGCGCGGATGAAGCGATCCCGCACCCCCGGGGGCGGAGACTCCTCCAGCAGCTTTTGATGGCGGCGTTGAATCGAACAGTCGCGGGCGCCCAGGTGGATGACGTCGTTGTGCTTATCCGCCAGGATCTGCACCTCAATGTGGCGGGGTTCCTCGACGTACTTCTCCAGGTAGAGCTCCCCACTGCCGAACGCTGCTTCGGCTTCCGCCTGGGCTGTCTGCAGGGCGCGGCGGAGGTCCTCGCGGGTGTGGACGACGCGCATCCCGCGGCCCCCCCCGCCCGCCGACGCTTTCACAATGATGGGGAAGCCCACGGATCGCGCGACGTCCGTCGCCTCGCTCTCATTGCGGACCGGCCCCTCGCTGCCCGGGACCACCGGGACCCCGGCGGCCTTCATGCGCTGCCGGGCCGCCGCCTTGTTGCCCATGATGGCGATCGCCTCCGGCGGGGGGCCCACGAACGTGATGTTGACGTCCTGACAGATCTCGGAGAAGTGCGGGTTTTCCGCCAGAAAGCCGTACCCGGGGTGAATGGCATCCACCCCGAGCAACTCCGCGGTGCTCATGATGTTGGGGATGTTGAGGTAGGACTCCGCTGCCGCCGGCGGGCCGATGCAGAACGCCTCGTCGGCCATGCGGACGTGCAGCGCATGCCGGTCGGCGTCCGAGTAGACGGCCACGGTGCGGATGCCGAGCTCCCGGCACGCACGGATGACCCGCACGGCAATCTCTCCACGGTTGGCGATGAGGAGTTTGCGAAACATCGGCGATTTACTTTCAACGAACTGCGTCTACTAGGTCTACCACGTCTTCTAGGTCTACCAAGTCTCCCTCCTTGGACTTCGCCGAGGAGTACGTCAGTAGACCTGGTAGACCTGGCAGACCTTGTAGACCTGGTAGACGCCTTTTCGTTGTTTAGGGGGCTGTCGTATCAACGAGCATCAAAGACTGCCCGTATTCGACCGGGGAGGCATTTTCGACCAGAATGCGGACGATGCGGCCGCGGACCTCGCTTTGAATCTCGTTGAACAATTTCATCGCCTCGATGATGCACACCGTCTGGCCGGTCTCGACCATGTCGCCCTCGCTGACAAACGGCGGCGCGTCGGGCTTGGCCGCGCGAAAGAACGTACCCACCATCGGCGCAGTGACGGGGACCAGATGGTCACCGGACGCCGCGGGCACGGCGGGTGCGGCCGGGGCCGGATGGGCTGGCGGGGAGTGGACGGCGACCGGGTTCCCGGCGTGCTGCGAAACGACCGCGCGTACCCCGCCAGAGACTTTCTTCACGGAAATCTTCAGCGTGGGCGACTCGACTTCCAGTTCGGCGACGTCGGGCGACTCGCTGGCAATCCGGATCACCGCGCGGATCTGGTCAAGGTCGAGCTTCTGCTCAGTCACTACGGCCTCCCGAATCTACTCAATCCACTCGATCTGCGCGATCAACGCAGCCTTCACCCGTCCCCCGCCAGCGGTCGCGGAGATTGAGAAGACTGCGCAGATTGCTCTGATTGTTCAAGAATGCGGCCCATACGCCGGTACTTCTTGTAACGCCGGTCAAGGAGGATTTCGATGGGCACCTCACGCAATGCCTGCAGGTGTCGCCCGAGCGCCTCGCGCACCGCGGCAAATGTTGCGTCGGGATCGCGGTGGGCGCCTCCGAATGGCTCGGGCAGTACCTCATCGACCACCCCCAACGTCTGTAAATCCTGCGCCGTCAGTTTGAGCGCCTCCGCCGCGTCACGGGCCCGCGATGCATCGTGCCACAGGATGGCGGCGCAGCCTTCCGGTGAGATCACAGTGTAGACGGCGTACTGCAGCATCAGCACCACGTCGCCTACCGCGATGGCCAGCGCGCCGCCGCTGCCCCCTTCTCCGGTGATCACGACGACCAGCGGGACGCGCAAACGGCTCATCTCCTGGATGTTGCGGGCGATGGCTTCGGCCTGGCCCCGCTCTTCCGCTTCATCTCCGGGGTAGGCGCCGGGGGTGTCGACGAACGAGATCACCGGGTATCGGAACTTTTCGGCCAGCCGCATCGCCCGTAGCGCCTTGCGATACCCCTCGGGGTAGGGCATCCCGAAGTTCCGGGCGATGTTTTCCTTGGTGTCCTTTCCTTTATTATGGCCGATCACCACCACCGGCTGGCCCTCAAACCGCGCCAGAGCCGCCAGCAGGGCAGGATCGTCCCGGTACAGCCGGTCGCCGTGTAACTCCATCACGTCTGAGCAGAGGGTGCCCACGAAATCCAGCAGGCGCGGCCGCTGGCTCTGACGGGCCAGCTGCACGATATGCCAGGGGGACGGATTCGTATAAATCTGCACGCGTAGGTGGTCAGCGCGTTCCAGCAGCGGCCCGAGCTCCGCATCCACAGAGACGGACTGCTCCCGGGATCGCTTCCGCAGACGCTCGATCTCTTGCTCCAGGTCGGCCAGCTGGCGGTCTAAGTCCACGGCGGGGGAGGGGGTCCGCTCCGTCATGGCTGCGCAGCGGGTGCCGGTTCGATCGCCGCAGGCAGGACCCGCGGGGCGCCGACAAACGCCAGCAGCCGGGCCAGGGCGCTGCGCATCTCGGTGCGCGGCACCACCATGTCGATCAAGCCCTTCTGCAGGCAGAACTCCGCGGTCTGGAAATCATCGGGCAGCTTACGGCGGATGGTTTGCTCGATCACGCGGCGACCGGCGAACCCAATCAGCGCGCCGGGTTCGGCCAGGATCACATCGCCGAGGAATGCAAAACTCGCCGTGACGCCCCCGGTGGTGGGATCGCACATTACGGAGAGATAGGGGAGCCCGGCATCGTGGATCCGCCCGATGGCCGCGCTCGTTTTTGCCAGTTGCATCAGGGAGAGGACGCCCTCCTGCATCCGCGCGCCCCCCGATGCGGAGAAAATCACCAGCGGGAGACGCTGCTCGTACGATCGTTCGGCGGCTCGTGCCACCTTCTCCCCGACCGCCGAGCCCATCGAGCCGCCCATGAAATGGAAGTCGAGGGCTCCGATGATCGTCTGCGACCCATCGATGGTGCCCTCGCCGGTGATCACCGCTTCAGCCTGATCGGTCTTGGCCCGGGCTTCGGACAGTTTGGCAGGGTAGTTCTCAAATCCCAGGGGATCGGTGGACGTGAGCCCAGCGTCGTATTCTCGGAAACTATTCTCGTCCAGGGTGATCTCGAGACGTTCCACGGCGGTCAGTCGGTGATGGTAGGCGCATTTCGGGCACACCTTCAAGTTCCGCTCAAGTTCCTTGCGGTAGATGAGGTTCCGGCACCGCGGGCACTTCGCCCAGATGCCCGCGGGCATCTCACGGCGCTCCAAGGATCCATATTTGGGGCGGCGCAGCCAGTTCAGCACGTCGCACCCGCCTGGATGAATGAGGGATGGATTCTGTTAGAAGTTCTTAGATTATAGCCCACGGATGCCCTGCCCAGCAAACGACGAGGGCGAACAGCGCCAGCGGCGAACAGGGAACGCGCCGCGCGTCCGATACGCTTTGCATTCTGCATCATCTCCAGAATCATAACAAATGCCTTGCCCACCGATGCGACGTTCGAGTCTGTCGTTTCTTCTTGTTCCCTGTTCGCTGTTCGCCGTTGTGATAACCGTTGTTATAATAGGTAGGTCTTCGTAAGGAGGGATTCGCTCATGCGTCTGAAGTCAACGCCCGGTGGATTACTGATCCTGCTGGTCGCGGCCGCCCTGGTCGGCGGCACGCTGGGGACCGCGGTTCTTCCACGGTTCTTCGGCGGCGGGCCGCAACTGGCCGAAACCGCCCCGGCGGCGACCCTGCCCCCGCCGCAAGCGCAGGCTCCGGCCCCATCGCCGGCTCCGCGCCCGCTGGTGTCTGAAGAGTCGGCGATCATCAGCGTGGTGGAGCGCGTGCGGCCATCCGTGGTCAACATCAACACGGTGGCGCAGGTGCAGACGGTCCTCGGCGTCTTCCCCCAGGAGGGTGCGGGTTCCGGGGTGATCGTCAGCTCGGACGGCTACATCCTCACGAACAACCACGTGGTGGAGGGCGCCCAGCAGATCAAAGTCACATTGCTCTCCGGGAAATCCTACTCGGCGCGCCTGGTCGGCGCCGACCGATTCTCCGACATCGCGGTCGTGAAAGTCGCGACGGCCGAGCGGCTGCCCGCCGCCGAGCTCGGCACATCCGGTACGTTGCGGGTCGGCCAGCTGGCGGTGGCGGTCGGCAACCCGTTTGGGCTGGGCCACACGGTGACGGTGGGTGTGGTCAGTGCGCTCAACCGAAGTATTCAGGTGCCCGGATTGATTATCGAGAACCTGATCCAGACCGACGCCGCCATTAACCCCGGCAACAGCGGTGGGGCACTGGCCGACAGCGCGGGGTCGGTGGTCGGCATCAATACCGCGATCGTCCCGAACGCCACGGGAATCGGGTTTGCCATCCCCATCGACAGTGCGCGGGCCATTATGGATCAGCTCATCCGTAGTGGACGCGTGGTCCGCCCCTACGTCGGCGTGGTGTGGGGTGGTGATGTGGATCGCAGCATCGCCAGCCAGTACAATCTGCCGGTGGACCATGGGATCATCGTGCGCGAAGTAGACGCGAATGGCCCCGCCGCCACGGCGGGTCTGCTGGCCGGCGATATCATCGTGGCCGTAGATGGCAAGCCGGTGGCCAATTGGAACGAGTTCATCCGCGAGCTGTTTACCCGCCGGCCGGGGGATCGCGTGCGCCTCGAGGTCGTCCGCGACGGCGGCCGTCGCACCTTTGTCGTCACGCTCGCCCAGCGCACGCAGTGAGGGACGGTCGCCCGGTCAGGCGGTCCCGCCGCCTGGTGACCATTCTGGCATGAGTCCTGCGCCGTCGGCCGCGCGCGTGCCGTTTCACTCAGCGCAGCTCGCCCCGGTCCGGCGGCTCGTGGAGCAGGCCCTGGCGGCCGGGATATTTCCCGGCGCGGTGGTGCACGTCCGCCGTGAGCATCGCATCGAGTGGCAGCAGGCCTTCGGATGGGCGGCCGTCACTCCGAGGCGGCGCGCGATGCGGCCTGATGCCGTGTTTGACCTCGCATCGCTGACCAAACCCATCGCCACGGCCACCGCAGTACTGCAGCTGTGGGAGCAGAAAGCTCTCGATCTCGATCGCCCGGTGGCGGACTACCTGCCGGTCTTTGGCGCCGCAGGCAAGCAGGCGGTGACGGTGCGGCATCTGCTCACACACACGTCCGGGCTGCCCGCGTGGATCCGGTTGTACCTGCATGCGCACACGCCGCAGGAGGCGCTGCGGCACATCTGCGCGCTTCCGCCGCAATCTCCGCCGGGAGCGCGTGTGGAGTACAGCGATCTGGGATTCATCGTGTTGGGTGAACTCGTCCGCGCCCCGGCCGCCGGCGGCCTGGCGGCCGCGCTGTGTGGCCACGGAAGCAGGCAACGAGTTTGAACGCGCCGCGGCCGGCGAGGAAGGCGCCGGTTTCCGCTGGCGCACCCGCGTCATCTGCGGTGAGGTGCACGACGGGAACAGTTACTATCTGTATCACGGCGTCGCAGGGCATGCCGGACTCTTTTCCACTGCTGAGGACGTCGGCCGCTTCGGGCAGGTGATGTTGGATGGCGGGGCCGCACCACACGGCGCGGTGTTGGCCCAGACCACCGTGGCCGAAGCGACCCGGGATCATACGGGGGGTCTCGAAGATGCCCGGGGGCTGGGCTGGCGCTGCCGGCGCGGTAGCGCCTTCATGGGAGTTCGCGTCTCCCCCGCCGCATTCGGACATACAGGATTCACCGGCACCTCGCTGCTGGTCGACCCGCGGGGGGCATTGGTGGTGGTCCTGCTGACGAACCGGGTGCACCCCCGCGCCACCACGACGGCCATCGAATCATTTCGCGCACAGTTCCACGACGCCGTGATCGAGGCGATGGAGCGATGAATGACGAGAAGACGCTGCCTGTCACTGAGATGCGGAATCCCAGGTCCATGGATCTTGACGTCTTGTCCAGTGAGCAGATGCTTCAGGTGATCAATGCTGAGGACCGCACAGTGGCCGACGCTGTCGCCGCACAGATTCCGCAGATCGCCAAGGCGGTAGAAGCGGCGGCTGGCGCGCTGCGGGGGGGAGGCCGGCTGATCTATGTGGGGGCAGGCAGCAGCGGCCGGATTGGCCTGTTGGACGCGCTGGAATGCCCGCCGACGTTCGGCGTCGCCCCCGAGCTGGTCCAGGCCATCGTCGCCGGCGGCGGCGCGGCGGAGGCGGGTTCCGCGGCGGAACTGGAGGATGATCCGGCGCTGGGGGCCGACCTGATTGCGCAGCGATCCGTAGGCTCACGCGACATCGTCGTGGGGCTGGCCGCCAGCGGCACTACGCCCTTTACGCTGGGCGCATTGCGCGAGGCGCACCGCTGCGGTGCGATGACGGTAGCCATCACCTGCGTGCCGGGATCACCGCTCGCCCAGGCGGCCGGCATCGCCATCACGCCGCTGGTGGGACCGGAGGTGCTGACCGGTTCCACGCGGATGAAGGCGGGGACCGCGCAGAAGTTGGTCTGCAACATGCTGACCACGGCGACGATGGTGCGGTTGGGCAAGGTGTATAGCAATCTGATGGTTGAAGTGCAGCCGCGCAACGCGAAGCTCGCCGTGAGGGCGGTGTGGATGATCGCCCAGGCTGTGGACTGTTCACCCGAGGACGCGCGGGCCTGGCTGGGCCGGGCCGGCGGAGACGTGAAGACGGCGATTGTCATGGCCCGTACTGGCGTGAGCCGCGAACGTGCGCAGGCGCTTCTGGTCCAAGCGGACGGGGCCGTCCGCGTCGCGTTGCAGCACGCGTCCGGCGGCCCGGAGATGCGATCGTGACGGACTGGACGGCACTCCGGGCTGCGGATCCCAAGATCATTGTGGGGCTGATGTCCGGCACGTCGGCGGACGGGATCGACGGGGCCGTGGCGCGTGTACATGGATCCGGCGTGCAAACCCGGGTCGAGATGATCGCGTCGGTCACCGTCCCCTATCCATCACCGGATCGTCGGGAGCTGTTCGCGCTGTTCTCCCCGCCCACGGGGACGGTGGAGCGAATCTGTGCGTTCAACTTCCGCCTCGGGGGGTTGCTGGCGCAGGCGGCCGCGGAGGCCATCGCCGCTGCGAAGCTGCGACCAGACCAGGTGCACCTGATCGGCTCGCACGGCCAGACCATCTATCACATTCCACCCCAATCCGCCGGCGCTGGATCGACTCTGCAGATCGGAGAGGCGGCCGTGATCGCCGAGCGCCTTGGCATTCCGGTGGTGAGTGACTTTCGCGTCCGGGACATGGCCGCGGGCGGGCAGGGGGCGCCCCTGGTGACCTACGCCGACTACCTGTTGTTCCGCGACGCACGCCGGGGGCGCGCCGTGCAGAACCTTGGGGGAATCGGCAACGTCAGCTATCTGCCCCCTGGCGGCGGCATCGACGCGCTACTGGCTTTCGACACGGGTCCCGGCAACATGGTAATCAACGGCGTGGTTGAGCTGATCAGCGGCGGGGCGATGGAGTTTGATCGCGAAGGCGGGCTGGCCGCCGCCGGCAGGCCAGATGAGGCGCTGGTGGAAACGCTGCTGGCCGATCCGTATTTCGCGTCGCCGCCGCCCAAGACGACCGGGCGCGAAAAGTTCGGTCAGGGGTATGCGGCAGGATTGCTGGCCTCAGCCCGGCAGCGCGGATTGTCGGATGCCGACGTCGTAGCCACGGCTACGCTGCTGACGGTGGAGTCTATCGCTCGCGCGTACCGGGCGTTCCTGCTCCCCCGGGGCCCTCTCGACGACGTGATCATCGGTGGAGGAGGCAGCCATAATCCCGTGTTGCGGCAATGGCTGGCCCGCTCCCTCCGGCCGGCACAGGTGCGCACGACAGACGAGTGGGGGATCGCAAGCCTGGCCAAAGAGGCGGTGGCGTTCGCGATCCTCGCTAACGAAGCAGTGACCGGCAACCCCGGTAACGTTCCCTCGGCGACCGGTGCCGCCCATCCCGTGGTGCTGGGAAAGCTCGTGCCTGCCTAGTTAACAGTCTGCAGTAGGCAGTCTGCAGTCAGCAGTCGACGGTCATGAGATGACGCCGCTGTGGACTGCGGACTGCGGACTGCCGACTGCGGACTGCCGACTGGATATAATGCATCCATGATCTACACGTACGAGGCCGCTAAGCGCGAGGCGCTGGAAGCGACGCGCCGGGCCGCCGGCGCAGAGGTCAGCCTCTCACTGGCGATCCCGCCGGCCGGTGTCGCCGCCGATCTCGCCATCCCGTGCTTCCCGCTGGCCGCCGCGCTGCGCGCCGCTCCTCAGGAGATCGCCACTCGACTGGCGGGTGCCGTAAAGCTGGGTCCACTCCTCGAGTCGGCGCACGCCAGCGGCGGCTACCTCAACGTGACCTTTGCCCGCTCGGCCTTTGCGGCAGGGGTGATGGGCGATCTGCGGCGGCTGGGCGACCGCTACGGGAGCAACGACGCCGGCGGCGGGCGCACGGTGGTGATCGACTTCTCCGCGCCGAACGTGGCCCGGCAGATGTCGGTGGGGCACCTGCGCTCCACGATCATCGGCGCGGCGTTGTACGAGCTCCACAAGTTCGCAGACTACCGGCCGATCGGCGACAATCATCTCGGCGACTGGGGCACGCAGTTCGGGACGCTGCTGTATGCGTACCACACCTGGCTGGATCGCGCGGGGTATGAGCGTGACCCGGTCGGCGAGTTGCTGCGCCTGTACGTGAAGTTCGATGCGGAAGCCCGCCGCGATCCGTCGCTGCGGGACCAGGCTCGTCAGTGGCACCTGCGGCTGGAGCGGGGAGACCCCGATGCGCGCCGGCTGTGGCAGGAGTTCGTCCGTCACAGCCTGGCCGCGTTTCAGCAGATCTACGATCTGCTCGAGGTACGATTCGATTACACGCTGGGGGAGAGCTTTTACGAAGACAAGATGGGCGAGGTGATTGACACCGCGCTCCGAGCGGGCGTTGCGGTGGAAGATCAGGGCGCCTTGATCGTCCGGCTGGACGACGTGGGGATCAAGACCCCGCTAATCCTGCGCCGCAGCGACGGGGCGACCCTCTACCACACGCGTGATCTGGCCACAGCGATCTACCGGATCCGGACATTCCATCCTGCCAAGATCCTTTACGTCGTCGGCTCCGACCAGCGGCTGCACTTCCAGCAGTTGTTTGCCACCCTGCGCAAGCTCGGGTTCGGCGACGTGGACTACGTCCACGTGGATTTCGGGCTCATCCAGCTTCCCGAGGGTCGCATGAGCACCCGGCGGGGCCGGGTGGTCTTCCTGGAAGACGTCCTGGACGAAGCGATCACGCGGGCCCGCCGGCTGGTGGAGGAGAAAAACCCGGAACTGTCAGAGCCGGAAAAGGACGAGGTGGCGGGGATCGTCGGCATCGGCGCCATCAAGTATGCGGACCTGTCTCAAAACCGCGTGAAGAATATCGTCTTCGATTGGGAGCGAATGCTGGCCCTGGACGGGGACAGTGCGCCGTATCTACAGTACACGTACGTGCGCGCCCGTGGCATTCTGCGCAAGGCCGGTGACCACATACCGGAGGACCCCTTTGATCCCGGGGCCACCGCCACCATCCCGGAGTGGGCGCTGATCACGTCCTTGGGCAAGTTCCCCGAGGTTGTGCAGGAGGCGGTGCAGGCGTACCACCCCCACCTGGTAGCCAATTATCTGTTTAGGCTGGCGCAGGTCTTCCACGGATTCTATCATGACGTGCCTGTGCTGCAGGCGGACACGGAGGCGCTGCGCCGCAGCCGCCTGCAGTTGGTGGCCGGGGCCGCCGCGGTGATGCGGATCGGGCTGGGCCTGTTGGGCGTCCGGGTCCCGGAGCGGATGTAGGGTGGCATGTACCTAGAGAGTCGCGACGGCGTGTAGCGGGTCTTCCCGCAGCGCAGTTATGGAGGGCGGGGCGAGGGCCGCTGCGCTCTGAGTCGGCTCGCCTGCCGGGCGTAACGCTCGCGCTCGCTGCTCCGGGCCCCCCTGTACAACTCCGCTGGACTACGCTCCGTGTACAGGGCCCGACCCTGCGCGACGCGGCGCTCGCTAACGACGGCGACGGCTCGCCTCCAGGTCGCTCCGCAGCCCTCACCCCCGCCCTCCGCAATATCGATAGGTCAATATGGGCGCGCGTCACGGACCTCTAGGATGCATTGATGCGTGTGGACACCACCACCCCCAAAGGTTGGGATCGATGCGGCCTCAAGGAGCTGAAGATGCCCTCCGTACAGCCGCGAAGGGGAGCCTGGGAGGGAACGGATGAGGTATAATTACTTGTAGCAGGGCAAGAACGCCGGCAGGGATTTTTCGTACCACAGAGAACAACGTCTAGGTTTCGAATCTACGCCCGCCCGGCTCACTCGCACGGCTCAGGACGCCACGCACGTACCCTGGACCCATCAGCCGGCGGTCACCTGATCAGCCACCTGTCATTCCCAGTAGCGAACGAGCCATAGGGGAGATCGATGAGGACACGAACGAACCGTACCCTGCGCCTGCGCGGATGGGGGACGCTCGTGCTGGTGGCGATGATCGTGGCCCCGGCCTGGGGCGCCATCTTCACCGACATCGTGGGATTGCCGGCGCAGCGGGCTATTGAACGTCTGGCCGCCAAGGGTATCTTTAAGATCGGCACCGACAAGTTCATGCCCGCGGGGACGGTGCCCCGGGGAGAGTTTGCCGTTCTGCTCACCCGGGTCCTCGGCGCGTCTGGCCAGGGTGTGCCGCTTCCGGCCTTCAAGGATGCCGCCGAGATTCCCAAAGAGATGCAACCGGCCGTGGCCGCCATCACGAATCTGGGTTCGGTGTCGCCGGTGCGGGCCGAGGTACGCAAGGGCGTCGTGGTGTACACGCTCACGACGGACAAGCCGGTCTACGGACCCACGGATGTCGTGGAGTTGCGTTTCACAATCACCAACACCGGCAAGGAGAACGTGAAGTTCGAGTTTGTCAACTCGCAGTTTTACGATTTCATCATAAGGAACGGTGAGGGAGTGGACGTTGCCCAGTGGTCGCTGGGCCGGGCGTTCCTGCCGGTGAACGGGCTGATCGCGCTGGCCGCCGGAGAGTCGTTCGTATACCCCACGCAATGGAAGCAACTCGATCAGAACGATGAACCTGTCCCGCCCGGCCGCTACGAGCTGATCGCCGTCCAGACGACGAAACAGGATCCGACCACGCTCTCGCTGGCACTGTACCGAGGTGCCCTGCCGGCCTACCCGGACAACACCTTTCGGCCGAAGGCAGACGTGAGCCGCCTGGAACTGGCGGCGGTCATCGTCAGGGCAATGGGGTTGGGGGAATCGCCGTCACGGCCGCCGGCGGTGTCTGACGCGGCAGAGATTCCTGCTCAGTCGCGCGGCACGGTCGGCGTGGCCATCGAGAAGGGTCTGGTGCCCGCCTGGCCTGACCGCACCTTCCGGCCCGCCCAGCCGGCGACGCGGGCGGATGTGGCCTGGGCGCTGGACAAGGTGATGGACCAGCTCGGACGCTACGACTTTTCCAAAGGAATGCTGAAGGACATCCGCGTGGGAACGCCGACGCTGATGGTCATTGAGGAGTTAAATAAGGCCCAGCGTACGTTTCGCGTCGCCCGGGCGAATGCGGTGTACCGCAACAACAACGTCGCGGAGTTGAAGGATCTCCTCCCCGGCGATACGCTTCTGTTCTTAAAAGTCGGCGACGTGGGCGATGTCGCCTACATCGAGGCCACCGGAAAGTGATCTGGAGGGGGATGCTGCGATGAAATTCTTTCTTGACACCGCAAACCTGGAGGAAATCCGCACCGTGCACCGCTGGGGGATCCTAGACGGCATCACTACCAACCCCACGCTGGTAAGTCGGGAAGGCATGGACTACCGCACCGTAGTGCGCGAGATCGCGTCCATCACCAGCGGTCCGATCTCCGTTGAGACAACCAGCGACAAGGCAGACGAGATGATCCTGCAGGGCAAAGAGTATGTGACCTGGGCTCCCAACGTCGTCGTGAAGGTCCCCGCCACGCAGGACGGCATTATGGCGGGAGCCGCGCTGGTGCGTGAGGGCATCCGCATCAATGTGACCCTCACATTCTCCGTCAACCAGGCGCTGCTGGCGGCCAAAGTGGGCGCGTACTTTGTGAGTCCCTTCCTGGGCCGGCTGGACGACATCGGGCAGGATGGGATGCAGGTCGTCCGCGACGCCGTGCAGATCTTCAGGACATACGGGTTCGGCACACAGGTGCTGGCCAGCAGCCTCCGGCATCCGCTGCACGTGACCCAGGCCGCCCTGGCCGGCGCGCACATCGCGACCATCCCGTTCAAGGTGGTTGAGCAGCTGTTCAAGCACCCTCTCACCGATCTCGGACAGGAGCGGTTCCTCACCGACTGGCGGAAACTGCAGAGTGAGCTGGAGCGGCGGAAGACCAAAGTATAAGTTCACGGGGCCACAGGCAGGACAGATGAAGATCAACGCCCGCGGCGGGGACGGCTGTCTACCCGCGAGCGCACAGTGGTATACACGCACCCGGAGGTGCATGTGCAGTGACGGCAATCGCTGAGTTAGAACCCAAGACGATCAATGAGCTCCAGGACATGGCCAAGGAGCTCAACGTCCCGAACTACAAGCGGTATCGCAAACAGGAGTTGATCATGCGAATTTTGCAGGCGCAAACTGAACAATCCGGGCTGATGCTCCGCTCGGGCATTCTCGAGATCATGCCGGAGGGGTACGGCTTCCTGCGCCACGAGGGCTATCTCCCGGGGTCGGAAGATATCTACGTGTCTCCCTCACAGATCAAACGCTTCGGGCTGCGGGTCGGCGATGAGGTGCTGGGCCAGGTCCGGCCCCCCAAGGACAACGAGAAGTATTACGCGCTGCTGCGGGTGGAGGCCGTCAACGGCCTGGATCCCGAGCAGGCGCGCACCCGGCCGGATTTTGAGCGGCTGACGCCGGTTTTCCCGCATGAGCGCATCAAGCTGGAGAGCGATGGTGACATCACCACGCGCATCGTCGATTTGTTTGCGCCGATCGGCAAGGGCCAGCGCGCGATGATCGTCTCGCCGCCGAAGGCCGGCAAGACGACGTTGCTGAAGAAGATCGGCCAGGCGGTGGTCGCCAACTATCCGGAGATCTACCCGATGGTGCTGTTACTCGACGAACGCCCTGAAGAGGTCACCGACATGCGCCGGTCGGTCGAGGCGGAGGTGGTGGCGTCCACGTTCGACCGCCCGCCGGAAGAGCATATTCAGGTGGCCGATCTGGTGCTGGAGCGTGCCAAACGTCTGGTGGAGGGCGGCCGCGATGTCGTCATCCTGCTGGACAGTCTCACCCGGTTTTCCCGCGCGAACAACCTCGTCATCCCGCCGTCGGGGCGCACCCTTTCGGGCGGTCTCGACCCCGCGGCGCTGCACCGGCCCAAGCGCTTCTTCGGTGCGGCGCGCAAGATTGAAGAGGGGGGCAGCCTGACCATTGTCGCCACCGCGCTGATCGATACCGGCAGCCGCATGGATGACGTGATCTACGAAGAGTTCAAGGGGACCGGCAACATGGAAATGCACCTCAACCGCAAGCTCCAAGAGCGCCGCACCTTCCCGGCGATCGACATCAAGATGAGCGGGACCCGTCGCGAGGAGTTGCTCCTCACCGAGGACGAGTTGCGCAAGGTCTGGGTGCTGCGAAAGAGCCTGGAGCAGCTGGACACGGTCGCCATGACGGAACTCATCCTGGACCGGCTGCGCAAGACCGCGAACAATCAGGCTTTCTTGAAGTCCATCGTGAAGAGCGCCGAGGAAGACGCGCAGTAGCCGCCTGCTTTGCTCATGTGGTGGAGTGAGTGTTCGCCGTTGCTGTGACCGCCGCATCACCGCGAAACAACGAGCCTGCGCGAGCACGCGCGAGATCGTGCGCGTCTGGGCGCCCCCTTGCTCTAGCGCCTGCCTCCACCGTCTAAAAGCCCCGGGCCATGGGCAGGAATTCGATACCCTGAGCCGAATACGGACGAGGAATTTTTCCCGGCACACTTATGTGTCCGGCCCTCCCGCGTTCCCTCGGCTCGTTTCCGGAGATAGGTGGACGAATGCGACGGACGGCACGGCAATATTGGGGCGGACTGCTTGTCGTCGGCCTCCTTGTTCTTCCGGCGTTCGATACCTCTGATACTCCTCTGGGGTGGTCGCCGTCTCATCCCGTCCCATTCCTGACCGCCGCAAGTGCCCAGAGCCGTGCGCTGCAGACGCTTTCGTCATCCGCCACCATCCCGGCGATCTCGCTGACGGCGCCACTGCCGGTGGCCGGTGATTCGAAACCCCCCGCAGTGAGAACGGCTTCGCGCACCACCGTGCGGGGTTCGTCCGCGTCCCTCATCACTCCGGCCGTCAACGTGGTGTCAAGCGAAACGTCTCTCATCGTGCAGGAAGGACAAACCCTGTGGCAACTCGCTCAGACACACGGTGTGACGGTCGAGGCGCTGGTGGCGGCAAATGAGATCGGCAACGACGATGTGATCCAGGTGGGCCAGCGCCTTGTGATCCCTGGTCAGTTCACCGCGCGGGCGCCGGTGACGAAAACGGCAGCATCGACCCCACCATTGCGGGGGATGCCGCGGCCATTCACGGTTGTCGTCGGTGAAGGCGAAACGCTGTGGGAAATCGCTCAGGTGCACGGCCTCTCCGTGGACGCCATTGTCGAAGCCAACGAACTTCGCAGCGGAGACCTGATCCAACCGGGACAGCGGTTGGTCATCCCCGGCAGCGCGATCGATATTCCGCGGCGGGTCACCTCCGTGAGTAGGGGAGCCGTCGTCAGTATCGCCCAGAGTTTCATCTGGCCCGCGCGCGGCGCGCTTTCGTCACGGTTCGGCTGGCGATGGCAACACCACCACAACGGGATCGATATCGCCGCGCCCTATGGGACGCAGATCTATGCCGCCAAGGCGGGACGGGTGACCTTCTCGGGGTGGTACTACGGGTACGGTAGGGCTGTCATCATCGATCACGGTGACGGAGTCAGCACGGTCTATGGGCATGCGTCCAAGCCGGGCAACCGATTGCCCTGGTCGGCTCCACGGGCATCGCGACGGGTCCGCACCTGCATTTTGAGATCCGCGTCAACGGCCGGCCCCTGAACCCGCTGAAATACCTCTAAAGACGGGAACGCGGGATTGCGGGAGCGCGGGAACGAAGACCGAACAACTGCCAGTCGTTTGCATGCTGCCTGTTAACGGCGAGTTCCCTCGTCATGCGCCATGTGATACAATCGCGGTTGGTTCCTAGCAAGGACCGTACGGTGACAGAGGATCGATGCGGGTACGCGTTCCCGCGCTCCCCCGTTCCCGTGTTCCCGTTGCTGAGAGAGAGGATGCATCCAAATGAAGAAGGGCATTCATCCCCAGTACTACCAGGCCACGGTCGTTTGTGGCTCCTGTGGCACGACCTTTGTGACCGGTTCCACGAAAAAGGACATTCGTGTCGAGATTTGTTCCCGCTGCCATCCGTTCTTCACGGGGCAGCGGAAGTTCATCGATGCCGAAGGCCGCGTCCAAAAGTTCGCCAAGAAGTACGGCCTCAAAGTCTGACGAAAGGGAAGATGCTGCCCTCCCTGTCTTTCCCTTCTTCCCTTTTCCCTCTTCCTTCTTCCTTGCGTCGTCTGCAGGTAGGCGGTCGCAGTGCGTAAGGGAGGAGCGTAGGTGGACGACAGTCGAGCGCGAGGGCGGATCGAGATTATCTGCGGCAGCATGTTCAGCGGGAAGAGCGAGGAGCTCATCCGCCGAGTGCGACGGGCGCAAATCGCCCGGCAGCGTGTTCAGGTGTTCAAACCTGCCCTCGACATCCGATACAGTGGAGAGCAGGTGGCCTCACACGACGGATCGCGGCTGGAAGCGATTCCGCTTCGGCGCAGTGAGGAGATCCTTGAGCAGCTAGGGGACGCCGTGAACGTGGTCGCGGTGGATGAAGCGCAATTTCTCGACGAGCGGCTCCCGGAGGTCGTAGAGGAGCTTGCCGACCGCGGTGTCAGGGTGGTCGCGGCTGGATTGGACATGGATTTCCGCGGCGAGCCGTTCGGTCCGATGCCTCGCCTGCTGGCGATCGCCGAGTCGGTCGACAAGCTGGAGGCCGTCTGCATGGTGTGCGGTGCGCCGGCGAGTCGCACGCAACGCCTGGTGAACGGGGAGCCGGCACATTTTTCCGATCCGATCATTATGGTGGGTGCGCGGGAGGTGTATGAAGCGCGATGCCGTGAGCACCATGTCGTCCCAGGGAGACCAGCATGGTAAAGGAAGAGGGAAGAGGGAAGAAGGAAGAGGGCCACGAGCGTTTTCCCTTCTTCCCTCTTCCCTTTCCCCTCTTCCTTTCCGCTTCGCGGATGCTTATCGGCGGCCAAGCGGTGATCGAGGGTGTGATGATGCGGTCGCCGCGGTGGACGTCGGTCGCAGTGCGCGCGCCTGATGGGGCAATCGCGGCGTTCACGGAGGCGCGCGTGTCTCCGCTCGTCCGTTACCGCTGGTTGCGGCTGCCGGTGGTTCGTGGGGTGATCGCGCTCTACGAAGCCCTGGCCATCGGCATCCGGGCGCTGCTGCGCTCAGCGGGTG
>VBAL01000064.1 GCA_005888595.1 Candidatus Segetimicrobium genomatis
TCCGGGACCGGTTCGTAGAGCTGCTGGGGCAAGCGGTGGCGCGCAGCCTCACAGGCCGGGATGCCATCTTGTTGAGCGGCGGGGTCGACTCCCCTGCCGTCGCGGCATTCGCTGCCCCCGAGCACCGTCGGCGCACCGGTCGGGCGATCGGCGCCCTGTCCGCCGTCTTTCCGGACCTGCCGGCCGTCGACGAGCGTCGTTACATCGAGCTGGTCACGGAACACTGCGGCATCGAGCTCCACACCTATCGCCCGCGCTCGCGCGGGCTCGACGACGTGGAGAAATGGTGTCGCCTGTTCGGCAGCCCCGTGCCGATCGTCTCGGTGCCGGAGCTCGCCGAAAACCACGCGCTGGCCCGCCAGCTTGGCTACAGGAACCTCTTGACGGGGGACTTTGCCGAGTTCGCATTCGGCAGCCCAGACCACTTGGTGTCCTACCTCGTGACACATGCGCGGTGGCGGGCGCTCGGCGGACTGCTGCTGACGGAGCGCCGACGTGGCGTTTCCTGGCGCAGGCTCGCACGGCACCTGTTCGCCACCTTCATCCCCGGCCGGTTGGCAAACTCGTATCTCCACTGGCGGCGCCTGGACTTCCCCCAGCGGATCCCCGACTGGCTGGACGCCCACAAGATCAACGAGACCCCCTATCGCACCGACCTGCTGCAACCCAGCCGCCGGCGCTGGACGCAAGCTCAACTCGTTGGCAGCGAGGGATCGACGATCACCCTCGAAGCGGACGAGGTCTGCGCCGCACAAGAGGGTGTCACGGTCCGGCGACCCTTCGCCGACATCGATCTATGGGAGTTCTTCCTCAGTCTCCCGGCCGAGCTCAAGTGTCCGGACCTGCGTTACAAGACGCTGGCACGTAGGCTGCTGCGAGGCAGGCTCCCCGACCCAATCCTGGATCGCCGTGACAAGACCTACTTCGATGACCACGTCATGGCTCAGGTGGACTATCCCACACTGAAGCGCTGGCTCGCCGTGCCGCGCCATCGCATACCCGGGGTGGACTACCGGCGCCTGGCGCAACGGATCGAGCAGGGAAACTTCAATAGGTTCGATTGGCACTGGGCCAAGGATCTGGCCCGGATCCACGCGTTCCTCAACGCATGGTGAGCGGCTTCACTGCGCCCACGGTAGCCCGAGCGGCGCCATCGGCGTTCGGCTTCCAGGTTCGCTGCCAGCAATCCTTCCGGTTCCTCCGGTCGGGCGGGGGCGTGGAGACGCTCGAGATCGTCACGGCCCCAGAGCCGCGGCAGCGGCCGCAGGTCGCGCCAGTCGCCGACTGGACGCTGGCAGGGGCCGGCCAGGAGGCACGGGGAACGTTGTACCAGGTGGATCGGGGGTTCGAGTTCTGGGCCTCGGACGTCGGCGTGTATCATATCGATCCGGAACGCGGGCGCATTGAGATCCCTGACGGCAACGAGGAGATCGTGCGCGAGCAGCGCCTGTGGGGGATTCCGGCTACGCTCTGCTTCCTTCACCGCGGAGACCTACCGCTGCATGCCGCGGCGGTGGAGTTGGGCGCCGGAGCGGTCGTCCTCGCCGCACCGCGGCAGTACGGCAAGACCACGCTTGCCCTCGCCTTTCACCAGCACGGCCATCGCGTGCTGAGCGAGGACCTCGCGTGTTGCCGCGTGAGTCCGACGCCGGACTTGCTCCCCGGTCCCGCGCTGTTGCGCATCCGGCCCGACGTATACGGCGGAGGCCCTTCCCTGGGTACGCACGTCGTGCTGGCTCGACCAGACCGCGTCTACCTGGCGCTCGACGACGATCGCAAGGGCAGCAGCGCCCCCGTCCCGATCAGGGCCATCGTATTCCTGCGTGAATCGACGGACGACCTGCGGTTCGAGCGAGCTGCCGCGTCGGTGGCGCTTGCGGATCTCTGGTCTCTCAGCTTCCACCTCAGGACCGATGAGGCGCGAGCCCGATCGTTCCGCCAACTAACGCGACTGGTCGGTGCGGTCCCGACTTGGAACCTGTACCGCCCGCTTCGCCTGGCGAGCCTCGACGCGACCGTGGAGCGGATTGCGGCGCAATTTCAACCGTGATCCTCGTTAGAAGTCCCCGTGCTGCAGACTATTGCCTCAAGGTGTTGCACCGCGGCAACGATTTCACCGCTTCCGGCACGTCCAGGCAAGCACCAGCCCCAATGGCAGAGAAGTTGCGGGAAAAGGAAGCGCAGCTGTGCGGGCCTGCCTGACGGGGGGTACGTGCACGGCCCAGGGTCACTCTAACCGCCAGGGGGTGTCGGATGAAGAGAACGTACGAATCGCCCAGATTGGTCGTCTACGGTCACATCGCCGACAATACCTTCACGACCCCCGGTGGGGTGAAGGGCTGTAAGACGGACTGTCACCTGGACAGTTTCACCGAGCTGTCGGCCAACAGCGTGGGCAGCTGAAGCGGAGCTGCGACGCGTCGATCGTAGCGAAACCCCGGCACCCTCCACAGAGTGCCGGGGTTTTCTCTCGCCGGTCACTCGGTAAGCGGGCGCCTGATGGCCCCTGCAAGCATTCTCCACCAACGCTCGACGGTCCACACCTTGCGCTAGCGGGTCCTTGATCAGCGGCTGGGCCGGCGCCGCAGTCGGGCGCAGCTCCACATCGCGTTGCTCGAAACGGCCTTGATGCTCAACGGTCTACCCGCCTAACCGCGCTAGACCGTGGGACCACCAGTAGGTAGCCATGACACCAATGCGACCAGAACGCAAGTCCCTCAAGCCCATGCTTCATGATCCAGCGCTCAAGCTGTCTTACATGTTACGAGTGTTTGGTCTGATCTGGACGGCAGCCAGGGGATGGACGGTTGCGTGGGGCATCTTGCTCGCCGTGCAGGGCTTGATGCCAGTGGCGTTGGTCTATTTGACGAAGCCGCTGGTGGACGGCCTGCAAGCGACCGTCGGACGAGGCACAACCTGGGAGAGCGTGCGACCGGTCCTTATGGTCGCCGTCGGCATTGGCGGCATTCTGTTACTTACAGAGCTGCTCAAAGTCTGTCTGGCATGGATCGGCACAGCCCAGTCAGAGCTCGTTCAGGACCATATCACCGATCTTATCCACGCCAAATCGGCTTCGGTGGATCTGGCCTTTTATGAGACGCCAGACTTTTACGATCACCTCTACAGGGCTCGTGGCGACGCGAGTAATCGTCCGCTGGCCTTGCTCGAGAGCAGCGGGAGCCTGGTGCAAAACAGCATCACCCTCATAGCAATGGCTGCAGTGTTGATACCTTACGGAACCTGGCTGCCCCCCGCGCTGCTTGTGAGTACCCTTCCTGCCTTTTATGTGGTCGTTCGCACGAGCCGGCGCTATCACGATTGGTGGAAGCACACGACGACGGAACGGCGTCGCAGCCAGTACTTGGGCGTCGTCCTCACGGAGGCATGGCACGCAGGGGAGGTTCGACTGTTTGGTCTGGCGGGCTATTTCCGCAATGCCTATCGCGAGCTGCGCGGCCGCCTGCGCACAGAGCGTCTCGCTCTGCTGCGAGATCAGAGTCTGAGCCGCGTGGGTGCGGAAGTTGTGGCCCTGCTGGTCTCAGCAGCTACGATAGCGTGGATGGTCTGGCGGGCGTTCCTGGGGCACGCTACGCTGGGCGACATCGCGCTCTTCTACCAGGCGTTCCAGAGGGGGCAGGGCTTAATGCGTGCTCTCTTGACAAACGTCGGTCAGATTTACACCAACGGCCTGTTTCTGGTGAACTTGTTCGAATTCCTGGATCTCGAGACGCGCATTGTCGACCCCCCGAACCCACTTCCAGCCCCTGCGACCTTGAAAGAGGGCATCCGGTTCCGAAATGTCACGTTTAGATATCCCGGCACCGATCGGGTGGCTCTGAGGGACTTCAGTGTGACGATTCCCGCGGGCCGTACCGTGGCTATCGTGGGCGCCAATGGCGCCGGCAAGACCACGCTTCTCAAGTTGCTCTGTCGCTTTTACGATCCCGAGTCCGGGCAGATCGAAATCGACGGGATCGATCTGCGGGATCTTTCTCTTACTCAGCTGCGCCGGATGATCACGGTCATGTTTCAACTGCCGGTCCCCTATCAGGATACCGCCCGCCAGAACATTGCGATGGGCAATCTAGAGGCGGAGAAGGATCTATCCACGATCGAGGCGGCCGCTCGGGATGCGGGCGCCCATGAGGTGATCGCTCCTCTCCCCAAAGGATACCATACACTGCTGGGAAAGTGGTTCGCGGAAGGCACGGAGCTGAGTGCGGGCGAGTGGCAGCGGGTGGCCATGGCGCGGGCGTATCTCAGGCAATCCGAGATCATCATCCTCGACGAGCCGACGAGTTTTATGGATTCCTGGGCTGAAGCCGAGTGGTTCGAGAGATTCCGAGCCCTCGCCCGTGGTCGCACAGCCATCATCATCACACATCGTTTGACGATAGCAATGCGGGCCGACGTGATTCATGTCATGAGATACGGTCAGATCGTCGAATCGGGAAGCCACCAGGACCTGCTGGCCCGGCCTGGCTTGTACTCACAATCCTGGAGAGCCCAGGTGGAATCGGCTTCTCAAAGCTCCGAGACGCAGGCGACACCTTTGGTGAATTCGTAAGGGAACAGGCGAAGCCTCAGCGTCATGACTGAGCATCACGCGTAAGGTGCCGCACAAGAGGGAGCCGGGCTATGCTTGATCGGCAGCGGTTGGCATCATGGATTCAACCTCAGCACCTCGAGGACCGGGCTCTCGAGACGTATCAGAACGCCTTCACTTCCCACGCCGCACGCCTGGTTGTCATCAGGGACTTTCTGGTACCTCAGGTCGCCGAGAGGCTGAGTCGATTCCTGGCAAACGAAGCCGAGTTCAAACCCGAATACGGGTTGTACTCGATCGAGGGTGCTGTGAAGGAAGAGGAGTGGTTGCTCGCAAGCGATCAGGATCGTTTCTTCCGGCTCGGTAAGTTGGTAGGGACGCCTCCTCAATTCCAAACGAGCCCGAATGCCCTGACCTACTTGCAGTTTCGTATGACATTCCAGCGCCCCGAATTTAAGGCGTTCTTTGAGGCCATTTCCGGCATGCCCTTGGGCGGGAGCGACGATTTTGGAGCTCACTCGATGATCCAGGGGGACTTCTTGCGCCCCCATTCTGACGACAACCGCAGCCGGCAGCTGGCTCTGGTTATCTATTTGACCCCTGGATGGGAACGGGAGTTTGGTGGGTTGTTGCGCGTGGTTCACAAGGATGGCGGCTTCACAGAGGTTGAACCTGCATATAACACTATGATCGCCTTTGACGTCCTGGCCGCTCCGGCGCACCTCGTCTTGCCCATCCAGTCTGCCCAACAGAAGCGAAGGCTGAGCATTGGTGGTTGGTATCATCAGCCCGGCTGAGCGCGCGGTGAGACCGGTACACATGAGTTCAGAAGTGGCTATCAGCGTCATCATATCGACCCGTAATCGCGCCCACTATCTGCCTGAGGTCCTGAGGACTCTGGCAGCGCAAGATTGTGATGCTCCCTTCGAGGTCATCGTGATCGACAACGCTTCCACAGACAACACTGCGGCCGTTCTCAACGAATGGTGCCGCACGAACTCGAGGTTCAGAACCGCCCGCGAGCCTCGGCCTGGCCTCAGCCGAGGGAAGAATGCCGGTGTTAGGATGGCCCGCGCCCCGCTGTTGCTGTTCACCGACGATGACATGCGAGTTGACCCGCATTGGGCCGAGTCTTATTACGACCTCTTTGCTCGGCGCAAGGACGCGCTGATGCTGGCCGGCGGTACCATCGTTCCGATCCCGCACGATCTCGGTCGCTGGCCCGATTGGCTCGATGAGCCTGCCCTGGCAGACGCGGGGCTGCTGCACCACCGTGAGGAACGGGTGTTGAGGGAATCTGAGTATGTATTTGGCGGGAACATGGCTGTTCCCAGGTGCCTCTTCGACCGGTTCGGTTTGTGGGAGGAGACAGTAGGGCTTCAGGGAGACGAGAGGGTGACTTTGCAGGACAGCCGATGCTTCGAGGATACCGAGTTCCAGGATCGCATCCGAAAAGCCGGAGGCAGCGTGTGGTTCTGCCCGCCCGCGGTCGTGCATCATCGAGTCGCCCGTCACACCATAACCCCGCGGCGGATTTCGTCGACCGCATTCGCCCGAGGACGAAATGACATTTGGATCCAGGAGCTTCCCATCTGGCATGAAGTCCGATTGGTTCCGCGGCGTAGCGCGCTGACATGCCTACTGGCGTTGGGCGGGAATCTGTTCCGCTGGGCATTGTGCGTGATCCTGTTTCGGTTGTCCGAACGAAAGAGCTTCTTGCAGCGGGCACGCGGTGCAGCCTTTGCATCCGGTCGCTGGCTGGACAGCCTGCGCGCCGGCAGGACTTCGATGCGGTTGTTTCTTGGAGCTGGCCGCGTCGCCTTCCCGGCTCGAAGCCTGTTGCTGCGTTTGACCCCAGACGTCCCGTGAAACGTCGGTCTCTGGAGGGGACTGTCTTGGCCGTCGGCGTGCTGTTGCGCGTGTATCTAGCGCTGGTCAACACCGAGGCGAATGACGATCACCTGACGGTCATCAGGATCATCGCTCAGCAACATCGCTTGCCTCGGCTGCGCGATGCCTGGGAGGGCTTCCAGCCGAAGCTGTACCACGTCCCAGTGGCGGGGCTCTGGAACCTGAGCCCGTGGCAGTCTCCAAGCGTACAGCTGCGGATTGCCCAGCTCGTTGCTTGCGCCGCGGGGATCGCTACGCTCTTCGTCGTGCGCAGAGCCCTGATCCGGCGCGGCCTGTCGCCTCCGATTCGAGTGCTGGCGTTCACCCTCGTGGCGCTCAATCCGGCGCTGATCGGGCTCAACGCGCAGGCCACCAACGACTCGTTCGTGATCCTGTTCGCCACGGTGGCGTTGAGCGAGGGCTGCGAGTTCTTCCGCACCGGGGCGCGACGAGCCTTCATCGTCATGAGCGCATCCGTCGTGCTCGCCGTGTTGTCCAAGGGCAACGGCCTCGTGGTATTCCTCGCGGTCACCGCGACGCTGGTGCATGCGATTCTCGGTCGGCAAGCTGTCCCCGGACTGTCGCGACGACAGTTGCTGGGTCACAGCGCGGTCTTCGTCGCCGTCGTCCTGGTATGCACGGCCGCCCTGGGCTCGTATCGGCCCAACTGGGAGGACACCGGCAACCCGTTCGCGATCAACGGGGATCGGGCGCCGTGGCCCCACCTGATCGAACGGACCTACGTGTACCGTCCCGGCACCACGTCGATCGCGGACACCTATCTCACATTCCGCTTCGTCGACATGCTCGAGCATCCGACGATTACGAACGACGCCGTCGTCTACCCCCTGCACCGGACGTCACTCTGGTCGCAGCTGTACGGTCGGGCACACTTCAGCCATTTCGCGCAGCACCCGCCCTCCTGGCGGAACACCAGCCCGCTGGTCGTCACCGTCGGACGGCTCATCTTTGTGCTCGCTCTCCTGCCAACGGCGTTCCTGCTGGCGGGGATGATGCGTGCTGTCTTCGTGCTCATGGTTTCGGGCCGGCGTCACGCGTCCGGAGACGGAGCAAAGCTGGATGAGGAGCTGCTCACGCTGGCTGCCGTGGGGTACATCGCGTTCATCATCGTGTACTCCCTCTTGTACCGCGACTTCTCGACGATGAAGGCGGAGTTCTTGTTCCCCGCGCTGCTCGCCTACGTGTTCTTCTTCGCCGACGAGGCCGACCGGGCTGAGGCACGGTGGGCGCAAAGGCCCCAGCGGCGCCAGGTCGCGCGCTGGGTGGTCGCGCTACTCATCGGGCTGTATGTGACGGACGTCGTGATCCTCGCCGTCCAGCTCACGAGACGACCTCCCTCGCCGTCAGCTGCCGCGACCGTGCGCACGCAGCCGGTCGCGTCGTTGGCTAGTGCCCCCCCGTCAGGGGTCCGCGCGCGCGATCATGGACGCTGATCCCTCCTCACCCGCGGCACCGCTGGGTGGTGAGCCGACGCGAACGAGTCTGGCCGAAGCGCGTTGGCACGCGATCGATACAGTCTTGCTTGCCTTCCTCACCGCGCTAGCGGGCGGGCTGCGATTCGCCGGCATCACGGCGCCTCGCGCATTCGTGTTCGACGAGTTCTACGCGGCCGACGCCTGCCTCTACATGCTCGGTCCGAACGGCCACTGTAGAACCACGACCGAGATCAGCGTCGTCCATCCGCCCCTGGGAAAGTGGCTGATCGGAGCCGGCATACGACTGTTCGGTTTTACTCCCGGCGGGTGGCGGGTCGTGCCGTTGGTTGCGGGTACGCTGAGCGTCGCGGTGCTGTACTTGCTGGCGCGCCGTCTGCTCGGCTCGACCCTGGCCGCCTCCGTTGCCGCTGGGCTCCTCGCGTTCGACTTCCTCCACTTCGTGATGTCGCGCACCGCGATGCTCGACGTCTTCGTTGTCTTGTTCGGGCTCCTGTCGTTCCTCTGCCTCCTCTACGACCGCGATCAGAGCGAAGCGAACCGACCCGTTTGTCGCAACCCGTCCCCTCACCGACTCCTGGCGCGACCATGGCTGCTGGGTGCGGGGATCGCGGGCGGCGCCGCTGTCGCCTCCAAGTGGTCGGGCGGATATCTGTTGGCTGCGGTCGCCGTGCTCGCGTTCGCCAACGCGGCGGCGCGCCGGCGCGACGATGCCCATCGCTATCGACGTGTCGCGCGCGAAGAGGGTGTGCAGTTGCTTGTCGCGCTGGTGCTGCTTCCAGCGGTCGTCTATGTCTTGTCCTACGCTGGCAGGCTGGAGGGCGCGCTGCTCGCGTGGCCATGGGCGCGGGGATCTTGGACGCACGCCTTCCTCACGCGCCAGTACCTCATGTTCGAGCACCACACCGGCTCGCTTTTCACGCATCCCTACGCGTCGCCCGCGTGGTCGTGGCCGTTCATCAAGCGCCCCGTGCTCTTCTACTTCCAAGATCTCGGAGGCGACGGGTATCAGGAGATCCTCGCGTTCGGGAACCCCTTGGTGTGGTGGACAGCCCTTCTCGCGCTCGCTGCGACAACATGGCGGGCACTACGACGACGCCGGGTCCAAGCGCCCGAGACGGTCGTGGTCGCCGGCTTTGCCGCGGGCTACGTCCCTTGGCTCATTGTAACGAGGCAGGAGGCGTTCCTTTACTATCTCCTGCCCGCCGTGCCCTTCCTGTATCTCGCGTTGGCGCGCGTGGTGGCGGGCATCTCCGCGCGGAATATCCGCGCGATCACGATCGGTGCGTTGGTCGTTGCGTCGATCGGCATGTTCTCGTTCTTCCGCCCGGTCCTCGTCGGCAGCCCCCTGCCCTACCGGGAGTGGGAACGGCGCATGTTCTTCATGGACTGCGGCCCGGCCGTCTCCGACGCCCACAAGGCGCCCGTGATGCGACCGATGCCGCCGCCCGCGGGATGGTGCTGGGTGTGATGGCGCGCCGCTTGGAAGGCATCTCCGTCGTCCTGCCGGCCTTGAACGAGCAGGGCAATGTCCGGCGCGCAGTCGAGGGAGCGCGTGCCGCGGCGACGCGGCTCGCAGATCATGTCGAGGTTATCGTGGTCGACGATGGGTCCAGCGACGGTACCGCCGAAGAGGCGCGCGGGGCGGGGGCGCGTGTCGTCTCGCACGGTCGCAATCGCGGCTACGGCGCCGCCCTGCGGAGCGGTTTCGCTGCGGCGAACCAGCCGTGGATCTTCCAGATGGACTGTGACAACCAGTTCGATCCGGAGGAGCTCGCCAAACTCGTTCCGCTTACCGACTACGCCCAGATCATCATTGGCCTGCGCGCACGACGCGCCGACGAGTGGCGACGCATCTGGGCGGGACGCGCGTGGAATCAGTTGTGTCAACTCGCCTTCGACTTTATCGTGCACGACATCGACTGCGGCTTCAAGCTGCTCGATCGGGCCGCGATCAGCGGCCTCGCTCTCGGCTCGGACGGCGCCTGCATTTCCGTCGAGCTGTGCGTGGCCGCGCGCCAGGCAGGGTTGCGGATCGCGGAGGTCGCGGTCGAGCACCGCCCCCGCGTCACGGGCTCGCCGACCGGCCTTCGATTCCGGGTCATCGTGCGCGGTCTCCTCGAGCTTTATGGCCTGCGGCGACGCTACAACGGCCGTCCCCCCCGCCCGTGACCGGGTCGACCAGCCTCGACGACGACACGCCCGCCCCGATGATCGGGAGACGCATGGCGTCCTGGATCGAGTCGCCGGGCGGTTTGGTCTGCCTGTTCGCCCTGGGCCTGGCCATCCGGCTGGTCCTCGCGCGCCACAGCGGGGGGCTCCAGTTCGACGTCTCGCTGTTTCGCCAGTGGTCGGACCGGCTTGTGCTGCGCGGCCCCGCGCATTTCTACGAGCCGGGGTATTTCGCCGACTACCCGCCCGGCTATCTCTACGTGTTGCTGGCCCTCGGCAAGGCGTCGCGTGTGATGAGCGGTGAGCCACCATCGCTCGCCCTACTGAAGCTCCCCGCCATCATCGCCGACCTCGGCGTCGCGGCTCTCGCGTTGCTCCTCGCGGCGCGCCTGACGCCGAGTGGTGGGACTCGCCGAGCCCCGATACGGGCGACCGCAGCGGCCGCGATCTTGCTCAATCCGGGGCTGATCCTCGTGTCGGCGGTGTGGGGACAGGTCGACTCGTTGCTCGCCCTGCTCGTCCTGGCAGGCATCTATGCCATCGCGGCGGGCCCTCCGCGCGTCCTGCGCGAGGCCTGCGGCGTCGGGTTGCTCGCAATCGCCTTCGCCACCAAGCCGCAGGCACTGCTCGCCCTGCCCGCCATTGTCGTCGTCTTGGCGCGCCGTTATCTGGTTGACGGCGCATCGGCGTCGCGCGCTTGGTCGACCATCGTGGCACGCGTCGGCTTACTCGTCGTGTTCGCGGTCGCCGTGGTGGTGGCGATGTTCCAGCCGTTCGGCGTCGGCCCCACCGCTATCCCCCGGTTCTACCACGATGCCGGCTCGTTGTACTCGCTCACAAGCCTGTGGGCGTTCAACGCGTGGGGCGCCGCCGGGTTTTATCGTCCTGACATCGGGCCCGGGGCCGTGACGGTTGGCGGTATCGCCGCGTTCCACCTCGGCCTAACTGCCTTCGCCCTGGGGACGATCGCGGTCGCCGCTCGGAGCTGGCGATCGCTCGCGCGACGGGTCGACGAGAGTGCCGTCGCCCTGTTCGGCGCCGTTGCCGTCATGTGCCTGGGCTTCGCCCTCCTTACGCGCATGCACGAGCGCTACCTGTACCTGGCCGTTGCGGGGCTCGCGCCATTCGTCGGTGTCCGCCCGTTCCGGTGGGCGCTGGCGATCCTCTCGGTGTGCTTCCTGCTGAACCTTCACTTTGTGTACGTGTTCTACTCGCAGCATTCGTCTCCACCGGGCGATGCGTGGACCATCCAGCCCGTCTACGACGTGGTTTTCGGTACGGCGAAGGATGCCTGGCAACGCAAAGCGCTCAGCATGGTCACGGCGACGGCGTGCCTGGCTGTTGCGTGCCGGGGGTGGCGATCCCTGGACCGGCGCGCCGACGCCATCGCAAGGCAGTCATGACTCCTGGACGCGACGACGCCCGGCATCGAATGACGGCGACCTCTGCTCGCCCGTCAGGCGCGGGGAACCCCGACGGCCGCGCCGAGCGAGGGCGGCCCGGTCCGCTGCTCTGGATCGCCGCTGCGGCGACCGTCCTGGTATTCCTGGGCCGCGACGCGCACCGGCTCTCGGCGCCATTCGGACCATCGCACGACGGGTTCAACGCGGCCCTGTTCATGACGGGTGGACGGGCCATTGTGGAGGAAGGGCCCATCGAATCCAGGCTCGGGGCCTCCTCGCGGACGCTGTTCGGCGATCGCGTCGTGTACGCCCACCATCCGCCTCTCATCTACCTCGCGAGCGCCTTGGCGTTCACGCTGCCGGGACCGGTAGAGGCACGGGCGCGGCTGCCGGCCGTCGTGTCGGGGCTCGCGGTGTTGTTCTTCACCGTGATCCTGCTCCACCACAGTGGACTGGGGCCGGGTGCGGCGGCGGTGGGCCTACTCTTCGCCTTCGGCACCCCGATGTTCTTCGTGTTCGGCGCCATGACGGAGCCCGACGTCCTGGGGCTCGCGCCCATGACCGGGCTGACCCTGCTATGGCAGCGGTCGCGCCGAGGCGTCGACGCACCGCTGTGGGCGCTGGGGTCGGCGGCGGCGGCCGGGGCCCTCACCTCGTGGCAGGCCAGCCTCTTCTCCGCCCTGGTCGGCACGGCGCTCCTGCTCGAAAGGCGCCGTTCCGCCGCCGCCGCCGTGCTCCTCGGTACCGCCGTGGGAGCCGTGCTGACCGGTCTGTGGATGCTGTGGGCCTACCAGGGTGACGTCAGAGAGTTCATCGAACGGGCACGGCTGCGAGCCGGTGCCGGCGACTCGGATCGAGTCAGCATTCTTCAAGCGGCGCGCCAGCAGCTGCGCTACCTGCGCGACCTGTTTCCGGTGGGGAGCTGGCTGGTCGTCGCCGTCGCGGGACTGGGCCTCCTTGATCGGCGCACCCGACCGCTGGTCGCAGTCTCGCTCGGCACGGTGCTCGGGTACGCCGTAGTATTCAAGAACGGGGCCTACGATCACAGCTACTGGCTCTACTGCCTGCTCCTCCCACTGCCGCTCGGGGCCGCCGTCGCCGCCGACGCCGTGTCGCGGTGGCTCGCCCGCCATCGGCTGCCCCGACTCGCCCCCGCGGCGTTCGCGGCCCCGCTTGTCGTCGCACTTGCGCTCACGGTCTGGCGGCCGTCCAACGACCAGGGGCAGAACCGCATCGGCGCCGCCCTGGGAGCGCAGGCCCGCGCCATCGATTGGCCCGGGGGGCAGCGCTACGCTTACCATACGTTCGGGGGCGACGGCTACACCGATCTCCTGCCGTGGCTGCGCTTCTACGCCCGCCGAGAGCCATTCGGGATCGATGGACCGGCGTCCGTCCCGCAAGGCCAAGTAGTGCTGCGCCTGGTAGACGGCCGTCTGCGCGCCGACCCCGGCGAGCGCCAGCCTTGAGGAGCGGGCGCGTCGCTTGACTCCGGACATCCCGTGAACCTTCGGTCCTGATCCGCAAGGCAACACCGGTGCTATTGACACCTGAGCAAACGCCGGGCGCCAAATCACATGATGGCGCCACTACCCATGATCGTGGCACTCACATCCCTGCCTTGGATGCAGTGCGTGGCATTGCGATTCTGCTCGTCTTGATCTTCCACTTCACGCCCTACGGTCTTGGGATGAGCTCCTCCTCACCACTTATTGACCGGCTTGATTTCCTCATTAGTCGGACTGGATGGATTGGAGTCGATCTCTTTTTCGTCCTGTCGGGATTTCTTATCACGGGCATTCTTTACGACGCCAAGGAAAGCAACCACTACTTCCGGAATTTCTACGTCCGGCGAGTCTTGCGCATTTTCCCGCTGTACTACGGCGCTTTGATCATCTTTCTCGTCGTCCTTCCATGGCTTCGTCCCGGGAATCCGGCAGTCCACTCGATGACGCGCGACGCTGTCTGGTACTGGACGTACCTTTCGAACGTCAGGATTGCACACAACGGGGGAGACTTCGGGGCTATCGGGCACTTCTGGTCTCTCGCAATCGAAGAGCAGTTCTACCTTATATGGCCCGTTGTCGTTCTCGCCCTTCGCCGGCGACAATTGCAAGCCTGCTGTCTGGCATGCGTCATTGGCGCGCTGTTTGTGCGGGTCGGACTGAATGTTGCAGGGAATGAAACGGCGGCGTTCGTGCTCACACCCGCTAGAATAGATGCCCTGGCCGTCGGGGCTTATCTTGCCCTTTCAGCGCGCGGGCCGGCAGGGCTGAATCCGACCTCCCGCTGGGCCTCGCCATCCGCGGCGTTCCTGAGCCTTGTGCTTCTGGCCATTTTCGTCCTGAGGAAGGGTTTTGTCGCTCAAGACCTCATTGTATCGACGGTCGGGCACACCCTCCTCGCCTGCCTTTTCGGCGCCATCCTGGTCCTCGCCCTGACATCGGCGCGCGACAGCGCCGTCGGAGGGATATTCGACTCTTCATTCTTGTCCTTCTTCGGCCGTTACAGCTATGCGCTTTACGTATTCCATTACCCGATCCTGTTCTTCAAGCTGGGCGCCATCCCATTGACGATCGTTCCCACCATCGGCGGATCGCAATTGCTGCGGCAGCTGGTTTTCCTGACCATGGCAACAGGAGTCTCAGTCAGCATTGCTCTTGTGAGCTGGCACCTCTATGAAAAGCAGTTCCTAAAACTGAGGAAATTCTTTCCATACCAGTCCTAACGCGCAAGAGTGAGGCCGCGAGCACGGGGCGAGCGCTATGGC
>VBAL01000065.1:0-21389 GCA_005888595.1 Candidatus Segetimicrobium genomatis
AGCGCCCGCGCCCGATCCGCGGCCGCCAGCAGGTCGTCCCCGCTCACGGCCAGCGCCGCATCAACCAGGTCGTACCTGATGCCCTGGTCGATCAACACTGCCCGCAGGCGTTGACGCACGAAGTCCACGAGGACGTCGATCCCCTCCGGTCCCCAGGTCCGGCCGTACCCCGCCGCGGCCACCTCGGCGAGCGCCCGCAGCGGTATGCGCAGCCGCAGCATCTGAATGATCTCCACGATGCCTTGGGCCGCGCGGCGGAGCCCGTACGGATCCTGTGACCCGGTGGGCACCAACCCGACTCCGATCACGCCCACCAACGTGTCGACCTTATCCACGAGACCCAGCAGGGCGCCAACCTGTGTCTTCGGAGCGGCGTCGTCCGACCGCGTTGGCCGGTAGTGCTCGCCGATCGCGCGTGCGACTTCGGGAGGCTCGCCGTCCAGTTCCGCGTAGATCTGTCCGATCACGCCCTGTAACTCCGGAAACTCGCCAACCAACTTGGTGACCAGGTCGGCCTTGCTCAGCGTCGCCGCCCGGAGGAGTGCCTCCGTCGAACGCCCGTCCAGCAGCAGGAGCCCTGAGACGTGCCGGGAGAGAGTCACCAGGCGGCGGGTCTTCTCCGCCATCGTCCCCAACTGGGCTTGGTACAGAAGACCGTCCAGAGCGGGCAGATAGTCCTCCAGCCGGCGCCTGCGGTCTTCCTGGAAGAAGAAGCGCGCATCTGCCAATCGCGCCCGCAACACCCACTCATGCCCCTGACGCACCGTCGCCAGGTGGCGGTCATCGCCGTCGCGCACGGCCAGAAAATACGGCAAGAGCTGCCGTCGACCATCTTCGACGGCAAAGTACTTCTGGTGGTGCTGCATCACCGTGACGAGCACGGGTCCTGGCAGTGCCAAGAACTCACGATCGAACGCGCCGCGCAGCACCTGCGGGTGCTCAGTACCCATGACCAGCTCATGCAGCAGGTGCGGATCGAGCACCGGCATACCGGCGCCCTGCTTCGCCAGCGTGGTGGCCTGCAGGACGATCACCCGCCTGCGCTCTTCTGAATCAACGATCACGCCACACGACTTCAGGACTCTCACGTAGGCCTGCGCGCCCGGGACCGGGCGTGGGCCGCCGCCCAGCGTGCGGTGGCCGCGGGTGGTTCGCCCGGCCCGCACCCCGGCAACTTCCACCCGCAGGACGGTGCGGCCCAGGAGTGCCACGATCCAGCGGATCGGCCTGGCGAACCGGGCATCACCATCGCCCCAGCGCATTGTTTTCGAAAACGAGATCCCGACCACGACGGCCGCGAGCGCCTCGGGGAGGACCTGCGCGCTGCTCCTCCCGCCCTCCTTGACCACCGCCACCGCGTAGCGCTTTCCCTCGACCTCGCGCGTCTGCAATCGCTCGACCGGAATGCCCTGCCCTCGGGCGAATCCGATCGCGGCCTGCGTGGGATGACCCTGCGCGTCGAAGGCTACGCGTGCGGCCGGACCGCGGACCTCACGCACCGTCGGGCGCTGCCGCAAAGCCACACCCGTGCACACCAGCGCCAGCCGGCGCGGGGCGCCGTATGTCCGAACCGGCCCGGCATCGATGCGCAGGGCGGCGAAGGCGGCCCGCGTTCCCTCGGCCAGTTGTTCTAGCGCGGGCGCAATGTCGTGGGGAGGGAGCTCTTCGGTCCCGATCTCAAGGAGAAGGTCAGGCATGCCGTGCCCTCCCCGCCTTCTTGTTCGCGGTGGCCTGGAGCAACGGAAACCCTAGCTCTTCACGCTTCGCCACGTATCGCTCCGCGCATCGACGGGCCAGCTGACGGCTGCGCGCCATCAGAGTCGTGCGCTCGGCGACGGTGATTGCGCCTCGGGCGTCGAGCAGGTTGAACAGATGGGAGCATTTCAGGACGTGGTCGTAGGCGGGGAGCACCAAGCCTGCGTCCAGCAGCCGCATCGCCTCCGCCTCGCTGGCCCCGAATCCAGCGCGCAGGGCCTCCACGTCGGCGCGGTCAAAGCCATAGGCTGACTGTTCGGCCTCATCTTGCCTGCGGAGTTCGCCGTACGTAATGCCGGGCGCCCACTCCACGTCGAACACGCTGGACTGACGCTGGATATACATCGTAATGCGCTCCAGGCCGTACGTGATTTCGACCGACACCGGTTTGACCTCCAGCCCGCCCATCTGCTGAAAGTACGTGAACTGGGTGATTTCATTGCCATCGAGAAACACCTGCCAGCCCAGTCCCGATGCACCCAGCGTGGGCGCTTCCCAGTCGTCTTCTAGAAAGCGCACATCGTGTTCGCGGAGCCTGATCCCCACCTCGGCGAGACTGTGCAGGTACCTGTCCTGGATATCGTCGGGCGACGGCTTGAGAACAACCTGATACTGGTAGTGCTTGAAGAGACGGTTCGGATTCTCTCCGTACCGGCCATCGGCCGGCCGCCGGGATGGCTGCACGAAGGCGACCCGCCAGGGCTCCGGACCCAGCGCCCGCAGGAACGTGGCGGGATGCATCGTGCCGGCGCCCACCTCGACATCGTACGGCTGCTCGATCACGCAACCCTGCGCTGCCCAGAACCCTTCCAGAGCCATGACGACGTCTTGAAAGGTCATGACGTGCACCTCAGGAAAATGAAAAAGCCCGCCCGTCGCAGAGACGGAGGGCTCCCTTTCTTTCCATCATTGGTCGCAAAAACTACGTTGGAACGTTGAAGCGTTGGATCGTTGAACCAGAGAATGATTGAAATCGTCCTCTTCGCTTCAACATTTCAACGTTCCAACGTTTCAACGTCGTTAGCCAATCCCGAGCGGTTCTTCGCTGCGCTCGCGTCGCCGCACCGAGGGCATCGGCACGGTGGAGAGGATCGCGGCCACCGCAAACGCCACCGCCCCAGCGACGGCCCACGACACAGGGAGCTCAACGACCCGGTCGTCGGTCTTCACCCGGATCAGACCGTTGGGGCCTGGCCGGATGACTCCGCGCGCCTCTTCCAGCGCCGTCCCCAACTGCAGCAATGCATGGCGGGCCCGCTCGAGATCGATTTCCAACACGACCACCTCCGCCCTCCACACTATAACATACGGGAACGGGGAAACGCGGGAAGACAGGAACGCGAAACCGCCCTCCCCTCACTTACTTCTCCTCCAAAAGGGAAGAGGATTGCTGTGACTCATCTTGTCCGCGTTCCCCCGTTCCCCCGTTCCCGCGCTCCGCCCCGAGCCGGCGACGCCGGCGTGGGGGTTCCCGTCTTCAAAAGTTTCTGAATGACCAGCGGGCTCTTCAATTTCGTCTCCAGCCGGTACTCGGCGTATCCCTGCAACAGGCCGCCGACCTCGGTACGCTGCCGGGGATCCAGCACCAGGCGGGCGAGGGCCTCGGGCTGGACGTGCAGGAGGTACCCAATCGCCCGCAACGCCCCCGCCGATGCCATCACGGCATCGGGATCTCGGTGCTGGTCGGTCCCGCACAGGACCCCGCCAAGCGCGTAGCTGAACGCCGCCCCGCTGCGCACGGACCGGCCGCACACCTGACAGCGATCGGTCGTCGGCGCATACCCACTGTGCACGAGCAGCTGGGCGGCGAACCACAGTGCGATCAGCTGGGGATCGCCGGTCTGCATGAGATCCAGCGCCGTGCGCAGGACCCTGAAGAGGTCGGGAGCGGGCTCGCGATCGGCGGTGGCGCGATCGGCGAGCTCGACGGTCAACGCTGCGTACGCGAGGCGGTCCAGGTTCTCGCGCAGCGCGGCGAACGCCGTGGCGACCTCCACTTGAGAAACCACATCGAGCGTCCGGCCGACGGCCAGCAACACCCGCACATGCGAGAAGAGCTCCAGCCGGCCGGCAAACCGGCTCTTCGGCTTGCGGGCTCCCTTGGCCGCGGCAGTCACTTTGCCCTGGTCCCGGCAGAGCAGGGTAACCAGACGGTCCGCCTCACCGAGATTGCCGCGGCGGATGACGATCCCTTCGGCCTTGTAGACCGGCATCTGGGACCTACACCGCCGTACGAATCGTCATGATCAGGAGTAGCAACGTCAGCAGGATCATGGCCGCCACCGTCAGGCCGGCAATGATGTTGAGGGGGAGAGAGTTCTTGAACGACCCCATGATGCGGCGATCGTTCGCGAGGATGAGGGTGATGATGAGGAGAATCGGGAGCAGGATACCGTTCATCATCTGCGAGAGAAACATCACCGGGATCAGGGGAATCCCTGGGATAAGGATCACCAGCGCCGCCGCTGCCATCTGCACGCTGAAGACCCCAAAGAAAGCCGGCGCTTCACGGATGCTCCTGTCTAGCCCCGCTTCCCACCCGAACGCCTCGCATAGCGTGTACGCTGTCGACAGAGGAATAATGGCCACCGAGGCCAACGAGGCGTTGAGAAGGCCGACCGCGAACAGGCCTGCGGCGTAACGACCGGCCAGGGGTACCAGCGCCAGCGCCGCGTCTTTGGCATCCGAAATTGTGATGCCGTGAACGTACAGGGTCGCCCCGCAGGCCACAATGATGAAACCGGCGATCAGGTTCGTGGTGATCATGCCCAGATACGTATCTACCCTCACGCTACCCAGATCTTCTGCGCGAATGCCTTTATCCACGACGGATGCCTGCTGGTAGAACTGCATCCACGGCGTGATGGTGGTGCCCACAACGCCGATCACCATCGCCAGATAGGGCGCATCAAGTTGAAAGGAGGGCGTGAAGGTTGCCCGCAGGACTTCCCCCCACGGCGGCTTTGCCAGCACGGCCGATGCCGCGTAGGTCAGATAGATCAGCAACGCCCCGAAGAAGATCCGTTCCACCAGGCGGTAGCTTCCTCGCACCACCACCATCCAGACGAAGACGGCGGCAACGGGAACGACGACGTAGCGGCTGATTCCGAAAATCTCTGCCGCCCCGGCCATCCCAGCGAAGTTGCCCACGGTGTTGCCCCAGTCGGCCACGGTGAAAATCAACATCGCCACAACGGTCAGACGGACGCGGAATCGTTCCCGGATGAGGTCGGCCAGCCCCTTGCCGGTGACCGCTCCCATGCGCGCCACCATCTCTTGCACCACAGCCAGGGAAATGGTCGACAGGAACAGCGTCCACAGGAGGCGGTAGCCAAATGACGCTCCGGCGATGGAGTAGGTGGCAATGCCGTTCGCGTCGTTATCGATGTTGCCGGTGATGATCCCCGGCCCCATCACCGACAGAAAGAGCGCCACGCGGAGCCAGCGCGATCTGACCCACAGACCGGCTCGATTCATGAGGATCCGGAGCCAGCTCGCCTCCGGGTCATTGCTGTCCGCTGGCCTGCCTGGAGTGTGGCGTTGCCCCGACCGAGGTCGGTCCGCGTAATCCCGGGCTCATGGCGCCACCTCCCCGGACTGACTCGTACGGGGCTTTGCCCGGCGCCGGAAGCGCGGGGGGACTCGTCGCCGCCCCTTGCGCAGGATAATCCCCATGAGATCGTCGACCGTCACCACCCCGACCAGCCGGCCGCTGGCAGCGAGCACCGGCAGGGCCAGCAGGTCGTACTTGGTGAGCGCGGCGGCCACCGTCTCCAGATCGTCATCGGTAGACAGGGCGATCACCTTGCGGGTCATGATCTCGGAAATCGGCTGGGCGGGACGTGCCACGATCAGCGCCCGCAGGGGGAGGACGCCCACCAGCTTGCGGCCGGCATCGATCACGTAGAAGTAGAAGATTTGCTCGGCCCCAGGCGCGAGCTCGCGCAGCCGTTGCAGGGTCTGCTCGGCGGTGAGGCCCTCGGGCAGCGCGACGACTTTGGTGGTCATCACGCTCCCGGCAGTGCCCTCAGGATACTTGAGCAGTTCTTTGACATCCTGGGCCTCTTCAGGCGCCATCAAATTGATAAGCTTTTCGGCCCGGGCCGGCGGAAGGTCGGTGAGGACATCCGTGGCGTCGTCGGGGGACATCTCCTCGAGAATGTCGGCGGCGAGGGCGCTCGGCAGACTCTTCATCACATCGGCCTGCACCTCTGGTTCGGCCTCGGCGAGTATCTCGGCGGCGGCCTCGTGACCCAACGCGGTCATGACCTCGACCCGCTCGTCGCGATCGAGGTCTTCCATCAGCTGGCCCAGGTCGGCGGGATGGATCTCGCGAAGCCGCTCACGCGAGATGCTCAGCTTGACGGGTGTGAGTGGACCGCTGAACGTCGCGACCATCTTCCACGGGATCACCCTGTCCGGCAGCGCCCGGCCGACCAGCCGCACCAACCGCTGCACCAGACCATCCAGGCTCAACCGGCGCAGCAACCCAAGGGTTCCCACATCGGCCGCCACCAGGCGCACCTCACTGTTCGCCTGGGACAGTTGCAGGTCGTTGACCCGCACGACCTTGAGGCCGTCCGTGTCCACGACCTGCGTATCCAGAATGTCAGCGAGAAGCATCTCGTCAGGCTGCAGCGGCCGGGGGTGCAGAAACCGGCGGGCCACCCGCAGGCGGACCTGCTGAGGGTCCAGAGTCTCCACGGCGTCCCGGGGGATGAGCGCGACCCGGCTGCGGTCCGCGCGCATGCACAAACCGGTGACTCGGGGCAGCGGATCTCGGAGGTCTACCGCGACATCTCCAACGGTTCCCAACCTGACGCCTTCGGCATCGACGATAGGCGCGTGAATGAGGCGGCTCAGATAGAGCATTGCGGCGTCGTGACCTCCGTCGGCGTCGAAAGCCGCGCACGGTTTCCACGCGTGCGGATGGATTTCCTCTTTTTCAGTTATTCAGGATAGAATGCCTTTATAAGTTCTTCCCGCTCGCGCCATCCTTTCGACGTCTTGACCCACAGATCCAGGTAGACGCGGGATTGCAGCAGCGCCTCGACGTCCAGGCGAGCCCGCCGCCCGATGGCTTTGAGCATCCGGCCCTCCTTGCCGATAAGCATCTTCTTGTGCGCATCCCGCTCCACGTGGAGGATGGCGCGAACATAGATGAGATCCTTGCCCTCGCGCCGCCCGAACTCCTCAATCTCGACCGCGATGCTGTACGGCACCTCCTCCCGTGTCATCTTGATGGCCGCCTCCCTGACGAGTTCCCGGACCAGGAACTGCTCGGGCTGGTCGGTCACCATCTCCGGGGGGAAGTACTGCGGACCCTCCGGCAGGAGCGTGGTCACCATCTGGATCAGCCCATCGAGGTTGGCCCCGGTAAGACCCGAGACCGGGACCACCCCGGCAAAAGCGTGCAGCCCGGCAAGCGTGGCTTCAACAGTGGCCACCTCGTTCGCAGGAATGCGATCGATTTTGTTGAGCACCGCTATCACCGGTGCGCGGATGCCACCCAGGCGGGCGATCACGGCGCGGTCCTCTGGCGTTGCGCCGTCTGTGGCATCGAGGACGACCAGCACGGCGTCGGCATCGCGGAGGGCCCGCGTGGCCTGCTCTACCATCCACTCGCCCAGTCTGTGACGGGGCCGGTGGAGGCCAGGGGTATCCACGAACACAATCTGAGCATGGGGCAGCGTCAAAATCCCGGAAAGCCGGCTCCGCGTAATCTGAGGGACTGCCGCGGTGATGGCAATCTTTTGACCCACGAGCCGGTTGACCAACGTCGATTTGCCGACGCCGGGGCGGCCGATCAAGGCGACAAAGCCCGAGCGATGCGGAGATGGCTCCTGGATATTGGATGTCGGATGCTGGATCACAGACGAGACCTTTGCCGCATTTCGGCATTATCCAGTATCCAGGATCCAGGATCTACGATCGTCTTTTTCTCTTGGGTAGTCTCTCCGCCAGGAAGGGCTCCGCGAGCAGTTGCCGCAGCGTGCGCACGCGTGTACGACCAGACGGGCTCGCGGCAATGACCTGTCTGACGCCGAACTCGGCCATCACCTGCCGGCATGCTCCGCACGGCATCGCCGGCGTCTCCCCATCGGCCACCACGACGACGGTATCCAGATGCCGGTGGCCGTCGGAGACCGCCTTGTGGATAGCGACCCGCTCCGCGCAGTGTGAGAGGGGGTACGATGCGTTCTCAACATTGGCGCCCGTGTACACGTCCCCTTCGCGGGTCCGCACCGCGGCGCCCACGCGGAAGCGCGAGTATGGGGCGTACGCGAGGAACCTGGCTCGCGCTGCGGCCGTCACCAACCCGGCCACCTCATCGCGCCGCCCAGGCCTTTGCTTCCGCCGCTTCACGGCGCCTCGTGTCCTCCGGGCTCGACGGACACCGACCGCGGCGACCGCGATGGAGCCACAATGCCGCCGGACATCATCAGCTTTATTCCCTCTTCCACGCTCATATCCAGCGGATAGACCTGATCCTCAGGCACAAGGGCCAGAAAACCGGTTGTCGGATTAGGGGTGCTCATGACGAACACGTTGAGGACCCTTCTCCCGGCAATCTCCTGGGTCCGCCCGCCGGTCTCCCCGGTAACAAACCCCACCGTGTACATTCCCTGTCGCGGCCACTCCACCAGCACGGCGCGCTGGAAGGCGGCCCGGCGCTGGAGGAAGATACTGTCGCTGAGTTGCTTGGTGGCCGAGTAGATGCTGCGGGCCAGGGGGATGCGCAGCATGAGCCGGTCGAACCACCCCACCAACCGCCGGCCCAGGACGTTTGTGGTCAGCGCGCCGATCAGGAAGATGACGGCAATCGTCGCCACCAGTCCCAGCCCGGGGATCGGTTCCCCCAGGAGCAGCGTGAACAGCCATCCCAGGAATCTGTCCAGCGTGCGGAACAACCAGAGCAGGAAGCTGAGAGTGATGGCGATGGGAAGAAAGACGATGAGCCCGGTGAAGAAGTACCGCCGGAGACGGGCGCGCATGGATCAGGAACGCAGCGGGGGCACAGGCGCGAGGCGGCTGATGCGTACCCGGGCGATGCGATGGCCCTCCAGTTTTTCCACGACGATCTCAGCGTCGCGGGCAGTAATCTTCTCCCCCTGCGCCGGCACGTGGCCGAGCAGAGAGTAGACAAACCCGCCGATGGTGTCCACCTCGCCGGTCGGCAGGTCCAGATTCATCAACTCGTTGACCTCTTCGATACTCAGCCGTCCGTCCACGATCGCGGTATGCTCATCGACCGTCTCAAACAACTTCTCCTCGACGTCGTACTCGTCCAGAATCGGACCGACGATCTCCTCGAGAAGGTCCTCGACGGTGACGAGCCCGGCCGTGCCACCGTACTCATCCACGACAATGGCCATCTGCGTCCGCTTACGCCGCATCTCCCGGAACAGGTCGTCCAGCCGCTTGCTCTCCGGCACGAAGTAGGCGGGCCGCATCACCTCTCGCGCCGGGAGGGCGTGGTGACCGGCTTTGATGTGGCTGAGCAGATCCTTGACGTGCACGACGCCCACGATCTGATCGATCGTTTCGTGGTACACCGGAACGCGGGAATGCCCCTCTTCCAAAATGACGCGCAGCACGCCGTCCACCGTGGTCGTGTCCTCCACGCACACCATATCGATGCGCGGGACCATGACCTCACGGACAACCGTGTCACCGAACTCAAAGATGGAGTGAATCATCTGCCGCTCATCGGCCTCGATCACCCCCTCTTCTTCACCCATCCGGACCAGCAGCCGGATCTCCTCCTCGGTGACCAGCGGCGAGGCGAGGTTGACGCGGCCGCCCAACGGCCGCACCAGCAGGTCGCTGATCAACGATAGGATACGGATCACCGGCCCCAGCGCCGCCGCCACCCAGGCGACCGGCCGGCCCAGCCAGAGCGCGAGGCGGTCCGCGTGCTTGGCGGCGAACGTCTTGGGGGTGATCTCGCCCACAATCAGCAGTGCCACGGTCATGGCCACCACCGCCAGCCAGGGGCCCCGGCCGGGACCCAACCATTGGACGAACAGTGCAGCCGCCAGGATCGACGCTCCCACGTTCACGATATTGTTGCCGACTACCAGCGCGGTCAGGACGCGCCCGGGCTCTTCCTCCAGCAGACGGCTGAGCTGGCGGGCGCGACGATCCCCGTCGTCGCGGAGCCGCCGCAGGCGAAGTTTGTTCGCGGCCAGCAGCGCAGCCTCCGCAGCCGAGAAGAACGCGGACAGCAGCAACAGCAGCACCAGGATCAGCCAGCCGTACGGATTACCCGGGGCTACCAACGAGGACCTTCACGTCCTTTCCACTACTACGATGTGCGTCTGATTATATCATGGGGATTGTGCGACCATGGAACCAGGGGACCCGGGACCAGGCAGACGAGGGATCATCGCGCAAGCAACTCACCCTGCACGGTTCCTGGATCGTTTGGTCCCTTGGTGCCTTGGTTCCTTGGTCCCTGTTTCTATTGGTGCAGGATCTTTGAAAGGAACTGCTGCGTCCGCGGATGGGTCGGGTTCGTGAAGAAGTGTTCCGGCGCGCCTTCCTCGACAATGACCCCTTCATCCATGAAGATGATGCGATCGGCGACCTCGCGGGCAAAGCCCATCTCATGGGTCACGACGATCATCGTCATTCCCGTGTCCCGGGCCAGCCCTCGCATGACGTCCAGCACCTCCTGGATCATCTCCGGATCCAGCGCCGAGGTGGGCTCGTCGAACAGCATGACCTTGGGTTGCATCGCCAGGGCCCGCGCGATGGCGACGCGCTGCTGCTGGCCCCCGGAGAGTTGCGCCGGATAGATGTGCGCCTTCTCCGGGATGCCGACCCGATCCAGCAGCTCCACCGCCACGCGTTCCGCCCTGTGCTTTGGCCACTTCCGGACTTTCACCGGCGCCAGGATGATGTTCTGCACGGCGGTGAGGTGCGGGAACAGGTTAAAGGACTGGAACACCATCCCGACTTCGCTGCGCACCGCATCAATGTTGTGCACGTCGTCGGTGAGTTCGATCCCGTCCACGACGATGCGGCCACGCTGGTGACTCTCCAGCCGGTTGATGCATCGGATCATCGTGGACTTCCCCGATCCCGACGGACCGGCAACGACCACGACCTCGCCCGGCCACACCTTCAAGGCAATGCCGCGCAACACGTGCAGCTTTCCGAACCACTTATGGACGTCTTCGAGGGCGATGATCGGCTCACCGCCGTGCGCTGGCGCGGTGGCGCGGCGGAGCGGCCGCGGCACCGCCGATTCTCCTGAATCGCTCACGAGTTTGCTCACTCGGTGTCACCCCTTCTCAGTATACCTTCGGATTCCGGCGTGATGCCGTCTCCAACTCCGCGACTGCCCGACTGCGCGACCGCCTGACTTCGCCGTCATCGCTCCCCAAGTCCCAGCCACTCGACTCGCCGCTTCACGGCTCGCTCGTGGCCTTCGGCCGCCATTCTCAGGCGAGTCGAGTGGCCTGAGCGAGCGAAGCGAGTCGAAGGGCGCGTCGTTTCACCGCTCCCCAAGGCCCAGTCGTTGTTCCAACTTCCGGCTTGCTGATGACATGGCATAAGAAAACGCAAAGTACGTGAGGAGCAGAAACACGTAGACTTCTCGCACGTCGTGCAGGTACTGGGTGATCGCCAGCAGCGCCCGGCCGGTGCCGACCAGCTCT
Source organism: Candidatus Segetimicrobium genomatis (assembly GCA_005888595.1). Classification (GTDB taxonomy): domain Bacteria; phylum Sysuimicrobiota; class Sysuimicrobiia; order Sysuimicrobiales; family Kaftiobacteriaceae; genus Telluricultor. The sequence goes on from VBAL01000065.1 coordinate 11,421, forward strand.
GTGAGGCCGATGATCACCGTCAAGGAAGTATCCTTGAACAGGCTGATGAACTGGCCGACCAGCGCCGGAATCATGTTTTTCACTGCCTGCGGCAGCACCACGTGACGCATCGTCGCGAGACCTGACAGGCCGACCGCCCGCGCCGCCTCCATCTGCCCGCGTGGCACCGACTGGATCCCAGCGCGGACAATCTCGCCGACGTAGGCGGAGGTGAAAACGATCATGGCGACCATGGCTCGCTCGACCCTGCTCAGCGCATCCCCCGATACCAGGGTGACGAACACAGAGAACCACAGCAGCATGGTGATGAACGGGATGCCGCGGATCAGCTCAATGTACAGCGTACAGAGTCCCCGCACGACGGGCAACGGGCTCACCCGCCCCATCCCGACCAGGACGCCGATGGGGAACGACCCGGCGATCGCCGCCACTGCCAGGAGCAGCGTCAGGTAAAGGCCACCGATCTGATCCAGCCGCACAGGAGACATCACCCAGGCCACGGCGATGAGGATTCCGCCCCACGCGCTCAAGAGTGCCGCGGGCCGCACCCGGGCGCGGACCCCCAGCAGCGTGAGGAGCACCATCAGAGCGAGCAGCCCACCCGCCCAGTACGCGCGGAGCGCCAGCTCCACCGGCATGAGGCCGATCAGCCAGAACCGCGGGTGGTCGGCGATCACCCCCCAGTGGGCGCGCGCGATCCACGGCCCCACGCGCGCCATCACCAGCGCCAGAAGGGCGGCGATCGCAACCGTGAACAGCGTGTTCCAGATTCCATCGAACAGGTTGTGCTGCAGCCATTCCCGCGTGGACGGCCGCGTCTGCGGAGGAGCCAGAACCTGCGCGTGGATAGCCGTCATAGTTCAGCCAGGCTCCCTGACTCAATCACCGTGACCAAGGCGTGCAACTCAGACCCCCTCACCCTTCATCCTTCTCCCTCCAGGGAGATGGGACTGCGGTTGGGCGCTCCGCGCCCTCACTACGCGCCGGGAAGCGCGAGCCGGAGACGGATGAGGTTCAACACGCCCGAAATCGTCAGCGAAAGCACCAGGTAGGCCAGCGTCACCACCGTGAAGGCCTCAAGAGAGCGGAACGACTGGCTGCTGACCGTGTTGGCCGTCGTGAGCAGCTCTGCATAACCGATCCCCAACGCCAGGCTGCTGTTCTTGGTGAGGTTGAGAAACTGGTTGCCCAGCGGCGGAATGATGATGCGGAAGACCTGGGGCAAGATGATCAGGCGCAGGCCCTGGCGATGGGTAAGGCCCAGGCTGCGCGCTGCTTCCATCTGCCCGCGCGACACCGCCAGAATCCCCCCGCGCACGATCTCTGCGATGAATGCAGACGTGTAGACCGCCAGCCCGATCACCAGCGCGGCCAACTCCGGGGTAAGCTGGTAGCCCCCCTCTGCCATCATCCGTCCGAAGCGCTCTACAAGCGTGCCGCCGATCGCCAGTCCGGAATTCGTGAGCGTGACCAGCCCTCCGAGCAGCCGCAGTGGTGGGTGGCTGGAAGACCCGTCGGGAAGCTGAAGAAAGATTGCGAAATACCAGAAGAACAACTGCACCAGCAGTGGGGTGTTGCGCAGCGCCTCGACGTAACCCAGCGCCATTCTGGCGACGAGCCAGTTCGGCGACAGCCTCGCGGCCCCGACAACCACACCGACGAGGGTCGCCAGGGCGATGCCTATCACTGCGACCTGGATCGTGTTGATCAGGCCGGCGATGATCGCTTCAGCGTTGCTGTCGGTGGGCTCGTACCGTTTAACGCGCAGGGTATCAAGATCAAGTGTCCATTGCAGCGCGCTGAGCTCGAACCCCGCCGGCTGGCTGAACACACTCCAATCCAGCCGGATGTTGTGCCGGATGAAGCTCCGCCGTAACGTGGTTGTGGCCCCCAGCAGAGCGAGGGCCACGACCACAACCACGAAGATCTGCGCGAGGATGGTCAGCGTGCGGGCATCTCGCCAGAATGGAGGTTTGGTCAGCATCGCGTCACGAACGGGACCGCTCGCCCCCTCGCCCTTACGTCCCCCCCCACGGGGAGAGGGAAATAGAGGCGGGGCCTCCGGCCCCTCATCTATATGGCCGGCTGGCTTGAGCACCCCCCCGCTTGGCCAGATCGTTGCGCGTCCCGGGGCGGCTGATGGCCGTCTTCTGGCGCGGTCCGAAGTAGCGATCGTACACTTCCCCGTAGTTACCGATGAGGCGGAGCACGCGCTGGATCGCGCCGCTTTTCAACTCCACGAGGTTCTTCGCGTTGGGATCCTTGCCGGTCAGCTCCGCCAGTTGGGCGGGATCGCGGGTCACCGTCTGCGTGATCCCGAGCTCCTCGGCCAGGATCATGCCCCAGACCGTCCAGTTGACAACATCGGCCCACTTCGAGTCGTTCTCCTGATACATCGGGGCCAGCGGCTCGTCGCTGAACTCCTTGCCCACGATCTTGAAATCCGCCGGGTTCGGCGCCGTAGACCGGAAGGCGGTGAGCTGGCTGGCGTCGGTGGTGAAGACATCGCACCGTCCCGCAGCCAGTCCGTCAAACGCCTGCTTGGCTTCGGCAAACGTGATCTGCTGAAAGCGGAAGTTGCGCGCTCGCATCTGATCTGTGATGTTTCGTTCGCTCGTTGTCCCGGTGAACACGCAGATGCGCGCGCCGTTGAGATCGTCCAATCCGCTGATCCGCGAGTCCGCCCGGACCAGGAGGCGCTGGCCATCGTAGAACGTGACCGGACCGAAGTCCACCTGGTCATCGCGTGTGATCGTCTGCGTCGTCGTGCGGAAGACCACGTCCACCGAACCGGAGACCACCGCCGGGATGCGGCTGGCCGAGGTGAGGTTGACGAACTCCACGTCCGGCACATCGAGGAAGGCGGCGACCGCCCAGCAGAAGTCGGCGTCGAACCCGACCATCCGGCCGGAGACCGGATCTGGGAAGGAAAAGCCCGGCGTCGTGCCGGAGACCCCGCAGACTAGTTTTCCACGCGAGCGCACGGTATCCACACGGCTGCGCGGCTGCGCCAGCACCGCATACGAAACCGTGACGACGGTCAATGCTACCGCCAGCGCGTAGGCGACGAGTTTGCGCACCATCCCCACCCCCCTCGGTGAATGCGCCGATTCTGTCATTCCGTACTGCCCTGAAGAACTGCGGGATTAGGATCAGGGATTGGGGATTCGTACCTGCCAGAACACCGCGGGTGGGAACATGCCCCTTCGAAGATCGCGTGGTCCTGACCAATCCCTCATCCCAATCCCTAATCCTGTGGTTGTGTTGGATTCTGTACGACGCCTGCGACAAGGCTCCTCCGTAGAGTCATACGTCTTGGCTGAGGCGCTGGTACGTGCACTGCGGGATCCCGGCGCGATCACCGGGGGCGATTCGATGCCGTGCGCGCGGGGCCGGTGGGCTTCTGGGTGAACCAGAGGACCGCCGCGCCGACCAGCACGCTGAACACGGCACCGATACGCGACCACCGAGATGCGGTGCCGGCGTCGACGCCCAGCGCCGCCCCAACCGGCGGACCCAATACCAGAAGACCAACGATCGCCGCTCCCGCAGCCGCGACCACGACGGCTGCCGCGGCCAGATCTTTGGCCACCTTCGCCAGCGCGTGATGGTTGCGTTCGACCAGCAGATCTACCACGACTTCTAGCGCAGTGTTGATCAGTTCCACCACCAGCACCACCAGGATGGAGAGGATGATCACGCCGGACTCCAGCGCTGGGACTCCCAGCCACAACAGCAACCCGCCGACGAACCCGGTGATCACCAGCTGGATGCGGAACGCCCGTTGCGTCCGCACGGCGTGCCGGAGTCCCTCCAGGGCGAACGCCAATGCCTGCCCCAACGATTGGCGCGATCTGCGCCGAATCATCCGGCGACCTCAAATCCGGCATCCGCCGCGAGGAGACGCTGCCGCCGCGTCATCTTCGCCGCATCGGCCCGCCGCCGGTCATCATAGCCCAGCAGGTGCAGGAGGCCGTGCACCGTCAGCAGGGCGATCTCCGTGCGCAGGGGGTGCCCAGCGGCGCGGGCCTGCACGCGGGCGCGATCCACGGAGATCACTACGTCGCCGAGGTACGGCCGTCGCGCCCGATCCAGGATCGTGGATCCGGGATGCCGGATCCGACTCCGGCCCAGGGGTGCGCGGGAACGGTTCGCTGGAAAGGACAGGACATCGGTGGGCCGGTCGATACCGAGAAATCGCCGGTTGAGCCTGCGGATCGCAGCATCGGAGACCAGGGCGAGCGCGACTTCCGTCGCGGCGGCGCACCGCTGCCGTCGCAGCACATGCCCGGCGACCCGGCGCAGCCGATGGATGGTGATCCCAGGCCGGCGTACGCGCACCGCCACATCCACCCGCATTGAGGAGTCAACGCACGGGGGCGCGGTCGCGCTGACCGGCGCGGAGGTCGCGCTCCAGCTCGGGGTATTCGATCCGCGGGTGGAACATCGTCGCCAGCAGGCGGGTGAAGGTGCGGGCGATGACGTCCAGGTCACGAAAGGTCAGGGGGCATTCGTTCAACTGGCCGTCGTCCAGCTTCTCCCGGATGATCCGTCGTACAGTCTGCTCGATGCGGTCGGGCGTTGGCCGCGGCAGGGCACGGGTGGCCCCTTCGACCGCATCCGCCACCATGACCACCGCGGCCTCCCGGCTCTGCGGCTTAGGCCCCTCGTATCGAAAGACCTCTTCGTTGACGGCATCCCCCCGCTGCAGCGCCTGGTGGTAGAAGTATGCGATGAGATTGGTCCCGTGATGTTGCGGAATGAAGTCGGCCACCGCTGAGGGCAGTCCGTATTCGCGTGCCAACTCGAGCCCATCGCGAACGTGGGACAACACCGTCAGCGCGGACAGGCTCGGCGCCATCTTGTCATGAGGGTTCTCGACCCCGGCCTGATTCTCGACGAAGAACACCGGCCGGCGGATCTTCCCGACGTCATGATAATAGGCACCGACGCGGACCAGGAGGCTGTCTGCGCCAATCGCCTCGGCGGCGGCCTCGGCCAGGTTGGCGACGATCAGACTGTGGTGATAGGTGCCCGCGGCTTCTACCTGCAGCCGCCGCAGCAGCGGGCGGCTGGGGTTGCTGAGCTCCAGCAACTTGATCGGCGTCACGAGCCCAAAGAGTTGCTCCAGGTACGGCAGCGTGCCGATGGCGATGATTCCGACGATGACCCCATTGACGGAACCGTAGATCGCGTCCGTGGCGATGTCTGGATACCATGGCATTTGATCCATCAGGTTGAGGGCCAGGACGGACACCGCGTTTGCCCCGCCCACCCACGCCCCGGCACGCATCAGATCGGTGCGGTGGACGATGCGCTTGATCGCGTACACCCCCACGGATGAGCCGATGAACGTCACCAGCCCAAGCCGGACGTCGCCGCCAGCGACTGTGGCCACCAGCATGCCGATCACCGCCGCTGTGTACAATGCCAACCGCGGTCGCAGCAGCACGGCGATCAGGACGGCACCGGCGGCCGTTGAGTCCCAGGGTGAGCACGACGGCAAGACTCCAGACCATGAGCAGCCGGTCCTCCGCCCAGATCTCCGGTTGGTACTGTCGCAGGTACGCAAAGCTCACGACCACCATCAGCACCAGGATCAGCGCTACGCCGAGCGGGCGCTGCCACGAGAACGGGGCACGCACCAGACCCAGGGCCGCGAGTTTCTGCACGTGGGCCTCGGTCACCACTTCCCCGCGGCGCACGACGATCTCACCCCGGAGGATGCGCGTAGTCACCGGCTCGACCCCTTCCATCGCCCGCCGATGGAGCCGCTGAGTTTCACCAACGTCGACCGTCACGTTGGGTGTCAGCACCCCCAGCACCAAGGCGCTGGCCAGCGTCATGGGACGGCCGGCAAGCTGCAGCGCGCGGATGCTCACCCGCGCCTGCATCTGGACCTTCGGGAGATCCTCCGGTTTGATCCCGGCGTCCATGACCGTCGCTACGAGCCGCTCTGCGGTCGTGCGAGCCAGCACCAGGGCGGCGGCATCAACCGTCAACGCGGCCAGCGCTGCCGGGTCATCGAGGGGAATTGGTGACTCGCGGCTGAGGAGTGCCCGGCGCTCGGCGTAGGAGAGGCCGCTCACTCTGCGCGCCCGTTCGATCGCCGCAGCCGTCTGGCCGATGACCTCGTGCGCGCGCGCGGTCTCCCCGGCCGACTGGCGATACACCGGCTGGATGCTCTCGGCCGCGGCGCGGCGAAGTGCCTCGGTGCGTGCGCGGTCGACGAACTCCACCGTGCGCGGCGCGGTGACGTCCCGGGGACTGACCTGACCTTCGCGAAGTTGCAGTCTGACGGGAAGGTACTGTACGCCGGAGACCAGCGTGAGCGCCACCAAGGTGGCGGCCCCGATGGCCACCTTCCGCGACGGCGCAAGCGCACCGGTCCACGGGTGTCGCAGGCGGGGCCACATCGTTCCTATTATAGCGAAATCCGCCCGCGGAGCACGCCGTGCAGCCGGCGGAGCGCTGCGCGGATGGCGCGGCGAGACCGGGGCACAACGATAATCGTATTCTCGCCGGCGACCGTGCCGGCCACCTCCGGCCAGCGCATGTCGTCGATCGCCTCTGCCACCGGAGAGGCACCGCCGGGTACCGTCTTCACAAGCACGAGATCCAGCCCCCTCTCCACGGAGGTCACAAACTCCTCAAAGACGCTGCGCAGGCGTTGTGCCGTCTCCGGGGCGGCCTCCCGAGCAGCGCCGGGCAACGCATACCGGTATCGCCCGTTCGCGACAGGCACCTTCACGAGACCAAGCCGTTTGATATCGCGGCTGATCGTAGCCTGCGTGACGTGGATTCTCTGTTGCCGCAGCGCCGCGACCAGTTCAGCCTGCGTCTCGACGGTCCGGCTCAAGACAATTTCCCGGATCTTACGCGTACGTTCCGTCGTGGCTTCGACGGGGGTCATCGTTCGGCCAGCGCGCTCACCTTCTGCAGCCGGCCCTCGGTCTCTCGCACCCACATACGCAGCGTGTCCAGTTGCAGTCGAGCGCTGTGAAGCTGGCCTTCCACCGCCGCCCTCGCCGTGCCTCCGGGCGCGCGCTTGGCTTCCACGGCTGCAATGGGCTGCACCGCCTCCAGAATATCGCGCCCAAACAGAGGTGTGATGCGCGCGTAGGCCTCCATCGGCAGCTCCCACAGTTGAATCCCGCGGGCGAGCGCCTCCTGGACGACGCGCCCCGCGACCTCGTGCGCCTCGCGGAACGGCATGCCTTTGCCTGCCAGGTAGTCGGCGACTTCTGTCGCGGTCAGCAGGCCGCGGCGGGTTGCCTGCTCCATGTGCGCCTTCGAGAACTCGACTCCCGTAAGAAACTTCTGCAGCGCGCGCACCGACGCCGTGACGAGGTCCACCGCCCCGAAGACGATGTCTTTGTCTTCTTGCAAATCCCGTTGATAGCCTGACGGCAGTCCCTTTAACGCCGTCAACAGCGCCGTGACCGCGCCGATGGCCCGCCCGGCGCGGCCCCGGATGAGTTCCACGGGATCAGGATTCTTCTTCTGAGGCATCAGGCTGCTCCCCGTGGTGACGGCATCCGCCAGGGTGATGAATCCGAACTCCTCGCTCGCCCACAATACCAGCTCGTCGCTCCAACGTGAGAGGTGCACCATCAGCAGCGCGGCCGCGGCGACGAGTTCGACGGCGAAATCCCGGTCACCGGTCGCGTCGATACTATTCTCGCTGATCCGGGCAAACCCCAGCGCGTCGGCCACGCGCTGTCGATCGACTGGAAACGAGACCCCGGCGACGGCGCCCGACCCCAACGGTAGAACGTTGCCTCGACGGTAGCAGTCCATCAGGCGGTCGACGTCGCGGTCGAGCATCCACACATACCCCAGCAGGTGGTGCGCCAGCCGGACCGGCTGCGCATGCTGCAGGTGGGTGAAGCCAGGAAGAATAATCTCCACCGCGCCCGCCGCGCGGTCGACCGTCGCGTCCATGAGGTCGACCGTGTGGGCGACCAGGTGCAGGATCGCCTCCTTGACGTACAGACGAAGTGTCGTCGCGACCTGGTCGTTACGGCTGCGGGCGGTGTGCAGGCGCCCCGCGACCGGACCGATCCGCCGGTACAGAATCGCCTCGAGAAACGAATGCACATCTTCGTAGGGGCCTTTGACACGCACCCGGCCGGCTTCCGCGTCGGCAAGGATGCCGCGCAGCCCGTCGGCGATGGCCGCGGCGTCAGACGCCGGGATGATGCCCGTGGCCCCGAGCATCTGCACGTGCGCGATGCTGGCCACAACGTCCCAGCGTAGGAGCCGGCGATCCGTCGCAAAGGACGAGGTGAATTCCAGGAGGTCGGAGTCCGGCGGCTGCCGGAAACGACCGCCCCACATCTTGTGCGGCGTGTCCGCGCCGGGCATCAGCCGATATCGGTGTACTTCACCTGACAGGATGCCTCAGACCGCGGCGGATCTGCTGCGGGTTGACCTGCGCGAACACCCGCGTGGGGAGCCCCCACAGGTGGATGAACCCGTCGGCATCCTTTTGATCATAGACGGCATCTTCGCCGAAGGTAGCCAGGTCCTGCCGGTAGAGCGCGTGTGGGGAGGCCCGCCCGACCACCGTGCAGGTACCCTTGAACAGCTTCATCCGCACCGTGCCGGTCACTGTGCGTTGCGCCGCATCGACGAAGCCGTCGAACGCCTGTCGCAACGGGGAGAACCATTGACCGTTGTAGATGATCTCCGCGTACCGCGGAGCGATCACGGTCAGATAATGCTGCGTGTCCCGGTCGACGGTGATCGATTCCAGATCGCGATGCGCCGTGGCGAGGATGGTCCCCCCGGGCGTCTCGTAGACGCCGCGAACCTTGATCCCCACCAGACGGTTTTCGACCATGTCCACCCGGCCCACCCCATGCAGCCCGCCAAGCCGGTTGAGAGTTTGGATCAACGGGACGGGGTCGGCCTTCGCGCCGTTGAGCCCCGTGGGCACACCGCGCTCGAATGCCACCTCGGCATACGCGGGCTGATCCGGCGCCTCTCCCGGGGAACGGGTCAGGGCGTAGACGTCCTCCGGCGGCTCGCGCCACGGATCCTCCAACACACCGGCTTCAGCGCTGCGATGCCAGAGGTTCTGATCGACGCTGTACGGCTTCTCCCTGGTCACCGGCACCGGGATCCCGTGCGCCGCGGCGTACTCGATTTCGTCGTCGCGAGATCGCAGCGACCACTCCCGCCAGGGGGCGATGGGCCGCAGGCGGGGCGCCAGCGCCTGATAGGCGAGTTCGAAGCGGACCTGATCGTTGCCCTTGCCGGTGCAGCCGTGGGCCAGAGCGTCTGCGCCTTCCGCCAACGCGATCTCCACCTGGGCTTTGGCAATCAGCGGCCGGGCCAGCGCCGTGCCGAGGAGGTACTGCCCTTCGTACACGGCGTCGGCTCGCAACGCGGCAAAGATGTAATCTGTCGCAAATTCGGTTTTGACGTCCACCACGGTCGCGGCGTCCGCGCCGCTGGCCAGGGCCTTGTGGCGAACGGCGTCGAAGTCCTCAGGCTGCCCGACGTCTGCAATGACGGCGATCACCACGCACCCATACGTCTCCTTGAGCCATGGGATGATCACCGACGTGTCGAGGCCGCCGGAGTAGGCGAGGACTACCTTCTTGGGAGATGGCATTTCGCTTCCTCCTGCACCGCGGGATTAGTGATTAGTGATTCGTGATTCGGAACAGGGCGCACCCCGATTAGAGAGGCTTAGCGAATCACGAGTCACGAATCACTGTCATCTCCGCTGGTTCCGCCACCGCCGCCAGCGCCACATCAAGGATTTCCACCGCCTCATCCACGTCCGCCGGCGTAATGATCAGCGGCGGTACCAGGCGGAGGGTGTTAGGTGTTACCGCGTTGACCAAGAGGCCGCGCTCCCGGCAGGCGTCGACCACCGGGGCCGCCTCGACCGAGAGTTCGACCGCCAGCATCAACCCCAGGCCGCGTACGTCGACGATCACCGCATGCCGGCGGGCC
>VBAL01000065.1:21436-28045 GCA_005888595.1 Candidatus Segetimicrobium genomatis
GGTCAGCACCGCCAGCGCGGCGGCACACGCCAGCGGGTTCCCCCCGAACGTCGACCCGTGGTCGCCTGGTGAAAACGCCTCGGCGGCTTCGACCCCGGCAAGCATCGCCCCGATAGGGACGCCGCCGCCGAGTCCCTTCGCCAGGGTGAGGACGTCCGGCAGAATTCCAAAATGCTCGTACGCGAACAAGCGGCCGGTCCGGCCGATGCCGGTCTGCACTTCATCAAGGATAAGGAGCAACCCCCGCTCAGTACAAAACCGGCGGACGCCCTGGAGGTACTCCGCCGATGCCATGTGGATACCACCCTCTCCCTGCACCGGCTCCAGCATGACGGCGCACACTTCCCCGGTGGTGGCGAGCCGCAGCGCGTTCAGGTCGTTGAACGGAACGGCCACGAAGCCGGCGGGTAGTGGTTCGAATCCGTGGTGGTACTTTGGCTGAGCCGTGGCCGCCAGCGACCCCAGGGTGCGCCCATGGAAGGAATGCTCGGCAACAATGATCTGGAAGCGTTCGCCCCCGCGGTCCCTCCCCCACTTCCGGGCCAGTTTGATGGCCGCCTCGTTGGCTTCTGCACCGCTGTTGCAGAAGAACGCCCGTGCAAGCGAGGAGTGGGTCACGAGCCACCGGGCAAGCTCGCCCTGCTGGGGTATCTGGTAGAGGTTGCTGACATGCAGCAGCCGCGCCGCCTGCGTGCGAATGGCTGTGCTCAACGCCGGGTGATTGTGGCCCAGGACGCTCACGGCGATACCGGCGACGAAGTCGAGGTAGACCTTTCCCTCTACGTCCGTCAAACGCGCCCCCTGCCCCGAGGCGAACGCGACGGGCGCCCGGCGGTACGTACGCATGAGGTATTTGTCATTCAACTCAATCACGCGCTGCGTATTCATTACGCGCACCCCTTCGGAGTCTCTCAGTGATTCGTGACTCGTGATTCGCAAAACCAGTCATCCGATCTCCCGTGGGGCAAACGACCATCAAAATAGTAGTTTGCCGAATCACTAATTACGAATCACAAATCACGCAAGTTCAGGGAGTAATCATCGTTCCCACACCCTGCTCCGTAAACAGCTCTACAAGCAGGGCATGTGGCTGCGCGGCGCCGATGATGTGCGCGGTAGGGACACCGGCGGACAGCGCCGCCAGGCAGGCCTCAACCTTGGGGATCATCCCCCGGGAGATCACGCCGTCGCCAATGAGGCGCCGGGCCTCCCCCGCCCGCAGCGTGGAAAGAGGGCGGTCATCCACTCCGGCCGCCAGCACGCCCGGGACATCCGTGAGGAGGATGAACTTACTGGCACCCAGCGCCGCGGCGAGCGCTCCGGCGGCATGATCACCATTCAGGTTATAGCTTTGCCCTTCACGGCCGATGCCGATGGAGGCGATGACCGGGAGGTAGCCATTCGTGGAGAGGAGCTTCACCACGGTCGTATCGACCGATTCGACCTCGCCAACCTGACCGAGGTCTTCTGGCCCGTCCTGCTTTCGCGCCTGAAATACCTTACCGTCCTTCCCACTGATGCCCACCGCGGCACCACCCGCCGCCGTCATCATCGAGACCAGCATCTTGTTGGCACGACCGGCCAGTACCATCTCGACGACCTCCATCGTCTCCTCGTCGGTGACACGGAGCCCATCGACGAAACGGCTGGTCTTCCCCAGGCGCTCCAGCATGCGTGTGATCTCCGGACCTCCCCCGTGGACGAGTACCGGATCGACGCCCGCTCCCTTGAGCAGCACGAGGTCCTCGATGACCGTGTCCCGGCCCGCACTGGACACACCCGACATCATCACACTGCCGCCGTACTTGACCACGACGGTTCTGGATTTCCACGCGTTCACATAGCGCAGCGCTTGCGCCAGTGATGCGCCCAGATCAACGGCCGTGCGAACGTTGATTACCATAAGCGATGTTTTCCCATAGGCGCACGCGGCCGCGCAGTCACGCGGTCACGATGCGGAATCCGCGACTGCGCGACATCGCGACTGCGTCACTAGGTTAAGTAGCCAGCATTCACCCTGACGTAGTTCTCATTCAAATCCGAGAACCATCCGGTGAACATCCCGTCGCTGAGATGCAGATCCACGATAATCTCCACCTCCGGGGCGCGCATTGCCGAAGCAGCCGCCGAGAGATCGGGCGACGCAGCCGTGCCGTTCCGGACCACCAGCACACCGCCGATCCACACATCGATCGCGCCCGGGTTCACTTCTGCGCCTGATCGCCCCACGGCGGCCAGGATACGGCCCCAGTTGGGCTCGCCACCGCACAGCGCGGTCTTCACCAGCGGGGACGTCATCACCGCCGTTGCGGCCCGCTTCGCATCGTCGCTGGACCGCGCGCCGCGTACGAGAAGGCTTCCGACCCTTGACGCCCCTTCGCCATCGCGCACCACCATCTTGGCCAGTGCGGTTGTGACCTCGCCGAGCGCGCCGGTAAACTTGTCGAATGCCTGATTATGATCCACCAGCGGAGCGTTGCCGGCCAGGCCGTTGGCCAGACAGAACACGGTATCATTGGTGCTGGTGTCGCCATCGACTGAGATGCAGTTGAACGACCTGTCGATCGCCCACCTCAACGCCCACCGCAGTTGGTGTGGGGGAATCAACGCGTCTGTCGTCAGGATGCACAGGGTGGTCGCCATGTTGGGGTGAATCATCCCCGCGCCCTTGGCCATGCCGCCGATGGTCACCAGCGCGCCCCCGAGCTCCACCTGCACCGCCGCCGTTTTCGGGAACGCGTCGGTGGTGACGATGGCGTCGGCTGCATCCGCTCCGCCCTGTGGCCCCAGCGCCCGGATCACCTCAGGAACCCCCTTGCGGACGGCCCCCATCGGCAGCGGAACACCGATTACACCCGTACTGGCGACCAGCACGAACTCTTCGGCGATGCCGAGCTGCAGGCCGGCCAGCGCCGTCATCTCCCGCGCGTCGCTGAGCCCCTGCGTCCCGGTGCAGGCGTTGGCGTTTCCGCTGTTGACGAGAATCGCCTGCGCCACCCCGGATTGGATCTTCTCCTGACTCACCAGCACAGGCGCGGCCTTGATGGCATTCGTCGTGAACAGCGCCGCCGCTGACGCCAGCCGTTCAGAGGTGACCAGGGCCAGATCTCTCTTGGACGCCTTGACCCCGCAATGCACACCGGCTGCCCGGAAGCCCTGCGGGGACGTGACGCCGCCCTCAATTATGCTGGTCTCCGCAGCCCTCACGACCATTGTCTTCACCCCTCACGAGTAGAACGCAGAGCGCAGAACGCAGATGGCAGAAAGATGGGTGCTGCGTTCTGCATTCTGCGTTCTGGCTTCACGGATACAACCCCGGCATTCGCAACCCAGTCTCCTCCGGTAGGCCGAACATGACATTCATGTTCTGCACAGCCTGCCCGCTGGCGCCTTTGACCAGATTGTCGAGTGCGGACATCGCAACGGCAACTCCGGTACGGCCGTCCACTCGTACCGCCACGTCGCAAAAGTTGGAGCCGGTGGTGGCCTTGGTCTGCGGCAGTCCCTCTGTGAGGACACGCACAAACGGCTCACCCGCATATGCCTCTTCCAGCATCGCCGTAGCCTCTTCCGTTGTGATGCGGCCGGCAAGCGGCAGGTACGCCGTCGCGAGGATGCCGCGCGTCATGGGAACGAGGTGTGGTGTGAAGGTCACCGTCACCGGGCGCCCCAGGGCGACCGCCAGTTCCTGCTCGATCTCCGGCGTGTGCCGGTGTCCCGCCACGCCATAGGGCTTCACGTTTTCGTTTACCTCCGCAAAATGCGTATCCATGGAGAGCCCTCGCCCGGCTCCGGAGATTCCCGACTTGGCATCGATGATGACGCCGGCCGCGCTCAGCCTCTCCGACTGCAGGAGCGGCAGAATGGCCAGCAGCGCAGCCGTCGGGTAACACCCGGGATTGCCCACCACCCGGGCCCGGCGGATCTCGCTCCGGCGAAACTCGGTCAGTCCGTAGACGGCCTCGTCCAGCAGACCCGCCGACGTGTGCGGGGCGCGGTACCACTGCTCGTACACGTGCGGGTCTTTGAATCGGAAGTCGGCGCCCAGATCCACGATCCGGGTGTGCTCGAGCATCGCCGGCGCGAGTCCCATCGCCTTGCCCGCAGGAAGGGCAAGGAACACCACATCGGAATCACGCGCCACACCTTCCGCGTCGCTGGGTCCGGTGGCGGCTGAGGTGAGCCCACGCAGGTTCGGGTACAGATCCGCCATGGCCTCACCCTGCCGGCTCTCCGCCCCCAGATGCACCAGCGTGACCTCCGGATGACCCACCAGCAGACGGGCCAGCTCCCCGCCGCCGTAACCTGAGGCTCCAATGATACTGGCCCGAATCGTCATCCGACCCTACCCTGGGGAAATGGGAGCGTGCGAATAATAATACCGAAGTGTGAATAAAAATGCAACCGCGGGGAGTTACCGCAGCGCCGATCCTACCAGGGGGTGGACGGCGGTGGCACGTTCACCCGCACCGATGAGGGCGGTGAGGATGGCGGCGGCGGTATCGAGCGAGGTGACACACGGGATCCGGCGTTGCAGCGCGCTGCGGCGAAGCTGAAACCCGCGGCGGGAGGCATCGGCCCCCCGCGTCGGCGTGTTGAGCACCAGCCCCACCGTGAGCTCCGCGGCCTGGTCGAACGTCACCACCTCGGCAGGGATCCCCGCGCGGTGGAGCGCCGCCGCGGTGTTCGGCGTGGCCACGAGCCGGAACCCCGCCGCCGCAACATCGCGCAGCAAGGGCACGGCCTGCTGTTTGTGACGGTCGGCCAGTGAGACCAGAACACTCCGCTCCCGGCCATGCCATCCGGCGGCTACCAGCGCCTTGTGCAACGCGTCTGCAACGTCGCGCCCGAACCCCATCACTTCGCCGGTCGACTTCATCTCCGGTCCCACGGCAGCTTCCGCCCGCGGCAGTTTCTCCATTGAGAACACCGGTGCCTTGACGGCAACGTGCGGCGGAGCCGGGAGTTGGTGGACGCCGGCGAATCCCAGATCCGCCAGCGCATCCCCGAGCATCATCCGGGTCGCAATCTGAACCAGCGGCACTCCCACGGCCTTGCTGACGAACGGCACCGTCCGGCTGGCGCGCAGGTTGGCTTCCAGGACGTAGAGGCGAGTGCCGTCGTAGACGAACTGAAGATTCAAGAAGCCATGCACGTCCAGCGCGCGGGCCAGCCGGGCCGTGATGTCCATGACGCCGGCGGCAACGCCTTCTGGCAGGTGCGGCGCAGGGAAGAGCGCGATGCTATCACCGGAGTGTACGCCGGCCCGCTCCACGTGTTCCATAATCCCCGGAATCAGCACGGACGTCCCGTCGGAGATCGCATCGACCTCGATCTCCAGCCCCTCCACGTACCGGTCGATGAGTAGGGGGTGCGCGGAGTCGCGGGCGAGCGCGCCGGCGACGAAGGCCCGCACCCGCTCGCCGGTGTCGGCGATCTCCATGCCCCGCCCGCCCAGTACATAGGAGGGGCGGACGATGACCGGCAACCCGATCCTCCGGAGCAGCGCCTCACAGTCGCCCAGAGACCAGACTCCGCCACCCTCCGGACGCTCGATGTCCAGTGCGGCGAGCAATCCAGAGAATTTCTCACGGTCCTCGGAGATATCCAGCGATCGCACCGAGGTCCCAAGGATTCGGACGCCGGCGTCGTGGAGCGGCCCCGCCAGGTTGAGCGCGGTCTGTCCGCCGAACTGCACCAGCACGCCGTCGGGCTGCTCACGGTGAACCACGTGCAGGACGTCTTCAACCGTCAACGGCTCGAAGTACAGACGGTCTGAGATGTCGAAATCTGTACTCACCGTCTCGGGGTTGTTGTTGATGATGACCGCCTCATACCCCGCCTCCCGCAGCGCTTTTACCGCGTGTACGGTGGAGTAGTCGAACTCGATCCCCTGCCCGATCCGGATCGGGCCTGCCCCCAGCACCACGATGCGCGGCCCGCGGGCTTCCGGCTGCTCATCTTCCACCTCGTACGTCGAGTAGTAATACGGAGTGGCGGCCGGGAATTCACCGGCGCACGTATCGACGATCTTATAGGCGGGCACGAGCCCCGCCGCCATCCTGCGCGCGCGGACCTCAGATTCCCCCCCGCCCACTAGCGCCGCAATCTCCGCATCCGGAAATCCAAGCCGCTTCGCCAGCAACAGGGATCCGAGGCCGTCGGTGAGCTGCCGCTCGCAGGAGACAATGCGGGCGATCTCGGCGATGAAGAACCGGTCGATGCCCGAACGCGCCGCCAGATCGTCCACCACCCAGCCCCGCCGCAGCGCCTCGGCCAGGGCAAACAGCCGAAGGTCCGTGGCCTCCGCCACGAGTGACACCATTTCCGCGTCCGTCCAGCCCGCGGCATCGGCCAGACGCAGTCCCCGCACCGGAAGGTCGAGCGACCGAACAGCTTTGAGCAGCGCCTCGGGAAAGGACCGCCCGATTGCCATCACTTCTCCGGTGGCCTTCATCTGGATGCCGAGCCGCCGGTCGATGGTCGGAAACTTGTCAAACGGCCATCGCGTGATCTTGACCACGACGTAGTCCAGAGCCGGTTCGAATGCCGCTTTGGTCAACCCCGTGACCCGATTGGGAATCTCATCCAGACGGAGGCCGATGGCGA